>JBBQDW010000065.1:0-10913 GCA_038320085.1 Candidatus Humimicrobiales bacterium
CCTCTGCTCATTTGTTGCTTCCCATAATCTTGGAAACCACTCCAGGGGAATGCTTACCTCTCTGCTGTCAAGAAGTCGGATATGCATCATTTCTGAATCAAACCATACATCGGTCGCCATAATCTAAATCGCAAATAAATTAACTATTTTTATATATACGCTCATTTTAAACTTTATAACATTTTTCAGCAAATAGAGATTTACTCACAGCATTTCTGTAATATTTGCCTGTAATGTTTGCAATAGGGATCCCGTGCGTATTTACATAAATTTCATTTGCGTAATATTGTTCTTCCCGATTTTATCCCTGATAGCCAATTATTTATTTACATTTTCTTACTAATTATTTATAGTACTACTATATAATAATAACAAGGAGAATATTATGGGTAGGACTGTAATAACCAGAAAAGGACAGGTTACTATTCCAAAAGAAATAAGGGAAAAGCTTTCACTGAAGGAATCTGACAATCTGGAAGTCAGGATTGTGGATAATTTGATAGTCATGGAAAGATTTGAATCTTTCGAGACTTTAAAAGGTTCCATAAAAATACCGGACAAATATAAGAAAAAAAGCTGGAAAGAGATAGAATCAATTGCCCAAAAAGAACATGCTAAAGAGGTCATAGATGAGTAATACTGTATATGCTGATACCAATATATTCTTAAGGTATCTGACCGGCGAACCACTCGAATTATCTGAAAAGGTTTCCAGTTTTTTTAATAAAATGGAATCAGACAAATATAGATTGTATGTTTGCGATTTGGTTGTATCAGAGCTTGTTTATGTGCTGGAAAAGGTGTTTGAACTTTCTAAGAAAGAAATATGTGAAAAGGTTAAAGTATTGATGCTTAAAAGAAATATCATCCTGGAAAACAAACAGATTATCTTTAAAGCTCTGGATGTCTACCGGGATTTAAATGTGAATTTTGTGGATGCATATATATACAGCCACTCATCCAAAAACGAAGTAAACAAATTCTTTTCTTTCGATGACCATTTTAAAAAGTTTGAAAATATAGAATTGATTCAGGATTGATTCTTTTGCTGATAATTATTTTCCGGCATTAACCATATCAATTCCCGGGAAACGGTATTTTCTTTTTAAAAATTCTGTTAATTAAAAAATATATTCTGTACAAATAAGTTTTAATTATTAATAATAATTCAAAATATCAATATGCTTGGAAGGAAGGTAAAAATGAATAAAAACAAACTGGCTGCTATTTTGGCCCTGACATTAATAGCGATTTTATTATCAGTTGCAGTTTTCACCGGTTGCGGAAAAGTTGCACAATTTTCAGACCCAATAACCGAAAATATTTTGCTGTCAATGAATAAGTCTGATTATACCGGTTTCTCAAAAGATTTTGATGAAACTATGAAAACTGAGCTAAATGCGGAAAATTTTACTGATTTTATTGCCCAGATAAATGGCGCAGTCGGTAATTATGTGGAAGGTTCCAAAAAAATAGTTGGTGTCAATATAACCAATGATCTGACAACTGCGACCTACACTGCAGATTTTGAAAATTCCAAGGGCGTCAGTGTTGAAATTACATTTAAAAAGATAAACGAGCAAATGAAAGTTGCCGGACTGTATTTTAAATAAGGAAACGGATATATCTGATTTAATACTAAAACTAATTCCCGGTTCCAGGCGCTATTTCAAAAGCCGGGATAAAAATATAATAACCATATAGAGACTTAACTACTATGAAATACAGAAAAATGGGATCGCTTGATTGGGAAGTGTCTGCGCTTGGTTTTGGCTGCATGAGGCTGCCGACAAGGAAGCTTAACCGGCTAAGGGCCGACAGCGAATCTTCAATCAGGCTTATCAGGCATGGTATTGACCTGGGTATAAACTATATCGATACTGCCTGGTATTACCATCTTGGAGACAGTGAAAAGATACTCGGCGAAGCACTAAAGGATGGCTACAGGGAGAAGGTACATCTTGTGTCAAAACTGCCTATACATATTGTGATAAATAGGGGAGATTTTGCGCAGTATCTTAACAGACAGCTTAAAAGGCTCCAAACCGATTACCTGGATGGCTATCTTTTCCACAGTATAAACAAAGGTTTATTTGGTAAAATTAAAAATCTGGGTCTTATAGATGAGATGGAAAAGGCAAAAAATAAAGGGCTCATCAAACATATAGGTTTTTCTTTTCACGATACGTTCCCGGTTTTTAAAGAAATTATAGATTATTACAACTGGGATATTGTACAGATCCAATATAATTATTTAGACACCATGTTTCAGGCTACAACAACGGGTTTGGCTTACGCGCACTCCAAAGGTATTGCAGTAGTTATTATGGAGCCATTAAAAGGTGGCAGACTGGTAAATCCTCCTGCTGAGGCACTTAAAATAATGAAAACAGCAAATAGTAAAAGACCGCCTGTTGAATGGGCCCTTCAATTTCTCTGGAACCGTCTGGAGGTCGCCACAGTGCTAAGCGGAATGGGGTCCAGGCAAATGGTCGAACAGAATTGTGATATTGCCAATCGCTCAGGTATTAATTCTTTAAGCAAAGAGGATGAGGAGACTATATCCAAACTTGCCAAAATATTCCAGGAAAAGATATTGGTTGCCTGTACCTCATGTGAATACTGCATGCCCTGCCCATCAGGAGTAAATATCCCCCAGAATTTTGCTATTTTAAATAATGTGTACTTAACCGGCAGCAATTTTAGTAAATGGATGACGAAAAGGGGATACAGGGGCCTGGCCGGTTCTAAAGAAAAACTTGATAAAAAAAATCCAAACGGAAATGCATCAATGTGCACCAAATGTAATAAGTGCCTGGAAAAATGCCCACAGAACATAGCTATTCCGGATGAACTGGAAAAAGTACATTCAATCCTGGCCGGACGGGGCAGGATTTCAGATTATTATGAAGTAAAATAAAAATAAAAGATGAGTATCATCCTTAATCGGCTTAGGCAGAGCAGCAAGATATAAAATAAAGTAGATTATAGAATACATAGATGCCGATGCATACTGGTTGCTGTTATATGTCATTTGCCGATGCATACTGGTTGCTGTTATATGTCATTTGCCGCCGCATACTGCCAGCCATATTTTTGATTACTTTACCAGCTTTGCCAGTGTTGCGGCAATATTATCCAGCGCTGACTGGTCCGGCAGTTTCAGCTTTAATTCCAAATGGCCCTGTTCATCTGTTTCCATAAAGTCCTGCAGATAGGTCCTGATAGAATCTTTCTTTTGTTCAAACGTTTCATCGTCTGTCCTTTGCGGAAGGATCTGTCCTAAAAGGTTGAATGCAGATATGAACAGTTCGCCTGCAGCGGCAGCTACTTTCTCTTTGACGGCTGTCTTTTCAGCCTGTTGTTTTTGCCTGTCCATCTCACTTATGTCAACCGGAGCGTCTTCCGGATGACCTAATAATATTTCCAGCCGGCGTTTGAGTGCTTCGGCCCCACTGGCCATATCAACTTTATTAATTTTACTGTTAATATCCAGCGCAGCCAGCGCAATCTCTTTTTTGGCCGAAAGCGTACCGAGCATCCCTTCTTCAATCGTATCTTCAGTCACGAGGATATAGACCTGCACAGGATTTTTCTGGCCCATGCGGTGAGCACGGGCGATTCGCTGTTCCAGTATTGCCGGGTTCCAGGGCAGATCGACATTAATAACTGTATCAGCCGTTTGCAGATTCAGCCCGGTTGAGCCTGCATTTGTCGCTATAAATAACTTGCAGACAGGGTTATTCTGAAATTCATATACAAGCTGGGCGCGTTTTTTCTGAGGTACTGAGCCATCCAGCCTGACATATTCCATTTTCAGCTTTTTTAATATTGGTTCAATGAGGCTTAGCATTGTTGTCCACTCCGAAAACAGCAAAATCTTGCGGCCTTCTTCGGCATTTAGGTCTTCGAGCAGTTCACTAAGGCGTTCAATCTTTGTCGAATACCCCGGCGGCTTTTTATCTACTAAAAATGTACTGTCTGCGGCCATCCGGCAAATTAAAAGGGCCTTTTGCAAACGCAGTAAATCCATCTCGGAAATATATGACTTGTTGACGATTGACTGAATAATCATTTTCTGGGCGCGATTAACCTCGAATTGCTCACTGCTTGCAGGTATCCGAATTATATTGTCGGTACGCTGCGGCAGCTGCTTTATAACTTCGCTGCGTGTCCGGCGAAGTAATACAGGACTGAGTTTTTCCCGTAGTGTGTCCAGATTCTTATAGCCCAGCAGTTTACCTTTTTCGTCTACGACACGAAAGGTGTTAAAAAATCTAAATGACGGTCCCAAACGCCGGTCATCGACAAATTCTACCACTGAAAATAGATCATCCAGCCTATTTTCCAGCGGTGTTCCCGAAAGCACCAGAGCAAACGGGCTTTGCAGAGATTTTATCATTTGCGTGGTCTTGGCCTCCCAGTTTTTTATACGCTGTCCTTCATCAATTATGATTAAATCCCAGCGGACCTGCTCAATTAACCTGTTATCTCGTAAAACCTGTTCATAATTACAAATCGTAAAAAAGCAGGCATTGTTATACTGGGCTGCCCGCTGCGGCGCACTGCCGAGGACCAAATGGCAATCTTTCTCAGAGAAACGAAGGATTTCGCTGCGCCATTGTGATTTTAGAGAAGTCGGACAAATTACAAGCACCTTTTTAATGGCAGATTCACGGGATAGAAGCTCTGCGACTCCAATTCCCTGTATCGTTTTACCGAGTCCCATATCATCGGCCAGTACTGCACGGCCTGCTCCAACGGCAAAGGCTATGCCGTCGAGCTGATATGGAAGCAACTCTGCTTTGAGCAGGGTTTTTCGCAATGGATGATTGGCGGGATTCTCCCGGATTTGTTCCACCAGTTTATTTACCCGCTCCTGATGAAGTAAGAATTCTATATATTCCTGAGCATCAGGATAGATGTTTACATTATGGCCGCCTGCTTCCAGGCTGCGAACACATTGTAATAATTTATGCACATCCTTAATGTTGCGGTTCATTAACGGTTTAATTTTTGTAATGATTTCTGCGGAAACTTTCATTGGGTAAAGCAATCGTAATTGTAAATCATTGCCATAGAGGATATACACTGCAAAATCCTTCTGATCGTAAGGAAGTTTCTTTGTCTCTGCGCTAAACTTGTGCCTTGAGTCTTGCTGGACATACATAATATGCTTGCATATGCCCAGAGTATTCTTTTTAAAATCCTGGCAGGAACAATATGATTCGCCTCTCTTCCAGCCGCGCAGAGCTACTCGATAGCTCTTGCCGGAACGTGAATTTGTGACAATATAATCCGTCCACAATATTTGCGGGTTGCTGCTTTCAACAGTCATCCGCTCAGTTTTCGATCTTTCCAGACGTTCCTCAAGAGCCCTGGCTATAAGTTCGGCCTCATTTAAACTCTCAGATGGTATCCTTTCAATCGGGGGTTTAGCCAGCCCCAGCATTGTTTTTTCTTCAAGTATCAAAGAAAAAGCCGCCCCGATATGGTCACAAAGCCCCTGGCAATTATTACAGCTAAAATTCAGCAGCCCGCGGACACCGGCGTCCAGGGTTATCGTAACAAATACCCCCTCAACAGATAACTTAAACAAGTTATTATCCAGATAAACACTTTCCTCTATTGAAGTTATTTCAAACTTCCCGCCCTGCATGATAAGCTTGCTGCCCTCAGGTCCCAGCAGCTTGCAAGCCTGAATATAGGTCAGCCTTGATAATCTGTCTTTAAGTGTTAATTCTTTTTTAGCCATAATTTTTTAAGCGTCAATTGTATTTTAGCCATAATTCTTTAAGCGTCAATTCTATTTTAGCCATAATAGTTCATAAGTATAACAATCCTTGCCGGATTTTAACAAGATGTTTGATTTAAAAGCAATATATAGCTATTAAGCAGACATAATATTGCAAAAAATTGCATATTAATAAAAAGGGTTTAAACAAAAAAATACCCCGAGTGACTGCTCACCTTAGCTATCGCTTTAGGTTACTAAACCTCTCGGGGTTTGCCCCAAATCTTTTATTATTTCTAATTAAAAGCAAGTATTATATGAAAAAGGATAAATTATTTGAAAAATGAGAATCTTAAAAACTATTTAATGGAGTTTCCCAACTATCTTTCTTTGTTTCTTATGTCGTTTTTCATGATGCTGGCAAGCCCCATTCTTCTGGATATCAGTAAGTCTTTTAACGTTTCACCGGAAAATATGAATCTGGTAATAACCTGTTTCATGATAGGACAGATTGTCGGCATCATGACTTTAATATTTTTAAACAGAAAATTTAATAATACTAAAGTGATTGTATGGACATATATTATAATTATCCCAGTATTAACCGGTTTAACGCTGACAACTTCTTTATATTTTTTCTATGTATTATATTTTATTTCAGGCTGTCTTTTTGGGCTGATATTCATGAATGCTAACCTGAGCATGCTGGAAGGCGGCGTAAAAAATAAAGACAGTGTGGTTAATTTAGGTCATGGCTTTTTTGCAATCGGTGCTCTGGCCTCCCCGATTATTGCTTCAAGCCTGATAAACAAACAAATAAACTGGAGAATAATATACCTGATAGCGATAGGTCTGACTTTGATTTCTCTTATGTCGTATCTCTTTGTGAATAGAAAAAAGAAAGCCTGCTTCTTAATACAAAAGGAAAGCATTCCCATAAAAGAATTTTTCAGGCATAAAGATAAAAATATATACATGCTCTTTACTGTAATTTTAATGATTCTCTATGTTATGTCCGAGGTGGTAATGTTTTCCTGGGCGCCAACTTTTTTCAGGTTAGATAAGTTATTTGACCTTTATAGCGCCAGTGTTATAGTATCCATATTCTGGATAGGGATATTTGCAGGAAGAATTATAATAAGCTTTTTATCATATAAATTTAAGGCCGGTACTTTATTGCTGGCGTTGTCTGTTATCAGTATATTCGGATTAATTATTGCAATTTTTCCGACGGGACAAAATGTAAATTATATTGGTGCAGGGCTTATTGGTCTTGGTTTTTCAGGTATACCGCCACTGTTAATTTCTACTGCTGGCAAAATTTTTGGTTCAGGAAAAGAATTTTCACTGACTGTATTATTTGTGTTGGGAATAGCAAGCGGCAGCGTAATTCCTTTTGTAATCAAGCTTATAGCCGGATATAGTTTTATAATGTCAATGGCAATAGCTATCATATTTATGGTATTTTTTGTCATTTTTGTAATTATCCGTAAGTATTACAAAAAAACCCTGAAGGTATAACGGCAATTTGTTTTTAGACAGAAAACCTGATGGCAGCAGGTATTGGATAAAAGAAGGGCAAGAAATAATGGAGCAAAAAAGCATCAACGCGGAGCGCCGAAAAGAATTGATTCGGCAACCTTTCAAATGATACTAAAAAATAGGACATTTCTATTGTGACAACAAGAGAACATTTCTAAACGGCTGCTGCAAACAAAAAACACATAAAAAAACACACAAAAAAACACAATAAAACAGGTGTTGCAATTATGGCGCAAGAGGTTTAACATAGTAAAGCTAAAAAATAAGCCGCAAGACAATATTTTTTAAAAATAATAAACCAACAGCCATTGAGAAAAGCCACGCCGGGTGGCCGTTAAAATAATAACATCTGGCAGTGACAATTAAAAAGTGAGAGATTATGGAAATTCGAAATATAGCAATTATAGCGCACGTTGACCATGGCAAGACTACCCTTGTTGATTCTTTGCTTCGTCAGTCCCAAACAAAGTTAAACAAGGAAGATGCTGCTGCAGACTGCATCATGGACAGCAACGAGCTCGAAAGGGAACGTGGGATCACGATTTTTTCAAAAAACGCATCAGTTATCTGGCGCGGCGTAAAGATAAATATTATAGACACACCGGGCCATGCTGATTTTGGGGGAGAAGTTGAAAGAGTCTTAAAAATGGCCGAAGGTTCACTCCTGCTTGTTGACGCCCAGGAAGGGCCCATGCCGCAGACCCGATTTGTATTAAGAAAAGCACTTGAGCTTAAACATAAGATCATTGTAGTCATAAATAAGATAGACAAACCGAATGCAAATATAAACAAAGCTCTAAATGATACTTTTGACCTTTTTATAGATTTGGGCGCAGATGAAAAAACTGCTGATTTTCCGGTTGTTTATTCATCATCGAGAATGGGTAAATCAGGCTTGGAGCCTCATTTGCATTTAATGCAGGATATTACTCCATTATTTGATGAGATAATAAGCTATATACCGGCTCCCGCCGGCGATGTAAACCTTCCGCTGCAGATGCTTGTTACTTCAATAAAATGGGATAACTACAGGGGCCGTGTCGGCATAGGGCGCATTTACAACGGAAAGATCCAATCCTGGCAGGAAGTCGTCCAGATAAACCGCGAAGGAATGATGAAGAAGTTCCGCCTGAGTTCACTTATTACATTTGTGGGTTTGGCGCAAACTGAAATAAGCGAGGCTGTAGCAGGGGAGATTGTAGCAATTGCAGGCATACCTGATATTATGATTGGCGAGACTGTAGCTGATGTCATCGCACCGGTGGCCCTGCCTTTAATTGAGATTGAAGAGCCTACTGTCAAAATGACTTTTTCCATTAATAATTCGCCTTTTGCAGGAAGAGAGGGCCAGTTTACAACTTCAAGGCAGATAAGGGAAAGGCTGTATAAGGAACTTGAAAATGACGTGGCATTAAAAGTAGAAGATAATCCTGAGGGCGGCTGGGCCGTTTCTGGCAGGGGAGAGTTCCATCTGGCTATTTTTATTGAAAGATTACGCAGGGAAGGATACGAATTGCAGGTTTCCCAACCGCAGGTCATAATTAAAATTATAAAGGGGAAAAAATTTATTCCTTTTGAAGAAGTCTTTATTTCTGTACCGGAAGAGTATTCCGGCGCAGTAATACAAAAATTGGGAAGCCGATACGGATTAATGAAGAAAATGGAAGTAAAGGAAAAAATAGTTCATCTTGAATTTATAATTCCGACACGCGGCCTGTTTGGATACAGGCGGGAATTTATGACAGATACCAGGGGGCTTGGCATATTAAACAGTCTTTTTTACCAGTATATGCCTGAAAAAGCTGAATGGAGAGAGCGTGAAAGAGGTTCGCTGGTTGCTCATGAGACAGGCACGACCCGGCTTTACGGCCTTACAAATGTTCAGGACAGGGGTGAATTGTTTTTTGGCCCCGGCTCTGATGTATATAAGTGCCAGGTTGTCGGACAAAACTCCCGCAAGGAAGATATATGGGTAAATGTCTGCAAGGAAAAGCAGTTATCCAACATGCGCTCCAAAGGTGACGGGGGAATGGAGCATTTTAATGTTCCGAGGATTATGTGCCTGGATGACGCGCTTGAATATATTGACGACAGTGAGCTGGTCGAAGTGACCCCAAAATCGATAAGGATACGGAAAATCGCAACAACCGAACTTGAATCTAAGAGGAGCAGAAAAGCGCCGGCCAAATAAAAATCCTTAAATACTTCGGGAAGCTTTGTCAATAACGCTGCTCTTCCCTATCAGGGACCGATGATGGATATTATCTAGAATTAAATATTAACTGATACAAAGATATACAATTAGCTGATGCATTTACTGATGAAAGGTTAAGGAATTTTATGAGGGCATTGCAAAAATACGACAGGGGCAAAGGATTTGTAGAAGTGCGTGATGTAGCCAAACCTTTAGTAAAAAGAGATGGAGACGCGCTTATAAAAGTAAAAGCTGCAGGAATCTGCGGTACGGATCTTCATATATTTGATGATGAATTTACATACTACCCGCCTGTCACACTGGGTCATGAATTTTCCGGAGTAGTTGAAGAAATAGGCAGTGAGGTCAGGAATGTAAAAATCGGCGACAGGGTAGTGGCCGAACCTCATGCGGAAGCATGTATGGTCTGCGACATTTGCAGGCGGGGCTATTGGCAGATTTGCCCGGAAAAAAGGTCTCCGGGATGGGGCCAGAACGGAGCATTCACTGACTACCTAACAATGCCTGCAAAACTTCTGCACAAGATACCTGACAGTCTTTCTGATGAAATAGCGGCCCTCACAGAGCCGCTGGCGGTAGCAGTAAATTATGTATGCGAGCGTGTTAAGGTTATGGCTCAGGATACAGTGGTAGTTGTCGGAGCCGGACCTATAGGGATATTATGCGCGTTTGCGGCAAAGGAAAACGGAGCAGGAAAGATTTTCATGTTGGGGGTGGACCAGGATGAAGCAGTGCGGTTTCCTGTTGCGTTGCAGCTGGGTTCGGATATGGCCATAAATGTTTTAAAGCAAGATGCAATTTCCATAATATCAGAACATACAGATTGTAAAATGGCAGACATTGTAATAGAGGCTTCAGGAAATGAAAACGGCATCCAGACTGCTATAAATGCAGCAAGAAAACTTGGTAGGGTTTGCGTTGTAGGAATGACCGGGAAGCCTTTTGTAAATGTAAACTGGAATACGGCACAGAAAAAAGTTCTTGATATGTATTTCAATTTCAGCACTAACTACACAAGCTGGGACAGGGCCCTAGCGATTGCTTCAAACACTAAAATGGACCTTACAAAGCTTATCACGCATAAGGGATCAATAGAGGATTGGGAAAAAGTTTTTGCTGACCTTCGAAGCGGAAAGGGCATAAAGGCACTGTTTATACCTGATTGTGAAAGAGACTAAAAAACAGTCGGCAGTAAAAACAAATTCTTGTAGTTTAAAGTTATATACATTACAAAAAATATTATATATAATTTTTGAAATTTTTAACCGGATAATTCGCATTAAAAGGATTTCAAATGTTCAAAATTAAATTATGGCTAAGAGCAATAAGAGCTCCCTTCTATCTGGGTACAATAATGGCTGGATTTATTGGCTCAGCTCTTGCTTTTAATGAAGGCAAATTTAACTGGCTTTATTTTGCTGC
>JBBQDW010000066.1:0-10767 GCA_038320085.1 Candidatus Humimicrobiales bacterium
ATACTTTTCCTGCAACAGCAATATCGGGATAGTTCTTCTTTAGCTTTGAAATGCAATCAAGGACAGCTTTGACTGCATAATTATCCATAAAACCGGGGTCTATTTTGATATCGCTGTAATCTTTCCATAATTTCCCCGTTACCTGGGGCATCATATCGGGCCGGCCCCACTTTACTTCGCAGCCAAGCGCAAATGATTCAATCACTACTGAAAAGACCGGCATGATGATATCATATTCAAGGACTTCGTAATTTGCCCTTGCAAGTTCATACATTTTATCGGACTCATAATGTGCCTCGGGAAAATAGGAATCCATGATCTTCATCTGCTCAATTGTTGTCGAAGACACAGGGTTGCCTACGCCGCACCTGCAGGATTTATCTTTAGCCAGCCTTTTAAGTATTATCTGTTTCGGGGTCATATTTTTAGCCTTTCATTAAATAAAAAACAAACTTTATTCATAAAAAAACGCCACAGACTCTTCTACTTCGATACCTGTAAATTAAAATGCCAAATACAGATTCAACAGATAATGAAGTATTTTAGTAAAAAATTAATAGGCATTTGAAATAAATTATTTAGATAAATGTCGGCAACAAGGTTCATTATCCCACCATCTACAATAAATTTCACTGGCGCTTCGTTATCACAGCCTTTTGCTTATTATGCCGCCGCCCAGAACAATATCACCCTCATAAAATACTGCGCTCTGGCCCGGGGAAACAGATTCGCGCGGCTCATCAAATATTACCCTGGCGGTCGCCTTAAGCATCTTTATGCTGCAGGGGATCTCCGAAGACTGATATCTTATTTTAACATTTGCTCTTGGGGGCATTTTGTCAACCAGGAGGTTAATGTCTTTTAAAACAAGCCCTCCGGCTTTAAGTTCACCTTTTGTGCCGATAGTAACCAGGTTTTTTGCCGCATCAATGCCGGTTACAAAAAGCGGCTCGGCAAAACTGATGCCCAGCCCTTTTCTCTGCCCAATAGTATAATTTGCCACCCCCTGATGTTCGCCCATAACATTTCCTTTTTTATCGATTATGGCCCCGGGCCTCATCCGGGCAGATTTTTCAGTTTTGATAAAATCCCTGTAATTATCATCAAGAAAACATATATCCTGGCTCTCCTCTTTTTGCGCAACCGGGAGCCCTGTATCTTCTGCAATCTTTCTTATTTCTGCTTTTTCATACTCCCCAAGCGGAAATTTGACCAGCGGCAGGTTTTCCCTCTTTATTACATATAAAAAATAACTCTGGTCCTTTTTTGCATCTTTGGCTTTTGCAAGGATATAATCCTGGCCGGTTTTTATAATTTTTGCATAATGGCCCGTTGCGAAATAATCAAATCCGAGGTATTTTGCATAATCCAGCAGCATTTCAAATTTTAAATACCTGTTGCAGTCCATGCAGGGATTTGGCGTTTTGCCGCTTAGATAGCTTCTTATAAACCTGTTTATTACTTTTTCTTTTAAAGGTTTTGAATAATCTGAAACATAATGCGCTATCCCCAAAACACTGCAGACCTGCCTTGCATCATTTATGGCCTCCACACCGCAACACCTTTGTCGCCCGGGTGACTTCGCATCGCTTTCAATGCCAAAACACATTGTCATCCCTACAGTTTCAAAACCTTCATTTTTCAGCAAATATGCAGCTACAGAAGAATCGACTCCCCCGCTCATTGCTACAAGCACTTTTTTTCTTTCCATGATAAGTATTATAAGTTATAAGACTTTTTATTATAAAGCTTTTATTTTAAGTGAAGTATAAGCTTTTATTTTTAAGAGATTTAGAAGCTTTTATATTTAAGAGATTTAAAAGTTTTTATATTTAAGAGATGTCAAAGTTTTTATATTTAAGAGATGTCAAAGTTTTTTATTTTAAGTGAATTATTTAAAATAAATATAGTCTTTAAAGAATGAGCGTGCCGGTTTACAATAAAATATTGATATAATTACTTATAAATTTTTTTACAGGCAATTTTTAATTGCGCTTCTTGGAATTTTTGATGGTACTTTTTTAATTTTTCCTTAACTGGTACTTTTTAACTTTTACTTTGCAGAATTTTGCTGACTGCTAACCTTATAAAGGAGGTATATTATGCTTCAAAAGATAAATCCGGTAAAAACAAAAGCCTGGGCTGGGCTTGAAAAACATTATCTCAAAATGAAGAATTTTTCCCTGAAAGATGCATTTGCCGGTGATGGGGACAGGTTTTTAAAATTCTCAATTACATTTGAAGATTTGCTGTTTGATTATTCAAAAAACATTATAGATGAAGAAACAGTACAATTGCTGCTTGGGGTAGCTAAAGAATGCGGGGTCAGAAATGCCGCAGAGCAGATGTTTTCCGGGGAAAAAATAAATGAAACAGAAAACCGCTCAGTGCTGCATACTGCGCTTCGCAACAGGTCAAACTCTGCTGTTATTGTCGATGGGAAAGATATCATGCTGGATGTTAATGCAGTATTGGATAAAATGAAATCTTTTTGTCAAAAAATCATCTCGGGCGGCTGGAAGGGTTATTCCGGTAAAAGAATAACTGATATAGTAAATATCGGGATAGGTGGTTCAGATTTAGGGCCCGTTATGGTAACAGAGGCGTTAAAACCTTACGCTTTAAAAGGTATTAACGCTCATTTTGTTTCAAATATTGACGCCACCCATATCGTCGAAATCCTGAAACAATTAAACTGCGAAACAACCCTTTTTATGATCTCGTCAAAAACTTTCACGACACAGGAGACAATGACCAATGCCCATACTGCTCGTGACTGGTTTCTTAAAAAGGCGGAAAATCCCGAATATGTAAAAAAACATTTTATCGCTATTTCGACTAACAAAGAAGCTGTTAGGAATTTCGGCATAGATACGGATAATATGTTAGCCTTTTGGGACTGGGTCGGGGGTCGGTATTCGTTATGGAGCGCAATCGGGCTTTCAATTGCCTGCTCTATAGGTTTTGATAATTTTATAAGTCTTTTGGAGGGGGCACATGCAATGGACAGGCATTTTGCTCAGGCGCCGCCCGAAAAAAACATTCCGGTAATCCTTGCCCTCCTTGGGATCTGGTATAGCAATTTCTTCGGCGCGCAGTCACAGGCAATTCTTCCATACGACCAGTACATGCACAGGTTCCCTGCATATTTGCAGCAGGCAGACATGGAGAGCAACGGCAAATATATTGACAGGACCGCAAAAAAAGTAAATTACCAGACCGGACCTGTTATATGGGGTGAGCCGGGAACCAACGGGCAGCACGCCTTTTACCAGCTTATACACCAGGGCACAAAGCTTGTCCCGTGCGATTTTATTGCTCCTGCAATAAGCCACAATCCCACAGGTGCCCACCACGCGATACTGATATCAAATTTCCTAGCACAGACTGAAGCTTTGATGAATGGCCGCACAGAAGAAGAGGTCGTCACAGAACTGCGCCTTAAGGGTCTGAGTTCCAAAGATATTGCAAAGCTGGCGCCTTTTAAAGTATTTGAGGGCAACCGGCCGACAAATTCCATATTGTTTAAAAAACTCACCCCCCGGACTCTGGGAAGCATTATTGCAATGTATGAGCATAAAATATTTGTCCAGGGAATTATCTGGAACATATACAGTTTTGACCAGTGGGGTGTCGAGCTTGGAAAAGAACTTGCAAAAAAAATCCTTCCTGAGCTGGATGGTGAAAGCAAGGTAAGCTCCCACGACAGTTCTACAAACGGACTGATAAATACATTTAAATCCATGCGGACATCTAAGGGTTAAAGACATGGATTCTGTTGACGAAATCTTATAAAATGTGGTTTCATGGATTAAAAATATGCATCCTGACGATGTCTCGCCAAATATGGCTTTATATATTAAAAGCGTATGCATGATTATATCAATTGGTTACAAATGATAAATTTTTTATAATCTGGTATAGTAGCAATTACTATGTTAGGGAAAATTATAAAAACAAGTCTGGTGCTGGCTTTAATTGTAATTGTCTTAAGTGTTTTTTCCGGATGCGGCCAATTTAAGCAGTCGCTTTTAACCAGGGTTTCAGCCAATACTTCAGGAGGCAGCAATACTTCAGGCAGCCAATCGGAGGACCCTTCAGCTGTGTCTGAATCCTCCCAACAACAGTCTTCTGATACATCCCTGCCTGACGGCACATCACTCCCTGAAGTAACAACATCCGCAGTGGAAACGACCGCTGCACCAGAAACAGGCGGCATTAGCGACACATCCGGCGAAACTATAACTGGTAATGATTCCGGAAGTAAAAAAGGCACTGAATTTGGCATTACGGACCCTGCGAAGCAACGTGATTATTTTAAAAAAGGCGTGGAAGCATTTGAAAAACAGGATTATGTTATCGCCGAATACTACTTAAACCAAGTAAAAGACACATACACGGTCCTGGCTGATCATGTCTTCTATTATTATGCCAAGAGTCTGCTCATGGAAAAAAAATATGAAAAATCCAGGGAGTATTATTTAAAGCTTAAATCATTTTATCCTGATTCAATATTTACTGAAAAAGCAAGCCTGGAATACGCGGACCTCTTTTTTATGACCACAGACTATATAGAGGCAGAGCCTGCCTATGAAAAATTTATGAGTGATTTTCCAAAGTCAGACTTGCTCCCATACAGCCTTTACCAGCTTGCGGTCTGCCAGGAGAGAAACGGCAAGTTTTCAAGCGCTTTTGAGAGCCACAAAAAAATATGGCTTAAATATCCCCAAAGCGGATACGGTCCAGCATCGTATGATGCAATCAAGGCACTTTCTGACAGCGGCAAAACTGAAAAATTTACACCAACCCTCCAGGATTATTACAACCGTGGGCAAGTATTTTATGACCTGTATCTTTATGAAAGTGACCATGCTGAATATAAAATAATACTTGATAGCGCAAAATTCAACACAATAGATGAAAACCTGTCTATAAAGACTCTTTACAGGACCGGGATGTGTTACTTTAATATAAGAAACTATTCGGCATCCAAAGAATACCTTCTTTCAAGCTATAAGAAATCTCCTTCAGGCGCATTTGCTGATGATAACCTGTATTTTCTTGGAAGGATCGATACAAATCTTGACCTTGATAACGATGCAATCGAGAGATACGCTTTGCTGCTCGAAAAATTCCCAACCAGCAATTATGCAGACGACGCTTTATACAGGACCGGGAGGATTTATTTTTTTAGTAATGATTTTGACAATGCCCGGAAATATTTTAAACGGATAGTAAACGAATATCCCAATGGCGACAAGCTGCCGGATGCATATTGGGAACTCGGCTGGATAGAATACAAGCTTGAGGATTTTACTTCAGCGGTGGGTACTTTCGAAGGCATGTCTGCAAAGTTTAAAGGGGCAATGCTGGGTGAAAAGGGCATGTTCTGGCAGGCAAAATCGTCTGAAAAGCTTGGAGATAAAGATAAGGCTCTTGCCATATATCAAAAAATCGTGGGCCAAAAAACTTATTCTTATTACACTTTCGCCGCAAAAAAATATCTTGAAGAAGCGGGCCAGACTGTGCAGTTAGGGACCATCAATACAAGTGTTTATCCTAATAATCCACAGATAGGAAGCATCCTGCCTGATGTTTACGATGACCTTGATAATAACGGCGCAAACAGCAGCAGCACAACAACCGGCACTGACGCCCCTGCAGAAAATACTGATAAAGTTTTCTACGGCCACATCGACAAGGCCAAAGAGCTTCTCATCCTGGAATTCTTCCAGAGCGCTGATAAGGAAATTGAGGCGGCGCATAATCAGTTTGAGGATAATAATATGGGGCTGCTTCAGCTTTCGACCTTATATCTTAAGGCAATGGATTATATAAATTCCCAGAAAGTCATATCAGGCAGTTATTCCAAACTCTTAAACAGCCTGAAAACTCCTTATAAAGATTACCTTTACTATCTTATTTATCCGTATGCTTTCCCGGATTATATAAAAAAATACAGCACTGAATATGGGGTCGACCCGCTCTTTGTCCTTGCAGTCATGAGGGAAGAATCAAGATTTGACCCTGAGGCAGGTTCATATGTCGGCGCTTTGGGACTTATGCAGGTAATGCCTGCAACAGGGAAAGGTATAGCAAATTCTCTCGGCATTAAAAATTTCAACAGCCAGATGCTTCTTGACCCTGAGATCAGCATAAAAATGGGATGTTTTTACTTAAGCGAGCAGCTAAAAAACTTCAACGGTAACAATTATTTTGCAAGCGGCGCATATAATGGAGGGCCTGGAGCAATGAGCAAGTGGATATCAGAGAGAGGCGATAAAAATATAGACGAGTTTATCGAGCTTATTCCATATGATGAGACACGAAATTATGTAAGAAAAGTTATGGGCAGCTATTTCTTTTACCAAATGCTTTACGAATGACATTTTCAGAGTGTTGACATCTTATATTATACTAAATTATAATTTTTGCAGAATACTGAATTACTGATTTACTAAAATTCCGATATTTTGTTTTATTAATGAAATGGTGATGACTAAATGGTTAGACAATTAAGCCAAAGAAATACAATTACAATTCCTTCAAAGGTATTAAAGCAGACTGATTCAAAACCGGGAGATCTCTTTGAAATTGAAAATGACGGCAACCGTATAATCCTGATTCCTAAGCTCGTAGAGGACAAGTTTACAGAATCGGAATGGGAGAAGCTAGGTAAAATATCAAAAGAAAAAGGAAAAATCTACAAAAATGCCGAAGATGCTAAAAGCCTCTAAAACAGAGAGCCGTGTTTGGATAGTCTTATAGTAAATACTTAAAAAATTACTATACTGCAATTAAAAAACCACTTTTACAATAAACAGCCAAACTGAAAGTGTCACTGCGGAAGCAATTGTCGAGGTTATAATTGCAGAAGATATAAAGTCGCGGTCAGTATCATATTTGGCGCTCTGCATATAGGTGGCAACCGCTATTGGTGTCCCGAATAATATGACAATAACCGCAGCATCAAGACTCTGCAGCTTGAAAACATAATAGCTAAAAATCATTGCGATAAGCGGAAAAACAACCAGTTTGGAAAAACTTATAAGAGCCAGATATTTCATATTATTTTTAATATGCGAAAACTTAAAAGAAGAACCTATTGATATTAAAGCAAGAGGAACGGCCATATCCGATAAAATAGAAAAAATATTTTTTACCGGTATTGGAAGCGGCAAATTAAAATATGATATAACCAGCCCTGCTGCAACTGCAATAATGACAGGATCGAGCAGTATTTCCTTTAAGAGCCTTTTTATGTTGAACCCGCGCGCAATATTATTATTGCCATCAACAGCTGCATTTAAAGATATGTTAAAGACCTGGTAAAACACGGCTGTCATTATAATATTTAAGGGCAGCAAAACAGCTATGACAATACTCGCCTTGGCTGCTGCAAGATTTCCAAAAGCATATAAAAGTATCGGCATACCGATGAAAGCCATGTTGTTGCGGTACGATGATACCACAATGGCACTTTTGGTACGGGTATTTATTTTTGTAAAATAAAATGCCAAAAAAACCAGGGCAATGTATATAAAATATACAGGAAAAAGGACCTTGAGCAGCCTGACATCAAAAATATCGCTGAATTTATTTCCCGTGATTCCAATAAAGACCAGCGCAGAGAGCCCGAAATTATAAGTGAGCCTGTTAAGCACAGGAACATGCTCTTCAGAGATAAGCCCCCGTTTTTTTATAAAAAACCCTACCGCTACTACAGCAAAAATGGGCAGCGTCGTTGAGGCGACTTCAATTATTATCTTTAAAAATGAGTTCATGTAATATTACCCTGACTCTGCCTGAATCATCGTGTTCCTGCCTAACTCCCCTGTCTTTGTCTGAGTACCATGGCCATGACTTATGTGGCCTGAAAGTTTCCTTTTTCGGCCCCTTTCAGTATAAAGTCACAGACCTTTATAAGGCCCTCTTTTTTTTCCGTCCCGTCAATAAGTTCAGCAACTTCTCTTGCCATGCCAAGATAGGAGTAAAATTTTTCCCTTGTTTTGGCAATCGCCCCTGTATCAGTAAGCAGCTTAAGTATGGTTTTCATGTCAATATCAGAAAAACTGTCTTTTCGCATTAAAGACTTAACCTCATCCCTGAATGCAGTATCATTGAAAGCATAAATAAATGGGAGGGTTATATCGCCCTGTTTGATATCATTTCCGACAGGCTTTCCCACCCCGACGCTTGAGTTATTTATGTCTACATCTATCAGGTCATCATTTATCTGGAATGATATGCCTATATATTCCCCAAATTTTTCCATGTTTTTAATGTCTGCTTCAGATGAACCCGATAATATCCCTCCAAGGGCGCAGCTGACTTTAAACAGGGAAGATGTTTTTTCAAAGATTTTTTCAAGGTACATCTCCTCATTCTGATAAAGGTCTTTTTTGGTTTTAAGCTGGTCAAATTCACCTTTTACAAGAAGCTGCGCGGCTTTTGACATCTCTTCCAAAATCCTGGGATTTGAGTAACTGTTAAGAAGAGAAAAAGTATGGGTAAATAAATAATCACCGACAAATTTGGCAGTATCCTTGTCGTAAGTATTATGTATTGTGCGCTTTCCCCTTCTTAATATGGATTTGTCTATGATGTCATCATGTATAAGCGAAGCAGTATGAATAATCTCTATAGATGCGGCGGCAGGCAGAAGATACTCAATACTGTAACTTTCATTTTTTGCGCAAATCAGGAAAAGCGAGGGCCTTATCCGTTTGCCGCCCGCAATCAGGGTATTTTTAACAGTTTCCTTTAAAATACCTTCAAGGGTTTCCGAATAATCTTCAAGATACTGCTCAAGTCTGTCCAAACCGGCCCGTAAAAATTTTATTCCTAAATTATTCGGCTTTTTATTATCTGACATTTATTACTCACTATTTATTATCTGTCATTTATTACTCACTATTTGTTATCTGCCATTTATTACTCACTATTTATTATCTGCAAATTATTACTCGCTATTTATGATCTGCCATTTATTACTCACTATTTGTTATCTGCAAATTATTACTCGCTATTTATTATCTGCAAATTATTACTCACTATTTATTAGTTATAGAGGTTTTAATTATCTCAAACCATTTAAAACTCTTGTTTGAAAGTGGAAATTCAAGCTCTTTTTTTTCACAAACGGTAGAAAGGCTGTACTGGTAAGTCTCTTTGCCAAGCTCTCCCAGCTTTTCGTCCCTCAAATCCTTGTCATCAATTTTCATTATCTCATCGATGTGATTCATTATCTGTATTGCCCTGCCGGTCCTTTCAGCATTATCCTGCATGACTTTTTGGCTTATTGAGCCTGATTTTGCCTTTAACTGGTTTAAACCAAGCGCCGCCTCATATGTTGCGCTGACCAGGTCATCCTTTGTTATGTATTCGCTTTCATAATTTAAGATATATTTCCAGGAAGGCATTGTAATTGCCTGGATGTGCTCTTTTAATGTCTTAAAAAGCAGCTTATAACCAAATTTTTCAGGGTGCTCAAATGCCCTGCTGCCCGGGTCCAAAAACGGGGCCATCGGTGAAATAAACGGCGCAAATCTGCTGTCCCAGCCAAGCCTTTCATAAACTTCCCTGCTGAAATCCACTGTTTCAAGGATTGATTTTTTGGTTTGGTGCGGCAGGCCCGTCATGAAATACAGGTCAAAACGCACCGCGCCACGTGAGAGCGCATATTCAATACTTTTTATCATTTCCTCATTGGTAAAGCTTTTACCCATGATTTTTCGTATTTTTTCATCATGGGAATCAGGGGATATCTCATAGCATACTTTTGAAAAAGTCCTGGAGGCTTCTTCAAAAAACCACTCCCCGGGAGGTGAAAAAAATTCAAAAAATATTTGCAGGTCCTTATCAAGGCTTTTTGCGTATTTAAAAAACTCCATGCAATATTCTTTTCCATTGCTGTTTAAATCGCCCAGTAGAAAAACAGGTGAGTTAATATATTTCCTGATTGTCCTTATCTCTTCAACGAGCCGTTTTGGATCCCTGAAAGCCGGTACGCTGCGCTGCCCAAAAAGCTCAAAGGCATATTTTGAACCGCCGCAGTTTGAACAATTATTATTGCAGCCCCGCACAACAGGTATAGTGGTTATGGGGTATCTAAACCAGTCGCAGAAAGGGACAACACTCCTTAAATCCCGGTATTTTAAGACTTCCTTAAACATTATCCTGTAATCAAAGTCTATGTCCTGCAAATCCCGGGAGATGCATTTTATCTCATTTGCATATACTCGTCCGCCAGCTTTCCAGACAAGATTGGGTATGAGCCTTAGCCTGTCTTCATTGGTCGTGTTTAAGCTGCTGACATGATTGTTATGCATGCCTGCTTCTGCGCTGCTATCCTCCCGGACACTGCTGTCATCAATAGCTAAACTGGCAGCGGCCAAGCTGGCAGCCATAGCGGCGGCGGCCAGGCTGTCGGCCATGGCGGCGCCAGGCCTATCAGTGTCATAAATAGCCGGGCGTGCGTCTGGCGCTTTGCCGCTCTTGATGGTCATGGTATCCGACCCTTTGCTGCCATTAGCAGCAGTACCTGCACCCAATCCTTTGCTGCTATCGCGGGAATCGGCTTTACTGAAGCCTGTTTCTTTTATAAGGCTTATCAGCCGGTAAAGCGGCTCTTCCGCTGAATCTCCCCTGATAATATAATCTACGGGCTCAAACTCAATCAATTCTTTGTAGAAGTAGGATGATGAAAATCCCCCGAAAATAACCGGGGTATCGGGGTGGTATTTCTTGACTATTTTGGCAATTTCT
>JBBQDW010000067.1:0-10551 GCA_038320085.1 Candidatus Humimicrobiales bacterium
AGCTTTGAGCTTATGGTAAAACAGGTTGCAGGAGAAAAAAAGAAATTCTTTACACTTGAAAGTTTCAGGGTCCTAAATGAGAAAAGAATTGACGGCACCATGGTCTCAGAAGCAACAGTTAAAATCTATATTAATGACAACAGGATAATTGAAACTGCTGAAGGAGACGGTCCTATACATGCATTGGACTGCGCCATAAGAAAGGCCCTCAATAATTTCTATCCACTGCTTGAACAAATAAAGCTTTCTGACTTTAAGGTCAGGGTCCTGGATGAGAAGCAGGGAACAGGAGCCGTTGTCAGGGTCCTCATAGAATCAACAGACGGTGTAAAAAGCTGGGGCACTATAGGCGTTTCGGAAAATATCATTGAAGCAAGCTGGCAGGCCCTTGAAGATAGCATAGTATACGGACTCATGCATATATCACAACAAGGTGTGTGAACTAGCGATTTTTCTTCCCGTGGGCAAACATTAGGAACCAACCACCCAGTAAGCATACCCACGGAGTCTGGATGGTAAGGATTGTAAAATAATGTTTATTATTCTTATTGTTTGTAAAAACTGTATATGATTCAATTATTGTAATAGTACGCATTGCAGTGTTTTCTATAGACGTCATGAATTCTTTCTAAATGTTGGATATGATTTCAATAAATTTTTCAACCAGAACTGGGTCAAACTGGGTACCGGCACATCTTTTGAGCTCCTCAATAGCTTTAGCACTGATGATTGGTTTTTCATAATTTCTACCATTTATCATAACATCGTAAGTGTCAGCAATAAGTATAATCCTGGATATCATGGGTATTGACTCTTCTTTTAAACCTTGAGGATAACCGCTGCCGTCCCAGTTTTCATGGCAGGAAAGAATGGACTTGGCAATATGGGCAATTAGTGGAGATGACTGGGCAATGTTAAAGCCTATCTCGGGATGCCTTTTTACAATCTCCCACTCTTTTTCAGTTAGCTTGCTTTTTTTAGCAAGTATTGTTTCAGGTACTGCTACTTTACCTAAATCATGAAGGGATGCAAGAAGAGAAAGCTCGTCTAGTTGATTTGAAGCTAGCATAATTTTTTTGCCCAATTTTATAGCAAGTTTTCTAATTCTTTCCATATGCCCCCTGGATTCATTGCTTTTTTCATATAGCACACTCTCTAAGGAGCTTATAACTGAGCTTGATATGCTTTCTCTTTCAGTAAGCTTATTTTTATACATGTTGCTTTCTGCAGCTATAATAACTGTCTGAATGTCATGGGCTTTAGTTTCTTTTGTTGCAGACCCAAGCGATAAGCTTATCGGAATCCTCTGGTTATCTGTTTTTTTGAATTCTTTTTTTATCCTTTGTATAAGTTCTTCTGAATCTGTAATATTGGTCTTTGGAAGCAGAATTACAAATTCGTCTCCGCCCCACCTGGCCAGTATATCATCAGAGCGGCATACTTTTTTTAATATTTCTGAAGACTCTTTAAGTATTCTGTCTCCTTCGGTATGTCCGAAAACATCATTTATAAGCTTTAGTCCGTTTAGATCTCCCATAATAAAGCTAAGTGGAAGCTGCCTATCTGTATCTAAGCGAATTAGCTCCTCCTCAAAGAACCTGCGGTTATATAGCCCTGTTAAATGGTCATGAAAGCTTAAGTGGCGGATTTCTTCTTCTGCCTTTTTACGGCTAGTTATGTCTTCTCCTGAGCTAATTGTCCCAGTAATGTTTCCATCTGAATCTTTAAGTAGTGCATTGTGCCAAGAAATTATTCTTGTTTCTCCGCTTTTTGTTTTAATATTGTTTTCATAATTTGCCATATTTTTAGCATTTCCTTTAATTAGTTTTTTAAACTTACTAAATACAATATCTCCTATTTTATTTGGCAGACAAGTTTTAAACCAATTCTTTCCAATAAGCTCACCTTTGCTGTAACCGAGTAATTTGTGCCCACTGTCATTTAACAGGGTGATGTTGCCCCAGGAGTTTAAAGCAACAATAATCTCAGCAGCAATATTTAAATATCCTTCGGCAATATTTTTACTTTGCTCCAAGGCTTGCTCCATCTGTTTGCGCTCTGTGATATTGCTAACTATGAGCTGAAAGCCTTCTACTTTTCCATCCTGCTTTAAAAGAGTTGCACTAACTTCACCGGTAATTTTTTCCCCATGCCCGTTATGCCAAGACGTATTGAAAGGTTTTGTAATCTTACCTTGCAGCATTTTGGTAAATAGTTCTTTATAGTATGGGATATCTTTGGGTTCAATAAGTCCTATTTCTGTGAAATTCCTACCTATTATTGCCTCTTTTGGGATGCCTCTCATTCTAAGCATAGCTTCATTTATTGAATTGATTTTTCCTTCATTATCAAAAACAGCAAAGCCTATGGGTGCTGATTCAAAAAGCTCCCTATATTTGGATTCACTTGCAGAAAGTGCTTCTTCAGTTTTCTTCATTTCAGATATATCTCTTGATATGCCTATAATACCGATTATTTTTCCCTTAGAATCTTCAAACGGTACCCTTGAAACACTTACAAATAGTCTTTTTTTCAAATTTTTAAAATAAACAACTTCTTCATAATTGAGTTGTAACTTTCCAGTTTTTATTATTTTTTGTTCATCAATAAAATATTTCTTTGCATCTTTTTGGGGAAAGAAATCAAAATCAGTTTTACCTAAAACTTCTTTTATATTGGATACTCCCAATATTTTCTGGTGTGCTCTATTATTCAATATAAATTCTGAATCTTTATTTTTTATATAAATTGAATCTGGAGCATAATCCAATAAAACCTGAAGCTGATTTTGTTTTTCTATTAAAACAGATTCTATAGCCTTAAGTTTTGTAATATCTCTCCCATAGAAGTTTACATATTTTTCTTTCTTTATTGGGATAAGATTAAATAAAAAAATTTTGTCACCGATCTCTATTTCAATATTCTTTTGGTTAAATATCTTTTCTGCCGCTATTTTTTTTGTGGCATCCTTAAGTTTAAAAGGGATATGATGATTATCATTGAATAGTCTTTTATAAGCATGATTGCAATAAAGCAATTTTCCATCATAATCAATTCTTCCTACGAGGTTAGGGTCTTCTTCGGGAAATTTAGCCAGACTTTTAATTTCCTCTTGTGCTTTTATCCTCTCCGTTACATCCTGGCACGTACCGATAAGCTTTATTGCCTTTCCATTCATATCTTTTTGAGTGCGGCACCTTGTGTGCATGAAGCCGATTTTACCATTGGTTTGATTGATATAACGCACTATGATGTTATAACCTATGCCCTTTGAAGCTGCCCTGTTTACGGCTGCATCAAATTTTTCCCAGTCATCAGGATGGACCATATGATTCTTATATCCTTCCGGATAGGGGAGCTCCCCATCTTTGGGATCCCGACCAAATATTGTAAAAACCTGTCTTGACCATTTTACTTTCTGGGTTAATAAATCGTATGTCCAACTGCCAATGTTTGCAATTTTTTGGGCCTCTATAAGAGTTATTTCACTTTCTAATAGCGCATCAAGAATAATACTTTGCTTAGATATATCAAGATTAACAATTACACCCGCTTCTACTTTGCCATCTTCACCAATAACAGGAGATGTATAATTTAAAATTATCTTCTTTTTGCCATTAAATCCATCTATTTCAAGCATTTCACCCACAATAGTTTCACCAGAATTGATAGAGTGCGCCAGTGCCCAGTCGTCAGGAGAGATTTCTTTGCCTGACGGTAATCGCCGTGCTTTAAAGACACCGTATTGATCCTGCCCAACGAGCGGTTCTGCGCCCCATATTTCTCTGCCCTTCTTGTTGCTGCGAATTAATTTTCCGTTTTTATCAGATATCCATAATCCCACTGGAAGGATATCAAATATTTTATCGATAAGATTTTTGCTCTTCTGCAGAGCATCCTGGCTAATCTTTTGCTCAGATATATCAGTTATATAAGATATACCACCATTATACTTGCCTTCTATATCAAATCTTGGTGTTGTCTCAATTCTGGTATATACTTTTGAGCCATTTTTTCTTAAAAGTTCGATATTAAACTGCTCTGAAATACCTTGCTTTCTGCGATTTAGTTTTTTCTGCGCAAAATTAAGTATTTTTTTATCAGTGAAACTAAATAAATGTTTTCCAATCATTTCGTTGGGGTTATATCCAAGTATTTGCGCCATTCTTGGATTTACGTACATAGTTATCCCATCTTTATCATAGAGACATAAACCTGCATACATAGATTCAACAATCTGCCTGTAATTAATTTCTTCTTGTTTGATGTTTATTAACACTTCTTATCCAATTTTAAAAAGTTATGCATATTTTAAATAATTCTAATAACTTAATGCTAAAATTTATTATTAAATATGTCAAATATCATATTTAGTATTTAGTAATTATGCATCTTTTCCATAATCTATACCAAATCAAGCTTATAAATATCATTTTTTACCCATATTTCCAGAATTTATGAATTGTAGATTTTGCAGCATCGATTTCAGTTTATAGTAGTTTTAGAAATAATCGATATGCTCATTATGTTAGATTTAATTCACTCCAGTTATTTTTTTCAGAAAAATATCCCAGATAGTGCAACGAGGGTTTTAAACTGCGTTTAGAATATAAGGTGTATAAAAATTAAATTTAGATGTCCTCAGCAACCATATCGCCAATCTGGCTGGTTGTGTAACCCATTTTACCTGCGCTAAGGCTTTTTATTTTTGTGCAGGTAAACGCTACAGCTTTTTGAATTGACTTCGCTGCGTCTTTTTCACCCAAACTCTCAAGCATCATCCTGCCTGCTTCAATTGCTGCAAGAGGGTTGATGACATTTAGTCCGGTATATTTTGGAGCAGAACCTCCTATTGGTTCAAACATTGAAGTTCCGTTGGGGTTTATGTTTCCGCCGGCTGCTATACCCATTCCGCCCTGTATCATCGCAGCCAAATCGGTTATTATATCCCCGAACATATTGGACGTTACAATGACATCGTACCATTCAGGATTTTTTACCATCCACATGCACGAAGCGTCTACATGGTTATAGTCTGTCTGGATATCCGGATATTTTTTTGCCATTTCCATAAAAGCGCGAAACCACAAATCCCCGACAAAGGTAAGGACGTTGGTTTTATGTACAAGTGTAAGTTTTCCGGGTTTGCCTGCTTTTTTCCTTTCCTGAGTAAGCTTAAACGCATAATCCAGGCATCTGTCCACCATCTGCCTGTCATAAACCATGACCTGTGTTGCAACTTCATATGGGGAACCCTTCCTTGTCACTCCGCCGTGGCCGCCATAGACGCATCCTGTATTTTCCCTCACAACAACAAAATCTATATCTTCAGGTTTCTTGTCTTTTAAGGGGCAGTCAACTCCCGGGTAAAGTTTGACGGGCCTTAAATTAATATACTGGTCAAGTGCAAACCTCGCTTTAAGCAAAATACCGAGTTCAAGGACTCCCGGCGCAACACCAGGATGCCCGATTGCACCAAGATAGATAACCTTGAATTTTCTGAGCTCTTCTATTGCAGATTCCGGGAGGGTCTCTCCGGTTTTTAAATATCTTTCACCGCCAAAATCAAATTCTGTAAACTCATATTTAAAACCATATTTTTTGCCAACAGCCTCAAGGACTTTTTTGCCCTCATTTACAACTTCAGGACCTGTACCGTCTCCGGGCATTACAGCAATCTTATAAGTTTTTACATCTGCCACTCTAAAACCTCCATTTAACAGTTAAAATAAAAAATTGTTTTTACTATTATATATAAAAATTATCTTATTTCACTATTTAAAATAATTATTTATCCCGGCTTAAAAAACGAATGAGGAAAAAGCTTTATTTAATAGTTTACGCGAAACACCGCTCAATGTCCTTGTAAAAATTATAGTGATGTAATATAATACATTATAATGTAATTGATTTAGGAGCTTTTATATAATGATACGAACACAGATATTATTGACGGAAGAACAGCATAAACTATTAAAAGAAATATCCAAAGAAAAAAATATTTCCATGGCGCTGGCCGTAAGGGAGTGTGTGACTTTATATAGCGCCAATATTGCTGATCTGGCGATTACCAGCGAGGAAGAAAAGTATACTATAGCATTAAATGCTGCAGGAAGATTCAAATCCGGCATTAAGGATTTGTCTTCAAATCATGATTTATATTTAAAGGAGGATTTTTGAGAAGTGAGAATTTTTATTGACACAAGCGCCATTATCGCTTTCATGAATGAGGATGATGAGTTTTACAAAGATTCTTTTAACATCTTTTCAAAGCTTTTAGAAGCAAAAGCTAAAATCCTCAGTTCGAATTATGTACTGCTGGAAACAATGGTTATTTTAAAAAACAGGATAGGAATCGAGGCAGTGAAAGTATTGAACAATGATATTTTGCCTGTCATAAAGACTTGTTGGATTGATGAAGCCGTCCATAATTTTTGTATAAATACTCAGATTGCCGCTGACAGGAAAAAGGTAAGCTTTGTTGATTATACCAGTTTTGAAATCATGAGAAGATTAAATATCAGGCAGGCTTTTACATTTGATAATCATTTTAAGGATATGGGTTTTGAAATCTTAAAAGTACGGCCTTAATTGAAGTTATTACCAAGACAGCTATATTAAAGATTTGTGATATTTTATTAACTGATTCGTAATGGATTGAAATGGTTAAATTTAATGCTTGCAGCCATATATACCATTAAGTGGAGCTTGCAATTTATTTGACTAATATTAAAAATTTTTCTGATATTATATTACAGGCAGGTGATTTCTTTATGGATATTGACCCAAAGCAAAAACTTAAAGATGAACGGTTAGGCGATGGCCTGGGACTTGGAGATACTAATGGTCTGTCCTGGACGTGCAACTCCTGTAAACTTGTGGGAGAGCAGGCTTTGGTTGTAAATGAAGCAGATAAAAAAGTTCTCCGGGAACTGGCCCGATCAGTAGCTGAAATCGCGGCACACCCCCAACAGGACAGAAAACGCAAACTTTGGGAGAAGCATAATGATCTTATCCAGACACCTCCACTGGTATTCTGTGATCCCGAACTGGCCTGGTATGAAATAATTCCTGCAGCACTGCTCCAATGTGGGGGCAGGCTTGCCCGCATATGGGAATTCCGCCTGCGTAAGGAGATCTATTGGGCAGAGACTATTAAGGATGACCGTGTAACCACACCTGAATTTACTGTTCAGTATATATTCTCAGAAACATCAAGAGGTATAGAAACTAATATCATCGGCGGCACCGGCGATGGCGCCTATCGTTGGGATCCCCCTATATCCGATTACAATAAGGTCGATGATCTGCAGTTCAAACAGATTGTAATAGATTATAAAAAAACGAATTCTCTGCTTGGACTGGCACAGGAAATTTTCAGCGGAATACTAAAAGTAAGGCTGGAGGGCTCATATTGGTGGTCTTTCGGAATGACCCTGGACCTGATATTTCTACGCGGTTTTGAACGGGTTTTGATGGATATGTATGACAATCCGGCAGGCCTGCATAAGCTCATGGCATTTTTAAGGGATGAAAACATGGCAAAGCTTGACTTTCTGGAAAAGAACAACCTGCTTTCATTAAACAGTCTGGGTGATTTTGTTGGCACCGGCGGTTATGGCTGGACGTCTGAACTTCCTGCACCAGGATATGATGGAAGACATGTGCGTCTGCTGGATATGTGGGGATATTCTGAAAGCCAGGAAACAGTAAGTGTTTCAACCGGATTTTTCAAGGAATTTATTTTTCCTTATCAGACTACTATCCTGGAAAGATTTGGCCTGAATATCTATGGCTGCTGTGAGCCGCTGGATCGGCGATGGGAGGCCATAAGTTTAATACCACGCTTGCGAAGAGTTACTGTCTCACCCTGGTCGGACCCGGAAATCATGGCGGAAATGCTGAATAAAAATTATGTATATTGCCGCAAAATAAATCCCGCCTACATGGCCACACTTTTGATGGACGAGGAGGCCGCGCGCGCAGAGCTTCGCAGCACCTTTCGCGCTACAAAAAAACACGGATGTCCGGCAGAGGTGATGCTGAGGGATGTTATGACGCTTTCCTGGAATCCGGAAAACGCCATTAACTGGACAAGGATCGCACGCCAGGAGGCTGCCGGCATATACGGTTAAAAACTTATACTATGATTGGGACAGCAGCTTCACTTCCAGGTGTAAAGACGGTGGACTAAAAACTTTCTTCATTATATTTTTTTAGAAAAATATTGTATTTTTCTAATTCACCTTGAATTTTGGCCCATTTTTTTATTTCAGAAAAATTGATTTTGTTTCTTTTTGCTACCAAAATTGCCTGATCTAAAGATTGCTGATCATTCCAGAAAAAATAGGCTGCCAGTCTATCCTTAATACAATCTTCAAGGGTTAATAAACAGATATTACCAAAGTTTGTATTTATGTTATTAAACCTAGAGACTGGCTTGTCTCCTATTGATACTGGAGGTGCAGGGAAATCTAATAAAAATTTACAATTAGGATTTTCAAATAAACGACCTTTTAGATTTTTAAACCCTAACTCCTCAAGAACAGGGGTTATTTTTTTTATAGGGCTAAAAGTAATAAAGTCAATGCCATTGGACATGTATTGATTATCTGAATATATTGAAACACATCCTCCACCGACCAGGACAACTTCAATACCATTTTTTTGTAAATGAGAAGAGACTAATGCCGAAATTTCCTTAATCTCCATATTTTGCCAATCAAACTTCATATGGCTTACCTTTCTTCCTGGGTCTTGTTCTTCTCTTATAATATATTTGTATTTCTTTTTCAGGCAAAAATTCCATTGCTTTCTTAATTAGCGCTCTCAGTTCTTTTAAAAAAGGGTATCTTGGATTAAATTGGTATAATCTTGTCCTGCCAGCCATTATACTAACCACCACACTACCATTTTCAAGACGTTCCAACTGCTGTTGAATTCCATTTACCGGAATATTAAATATTTTTGATAATCCAGTAGGATAGGCTTGATCAAAAGATTCAAGGGTAAACAATATTTTTTCTATTGTACTATTACCCAATAAAGATTCTAACATTTCTTGCTCCTTTACCATAATTTATGTTTATATTATCATAATTTATGGTTATTGTTAAGCAATATTGCCAGTTTTTATTATTAATTAAATGCAGCTTTAAATAGCCTTAAGACAACTTTTTAGCTTTAAAATGATGTTTTAGAATCAGTTCGTTTATCTTATAAAAAGTCAATCCAGGCCCGGAAGTAATAAAAGTTGCAGCATAAAGTCACAAGCATTACAATTAGTGTTTTATGAATATGTTGAAAATAAAAAAGGATTTTAAAATTTTGGACAAAGATTTAGACAAAGCCCAAGGTTCATACAAAGCCCAAGGTTCATACAAAGCCGAAGAAACAGTTAATGGCAAAGTTAAAGACGCTCGCAAAGACAAAGCTAAAGATACAGGCAAAGACTCAGTTAAAACTACAGGCAAAGACAAATCGGGAGACAGGGATAAGGATAATGCACAAAATAAAGATAAAAAACCGGGTCCTGGCAGAAACAGTGTAAGCGGACTTATCAAAGAAATGCTTGAAGAATATAAAAATGGCGGCGCCAGTGAAAGTGACATAATCAGTCGTATAAAAGACATCTACTTTGAAGACATAGGTTTTGCCAAAATAGACCACCACAGATTGCTCAGGAGGAATTTTCCTGAAGTTATTTTCGGACAGAATAAGACGGTGACACAGATACTTGATATTTCAAAGAAAATATTAAAATATTCAGATATCCTGCTTGTCACAAGGACGACGAAAGAAGTATTTGAATTTTTAAAAATGGAAATTCCCGATATAGTTTTTAATAATGAGGCAGGCATTATTTACACACCGTTAAAAACACCCCAGTCAAAACTTAAGGAAGGAATCACTGTGATTTGTGCCGGGACAACTGATATTCCGGTTGCAGAAGAGGCTGCTATTACGGCACATCTTATGTGCAATAACGTAAAAAAGATTTTTGATGTCGGCATTGCAGGGATCCACAGGCTGCTAAGCTTTAAAAATGAATTGCAGAGTTCCAAAGTAATCGTAGCTGTTGCAGGAATGGAAGGCGCATTGCCCGGGGTCATAAGCTCCATGGTCGACTGTATAGTAATTGGTGTTCCTACAAGCATAGGATACGGAGCAAGCTTTAATGGCATATCGCCGCTTCTTACGATGCTAAATTCCTGCAGTCCCGGGGTATGTGTGGTAAATATTGATAATGGTTTTGGAGCAGGGTATGCCGCTGGACTAATAAATTCAAGTACAACAGGCTTATAAATTCGATAACAACCTGCCTGTAAAATCGAATACAGCAGACCGGCAAATTCGAGCACTACCCAACGATAACTATTTAAATCATGGTGTGAAAAATCAGGATACAGAACTTCACTCCCTATCTGCAAGCGGCATCCAGATTGCAAATAAGCTATAGGCTCCAGTAACAGTTTCAGACATAATTTGTGTTAATAATTTTTAAAAAATTATAATTTTCTAATTTAAGTAAAAACCCCTTTCATATATAAT
>JBBQDW010000068.1:0-10457 GCA_038320085.1 Candidatus Humimicrobiales bacterium
GGGCCTTCTGTTATCTTCCATTTATAGCTTATGATTGTGCCGTCCTTATCACTGCTGGCGCTCCCATCAAGCTTAACTGTCGAATCCACTTCAACCGAATATGGCCCCCCGGCATCTGCGGTAGGAGCCTGATTGCTCTGGCCCTCTGCGTCCTGCTGTTCAACGGCCTCGTCAATTTTTTGGCTGAAAGCAATTGAGATGTCAAGAAGCTGCATTTCGCTTTTAAAATCAGTGATGAAAAAAGCTTTAAATAATATTTGTCCCTTGTCTATCGGAAAATCCCTGATTTTTTCATTGATTTCTTTAGCCGTATTATAGTCATTTTCGCCAGCCTGGACCCATTTACTGTTCCAGTAGTACCAGCTCTGCCCTCCGTCATCTGAAAGCTGGTAATATATTCCGCCGCCATTTTTGCTTGAGACTTCTGTAAAACTGTCCCAAGATGCTACATTTGGAACTATAAGCGAATTTACCGCCTGAATCGTTGCTTTGCCTGTGATGATTAATTTTTCTGTTGATGATTGAACAGTTTCATCTGTTTTTACAGTTGATTCCTGCACTGATTCTTCACTAGTTTCTGATGGGGTTTCCGGTGTAGTTTCCGCAGGTGTTTTCAGAGTTGTTTCCGTCGCCGTAGTTTCTGCTGCAGTAGTTTCTGCTGCAGTAGTTTCCGTCGCCGTAGTTTCTGCTGCCGTAGTTTCCGCTGCAGTTTCCGTGGTTTTTATCGCAAGTTTTTCGAAAAGCGATTCTTTGAAAGTCATGCTTTCTGCAAATTCTTCCGTTAAGCCTTTTACCGCTATATCTTCCGGGCTAAAAAGAACAAGCCCGTCAATAATCTGTATTTTACTTGAGTCATAGATATAGTCTTTTGGACTGTCAAAGCTCCAACCTATGGAATCAGCTCTCAGTTCTGCTGCCGGGACAATTAAAAAGATACCTCCCGAGAAGATGGATGCTACTAAAAATATCACGATAAAAGTACAGACAGACACAAGCGATATTATTCTTTTTAACCTGTATTTCTGAACCTCTTTTTTATCAGTACTGAAGCTTGCAGGAGAAATAAATATATATATCGGAAGCGATACAATAAGTAAAAGGATTTCCAATAAAACAATCTTTAGGGCAACTCCAAGAGTCTGCAAAATGCCCCCTTCAACAATAGCCTCTTTGGATTTGTTTATTTTTGCCGAAATGTGCAGTATGAAATTTAGCCATGCAGTTTTTATTTTTTTCATGTTTTTTAGATTAAATAAGTATGATAATAGAAAAAATGCCCAATGCTATGAAAGCAATCATAAAATAATTTAAATATATATCCGCCCTGCTTATTATCCTGTCATATAAGTTTTGAGTGATTTCAAAATATTGCGTAGAGCTGACATCGCTTTTTTTACCCGCTGTCTCATCATAAGCCATGGCTTGCAGCCAATACTGCCCGGGCTGTAAGTTAAAGACTTTAACATCAGTTTCAAGTTTCCAGTTTCCCAACTTATCCGCATTTGCAATATAGATTTTTATATTGTTATATTCTGAGGCGCTGTCACTTTGTGTTTTGCCGATATTAACAACAATTTTTGCACCGGCGCTGCCCAAGCCGCTTACCAGCAGCCCACCGCTTTTTTCTGTGCTTATTTTTTCTACAGTTGGAACGAAGATGGAAGCATCCAGCTGGGTATTGTAAACTTCAGGTAAAATATAGCTTTGCGCTGCTGGCTTGCCTGCCCCTTCGTTTTCAGTTGTAACTGTAAACTGCCTGTTATCAAAATATAAAGGAAGGCCGACCATCAGTATTAATTTGGCAAGCCAGACTATCAGAATCACAACCAAAAAAGATAGGGTAAATATTCTGCGGATCTTATACTGCGACTTGCTTTTGGCGCTGTCTCCCTTAGACACCAGATATAAAGGAAAAGAGATAACGGCAAGGAAAAGTTCCAAGAAAATAACAGCGAAGACATCAAATATGGACCTTGAAGCATAGGAGAGCGCAACATTGTTCTTCCTTTTGTAGATAGATGCGGAAGTATGAAGTATTAAGTTTGTCCAGTGTCCTCTCATTTAACAGACCCTGCTTTCTTATGCTAAAATTTTATTTATTATTTTTGATAATTCACTTAAGTCGGTGGAGGCTTTTACAAAATAACCCGCTGCGCCCAACTCTTGCGCTTTTTTAATGTCGCTGTCCTGGCCCAGATTACTTAAAATAATAACAGGGATATCTTTAGTCTTTTCATCACTTTTTAATGCTTTTAAAACTTCAAACCCATGCAGCTTTGGAAGTATCAAATCCAGCAGTACAAGCTCCGGACCTTCCTCTCTTATTAACCTTAAACCGGTCTCTCCGTCTTTTGCGGACAGCACTTCAAAACCCTGGCTTAAAAGCTCAACATTTAAAGCCCTCAACAGGATATGTTCATCTTCAATAACCATTATTTTCTTAATCATAATAAATACCTATGTTTAATAACTTTAATAAAATAATTTATTTATACTTATTTGTATAATTTAATATATATTTTAAACAATGTCAAGCACTTTACACTTTTATTTATATATTTTTAGTGTAATGTATATAAATATTTATTAATTTTTATTTTATCTTTAAGATAGGTAGAAGATATTTTATATATTGCAACCTGGGTTGTGTGATCCCAAAAAGTTTTTTCACAAATTAAAAACTAAAATTCATAATTATCGTTTATAATATAAGGAGTGTTTTAATTTTAACTAATAATAGATCCAGTAGACACGGGCGTGTCTTTTAAGCTCGATTTTTGAAAATATCTTGGACATTTTGACAAAAAGAAGTATATATATAAAAATAATTACTGAAAAGAAGCATATATATAAAAATAATACCTATATTTAGATAATGGAGTTGATTTGATGAAAATATTACTGGTTTATCCGGACTATGAAAATACATTTTGGAGTTTCAAAAAAGTCTTAAAACTTTTGGGAAAAGTAGCTTCTTTTCCTCCGCTGGGGCTTATGACCATAGGATCTATGCTTCCGGACACCTGGGAAAAGAAACTTGTAGATATGAATTGTGAGATGTTAAAAGACGAACAGATAAAATGGGCCGATTATGTATTCATAAGTGCAATGATTGTGCAAAAGGACTCTTCAAAAAGGGTAATAAGCAGGGTTAAAAAATTGGGCAGGCCCATAGTGGCGGGCGGCCCTTTGTTTACAACCGGCCACGAAGAATTCTCCGAAGTGGACCATTTGGTTTTAGGGGAAGTGGAAGACATGTTTGGGGATATTATAAATGATATTGAAACTGGCACACTTAAGAAGATGTATGTTGCCAACAGCTTCCCTGATATTACCAAAGCAGCCGTGCCTGCATGGGGCCTGGTAAAGCTAAAAAACTATAATTCCATGTGTGTACAGCTTTCCAGAGGGTGCCCTTTCAACTGTGAATTTTGTGATGTTGTGCAGCTAAATGGCAGGGTACCAAGGTTAAAGACCCCCGAGCAGCTGATAAACGAATTGGAGTCTTTGCGCCTGAAAGGATGGCATGCAGGGGTATTCTTTGTAGACGATAATCTTATTGGAAATAAGGCTCAGTTAAAAAAGGTTTACCTGCCTGCTATTATCGACTGGCAGGAAAGTAACCATCGTCCATTTACTTTTAATACGCAGGTTTCAATAAATATTGCTGATGACGAAGAGCTCATGAGGCTGATGGTTGATGCCGGGTTTACCACAGTATTTATAGGAATCGAGACTCCTGATGCAGATAGTCTGGAAGAATGCGGCAAGTATCAAAATCAGAACAGGGACCTGAGCCAGGCAGTTAAGTCTATTCAAAATACCGGACTTGAGGTCCAGGGTGGTTTTATTGTCGGATTTGATAGTGACGAGGCATCCATATTTCAAAGGCAGATCGACTTTATACAAAAAAGCGGGATAGTAACCGCAATGGTAAGCGTACTTACTGCGCTTCCAAAAACAAGGCTATACCAAAGACTGAAAGATACGGGAAGGCTGCTTAAAGGGACCTCAGGAAATAATACCAACGTATCAGGGCTTAATTTTATTCCCACTATGGACACGGACATGCTTATAGACGGCCATCAAAAAGTAGTTTCCACTATTTATGAACCAAAGTCCTATTATGCAAGAATAAGAACACTTCTTGAAGAATACAGGCCCAAAAAATTTAAAAAATCCAGGTTATCCATATACTATATCCGAGCTGCCTTCAGTTGCTTTTGGCTTCTGGGTATAAAGGATAAAGGCAGAAGATATTTCTGGAAACTTATAGGCTGGAGTCTAATACATAAACCCGCGCTGCTCCCTCACGCAATAGGATTTTCTCTAACAGGACTGCATTTCAGGTCAGTAACTAACTTTAGCTCCGGGTAGGACCAAAGCGCTCCAAATAAGGTTAAATCTCCCGGTAAGGAAAAGTTTCAGTCTAAGACCAAAGCTCCAAATAAGACTAAAGCTCAAAGCAAGACCAAAGCTCCAAATAAGGTTAAAGTTTTTCTATCTGTTATTTTACCTGGTCTTAATACTTGAAATAACTTCTTTTGAGATTTTTTCCACCAGCTCTTCGTATAGCACGGTCATAGCGCCGGAACTAAACCTCGGGTCCACTGCGCCGCATGTCTTATCAGTACAGGATACGCACAAGGTCTTTTCGGGGGCGCACATATCCTTGCTGCCGAAAACTTCAAGCCTTTTCTTAATAATGTTTTTAGCTTCTTCAAAACCCTTGTTAATGACATCAGGCAGGGAAGTGACACCAGGGTTTCCGGTAAGGTAGTCTCTTATCCTCGCAACGGCGCCCGCAGACATTTCTGTGTAGAAATTTATCTTGCATATTCCAAGTTTGACTGCTTTCCTGAAATCATCGTCTGATATTCCGGAGCCCCCATGCAGTACCAGCGGTATGGATATGGCTTTTCTTATTTGTGTGAGCCTTTCAAAATCAAGGTTGGGATCACCTTTGTAAAAACCGTGAACATTTCCAATGGCAATAGCGAGGGCATCCACACTGGTTTCATTTACAAACTTTACTGCTTCATCTACTTTGGTAAACATTTCCTTGCTTGCAGCATGGGCAACCGGAGCCTCCTCACCGATAGCTTCTCCTCCAATATTGCCAATTTCGGCTTCCACGCTTACATTAACTGCCTTTGCAACTTTAACCACTTCTTTTGTCAAAGCAATATTTTCCTCCAGGCCGTAATGGCTCCCGTCAAACATAACTGAAGTAAACCCGGCTCGTATCGCCCTTACTGCAGTTTTAAAGCTTTCTCCATGGTCAAGGTGAAAACAAATAGGTATATCAACCTTTTTAGCAGCGCTTACAATTATAGGTGCAATTTCTTCAAGATCCACATACCTTAAATGGACCTCTGCTATCTGCAGTATTATCGGGGAACGTTGTTCCACAGCAGCAGCAATCGCGGCGTCAATAAAGCCAAGGTTTGTTATATTGAATGCCCCGACGGCATACCCGTTTGCCTGCGAATGTTTTAACAGATCTTTTAAGTTGATTAAAGCCATTTTTTATCCTTTAACTCCGGATTTTAATTTTAAAAAGACAATTTTATATTAATTCCAGGATTATTAAAATAAATACCTTTATATTTTTGTTTATTCAGCAAGAGATACCAGGTTTATTATTCTTCCGTATCTTCCGCATCTTCCACAGTTTCAAACTCAAGAGCATCAAGAAGTTCTTTAGCGCCCCGGAAATTTTTTTCACCGACCATGAGCCTGACGCCGCTTACAATATCCTGTGCAGGATACATGGCTCCGGCATCATCAGAAATTATTACAGAACTGATATCATTGCTCTGCAAAAATCCTCTTGCAATTTCCGCCTCGATTCGTGTACTGAATATTTTTATAATTTTTAAATCACTCATATGAATATAATATCATAATTTTAAGAATGCTTTTAGTTTTCCAGGGTAACTTATTGATTAGATAGAAGATTTGCCGATGGGTACCTTCCAAAAAGAAGTTTTATTATTTAAATCCATACTTTTTTCTAATCTTTATTATCTTTGCGGAAAAATCATTAAGGTATGCCTAATCACACAATAGTACGTCACCCCTGGTGTCTGCCAAAGCTTTCATTTGTTCCGTGTAGCCGTTGATGCTAAAAAAAATATAATGCTCATTGCGGTCGTTAATTTTCCAGGCAACTGCCCTTTTCTTCTCCTGCAAGGTATAGAATACACCACTGTCCATCGGTTCACTGGTGTATTTGCATTCACCGAACAATATGTCTCTGCCTATGCTTTCATAAGCCACGATATCAATTTCTGAATTGTTGTTCCACCAGCGGCCGACTTTGTCAAAATTAAACTTAAGCATTCCCTCAACGTTTAAAAGCCACATTTTCTCTCTGCAAATATCCTCATATACGAAAGAAATATGCCGGCTAACAAGATTTCTTTTTATTTTATTTATTACAAAATTGGTGTTATCAGTTTCAATAAAACTTTTGTCAGGGTATACAAATCTAAACCAAAACTCAATAAAGTTATCTTTTATACGATACAGCCCCTTTTTGCTTTTTTCAGGGTTATCTTCGGTAATGGGAACCCGGCGCTCCAAAATATCAAGATCGATTAAAGTTTTTAGGTATTTTGTCAAGCCGGTTGGTTTAAGTCCCAGCACCGTTGCAATATTACCCAGTTTTTGATTCCCTGCCGCAATTACTTTGATAAGGGAGAAGTAGCTGCCGATTTCAGTGACTTCGTTTTGCAGCAGGAAAGCAGGTTCTTCATAAAGAAAGCTTTGTTTTGATAACACATTGCGGTAAATTGCATTATAGATGTCATCGCAGTCCCTGAATAATTCGATGTATTTTGGTACACCGCCCGTGATGCTATAATATTCTATCAGTTCTTTATAACTTTTATTAGGGAAAAACTCACGGTAATGCTCAAAAGAAATTTGTTTTAGCTTGATTTGTCCTGTTCTCCTGCCATATAGCGGGCTTGCATATGCCAGTGTTTGCGCCTCCATTAACGAAATCAAAGAGCCGCATAAAATAACCATTACATCTTTGTCTTTCAGTTTTGTATCCCAGATTTTTTGTACAATTGAAGGAAAGGCAGGGTTGGATTTGCCGATATATTGGAACTCGTCAAGTACAATCAGCTTTTTATATTTGGACGGATAGTTTACAAGAGTGTCAAAAATAATACTCCAATTATCCACCTTTGCGCTTTTTAACAATTCGTTTCCTGTATAATCTGCGACTGAGTTTTTGAACTGATTGCGGTTCTCTATTTCAGATTCCTCTGTAGCAAGGAAATAAAACATATTTTTATTTTTGCCAAACTCCGTGATAAGCGCAGTCTTTCCTATTCTGCGCCTGCCATACACAACGACAAGAGAAGATTCTTTCTTACTATATTCACTTTTTAAAAATTCATGTTCACTATATCGGTTTATAAACTGAGTCATATCATCACCCCTATATTTATTATACCACAAAATATTATAATTGCAGGTATAATTATTTTTAGCCTTTAGAGCTGAAAATTAATTTATGAAATTGACAATTCCATAAATCTATGTAAAATGGAGATATGTATTCCAGAATTATAAAATATCCTGCAGATAAGAGCTTTTTCCTGTTCGGACCTCGTGGGACAGGAAAAACGACATGGGTTAAAAAAACTTTTCCACAAGCTATATATCTTGATCTTCTTGAGTCACGACTTTTTAATGACCTGCTTGCAGATCCGCAAAGGCTTGAGAATTTTATTCCTAACAATTTTACCGGCTGGATAGTCATTGACGAAGTGCAGAAGGTACCTGAGCTTTTAAATGAGGTTCATAGACTTATTGAAAAAAACAAGTATAAATTTATCATGACAGGTTCAAGCGCAAGGAAGCTAAGAAGAAAAGGCCCCAATCTTCTTGCTGGAAGAGCTCTTAATTATTTGATGCACCCGCTGACTACTACTGAATTGGGTAAAGATTTTAGTTTGCAGCATTCCTTATTATTTGGCAATCTCCCATCCACATATGTTGAATCAAATCCACAGGAGTACCTGGAGAGCTATATTAAGACCTACCTTCAGGAAGAAATACAGCAGGAGGGATTTACTAGAAACCTGGCGGCATTTGCAAGGTTTCTAGAAGCAGCAAGTTTTTCCCAGGGTTCGGTTTTAAATATCTCGGAAGTTGCAAGAGATTGTGCAGTAGAGAGAAAAGTCGTTGAGAATTATTTCATGATTTTAGAAGATCTTCTTCTTGCATGCCGGATACCTATTTTTTCCAAAAGAGCGAAAAGAAGGCTTGTCGTGCATCCAAAATTTTACTTTTTTGATGTCGGAGTTTACAGGACTTTAAGGCCGATGGGTCCGCTTGATGCGCCTGAAGAGGTTGAAGGAATTTCTTTTGAGAGTTTATTCTTTCAGGAATTAAATGCAATAAATGATTATTTAAAGTTAGGTTACAAGATTTACTATTGGCGGACCAGCAGTAACCTTGAAGTAGATTTTGTCATATATGGTAAAAGGGGCCTAAAGGTATTTGAAATAAAAAGAAGAGGAAAAGTAAATTCATCTGACCTTAGGGGCCTGAAAGCATTTCTTAAGGACTATCCGGACGCAAAAGCTTTTTTCATATATGGCGGGGAAAGGCAGATGTCAGAGGCAGGTATTGATATATTGCCAATTGAATATACACTTAAAAACTTGGAAAATATCTTATAACTAATATTGATAATATCATACTAAGACTAATTATAATAAAAAATGAAAAAAGAAGAAGAAAAAACAATAATCACTGATTTGGAAATAATGAATTCCCTGATGGAAAATATTCCGGACAGCATATATTTTAAAGATATAAACAGTAAGTTTATTAAAATCAGCCAGGCATTAGTTGGAAGACTGAAGCTAAACAACATTGAAGAAGCGTTCGGAAAGACTGATTTTGATTTTTTTTCAAAAAAACATGCTGAAAAAGCATTTCAGGATGAGCAGAATATTATTAAAACAGGCATGCCTCTTCTTAACATTGAAGAAAAGGAAACTTACGAAGGCAGGGAAGACAAATGGGTATCAACTACAAAAATGCCGCTTTATAATAAAAAAGGGGAAATCATTGGTACTTTTGGAATTTCAAGGGATATCACGGACATAAAGAAAGCGCGGGAAAATTTAAAATTTGCAAAAATTGAAGCTGAAAAAGCTACCCGCAAGGCCATTGTTGCAGACAGCGCAAAGAGCGATTTTCTCGCAAATATGAGCCACGAAATAAGGACCCCTATGAATGCAATAATGGGGTTTTCAGAAATATTGAAGGAACAGTTAAGCGATCCGAAGCATGCTGAATATATAGATATCATAATGACCAGCGGAAAGACCCTTCTTGGACTTATTAACGATATACTGGACCTGTCGAAAATAGAAGCAGGTAAAATGGAGTTTCAGTACAGGCCCCTGGATCCTCATGCATTATTTGGAGATATCGTTAAAATATTTGCGGCCAAAATAAAAAGCAAAGGCTTAAAGCTCATAACAGACATTGATGCCAAGCTTCCCGCATCCCTGCTTCTTGATGAAGTCAGGATGAGGCAGATACTTTTTAATATTGTGGGAAACGCAGCCAAGTTTACTTCAGAGGGATATATTGAGCTTAAAGTAAAAGGAGTCTTTCATCCTGACAGAAGTAAGATAGACCTGATATTTTCTATCAAAGATACAGGCATCGGCATATCAGAAGAGGGTAAAAAAATAGTGTTTGATGCTTTCAGGCAAAGCAGCGGGCAGAGTACGAAAAAATATGGGGGCACCGGTCTTGGGCTCGCGATAACAAAAAAACTGATAGAGCTTATGAATGGGGAAATTACAGTTGAGAGTGTTGTGGGCAAAGGCAGTGTTTTTAAAGTTAAGATGAAAGAAGTATCGGTCGCATCAGTAGAACACGATATCGAAGAAAGAAAACTGGAAGATGAGGATATAAGCTTTTATGGCCAGAAGGTCCTTGTTGTTGATGATATTGAGTCAAACAGGCTGCTTCTAAATGAAGTATTAAACATATACGGACTTAATGTCCTGGAAGCAGTAAATGGAAAAGAAGCAATAAATATTGCCCAAAACCAAGGTCCGGATATTATTCTCATGGACCTGAGGATGCCCGTAATGGACGGCTATGAGGCAATTAAGATCTTAAAAGCAGACAGAAAACTAAAAGATATCCCTGTAGTTGTTCTGACTGCTTCTGCAATGAAATCAACTGAAGAAGATATCAAAAAAATAAACTGTAACGGCTATCTCAGAAAACCTGTAAGCAGGCCGGAGCTGCTTTTAGAATTAAAAAAATATCTTAAATATGACATAGTTGCAAAAGATGAAATGATGCAGGATGCTGCTCAGGCGGAATCGGCTGCCAAAGGAAAAACCGGCATAGAACCGGAAGATAATTTGAACGGGCTGAAAACCCCGAAAAAACCACTGGAG
>JBBQDW010000069.1:0-10426 GCA_038320085.1 Candidatus Humimicrobiales bacterium
GAGCTTGATATAAACACAATATCTGTAATCGCTCCGGCTACCCACGATACACCTTCCGCTGTAGCAGGTATACCGGTTGTAGACAAATCTAAAAACACGGTGTTTATGAGCATCGGCACCTGGGGTGTTACCATAATAGAACTTGACAAGCCGCTTATAAGTGCCGAGGTATTTAAGACAGGGTACGCAAATGAAGCCGGTGCCGCAGGAAAAACGCTGCTATTTAAGAACTTTGTCGGAATGTGGCTTATCCAGCAGTCAAGGGAGAAATGGTTAAAAGAAGTTGAAGGGGGCCTTTCATGGGATGACATAATGAACCTTGCAAAGAATACCGCAACAATTAAGTCTTTCATAGATGTTGACGCTGCAGAATTCGTGCTTGCCCAGACAGACATGCCCGCAACAGTTCAGCGCTTCTGCAAAAAGACGGGACAAAAAATACCGGATAACATAGGGCCGATTGCAAGGGTCGTATATGAAAGCATGGCTCTAAAAGTAAAGCATAACTTAAAGGACCTGGAAAAGATCACAGGTAAAAAGATAGATGCAATGCATATGGTCGGCGGGGGAACAAAAGATGTGCTGCTGTGTCAGTGGATGGCTGATGCTGCCGGATTGCCGGTATACGCGGGCCCTACTGAGACAACCTCGGTAGGCAATCTTCTTATGCAGCTTCTTGCTGCAGGGGAGATAAAAAGCCTTGATGAGGGAAGGCAGATTGCCCTAAAGTCAGCAAGCATTAAAAATTATATGCCGGCAAATACCGGATATTGGGATGGGCTATATGAGGAGTTTGTGAAAGTGATACAGTAGTCTGTTTTTTTTCTATAAATATTTAGATCTTATTAATTTATAAGGCATGGAAAAAATTATCTTAAGAATATAAAGTTGTTATCACTTATTTTTACAACTATCACAAACTGTATGGCAAGAAACAGAATAAATAACAGCGCGTAGAATATTATTAAAGGTCCTTTTACAAAATTTTTATCGGGGACCGAATATAATATATTGTTAATTTTTAATTTGAGAATTCTCATGTTTATTTTTTGGAAAGGTATAAACCCTGAACTCTGAATAAATAAAAGATTTCTGCCGGGGTTTTTGTTGATAGATTTAAGTTTCAAAATAATATTTAAAACACCTTCAGCAATTATTTTGGGGGCTATTCCGGAAAACTTTAATGTTAAATTATCACAACCCTTTTCCTGCTCAAATTTAATCAGATGATAAGCAATGAATGCAAAAGGGTTAAAAAACAAAAGGTCCTTAAATATTAAAGACAGCCAGCTGATTAAATTATCATGCCGTTTTATATGAGCCAGTTCATGATTTAATAATATTTCTTTTTCCCGGTGGTTTAAAATATCCAGCAAAACCGGTGAGACTACTATTACCGGCTTCTTGATGCCCACAACAAATGGAGAAAAATAGTTCCTGTAAGTCAAATTAATTTGAGGTGCATTAATATTAAATTTATCAGCATAATGTTTAAGTATTTTGTAAATATCCGGTATATCAGTTTCTGTGACTTTTTCTTCATGAGCCAGTCTTTTATAAAATAAAAATAAGTAGGACCATCGAATCAATAAAATTATCAGTATGCACACAAAAACTACAATTAAGATAATTGTATCGATGTTTGAATAAAACAAAGGGCTGTCATTTACGGAGTCTATTCGCTGCAAAATTGTATTCGGGCTGGGAAATCTAAAACCCAGGACCCCGCTTCTGTCAATAAAAAAATTTACATTAAGCTTAAAATCCTCAAGTACAATAAAGAAAGGCTTTACCAGCGGTAAAAAAAGGAACATTATCCTGATGTTAGAATCACGTATCCTGAATATTGCAAGGGTAAACAAAACCAACAGTAACGTTACCAGACTATCATAAATCATTATCAAAATATAATCTTTCAAAAAGTCTATAATAGTCATGCTCATATATTACTATTTTATCTCATTGAGCATTTTTTTTATTCCACCAGTTGAAATATTTTTCTCATCAGACAGGAATCTGGATACCATACCTGTGGCAGCTTCGGTTAAGAGCTTGTCAGCAACTGAATTTATTATGTTCTTTGAAAGTTCCTTCCTATCTACTACTGCGGTGTATATGTACGTTTTGGCTGTCTTGTCCTGCCTAAGCAAACCCTTGTCTGCAAGGGCCGTCATTGTAGACATGACTGTGGTATAGGGAATAAAACCTTCCTCTTTGTCTTCCATTTCTTTTTTTAACATTATCTCATGCACTTCACGAACTGATATGGGACCCCTGTCCCATATGATTTTCATTATCTCAGCTTCAAGATTGCTTATACTGTTGATCCCGCTGATCCCTATTTCGTTGGATTTTTTTCTTAGACTGTTATTCATTTTTAATTCACCGCTTCCCTTTACGAGCCTGCCTTTAGGCCCGCATACTTTTTGTTATTATTATCGGTCCTTACTATTGTTTGTACTTATTATTGTCTGCAACTGACAATTCTTACTACTGCCTATTATTACTGCTGCAGGTTCTAACTACTGCTGATTCTCACTATTACCTGTTCTTACTATTACTGATTCTCACTATTACCTGCAACGGCTTATTCTTATAGTTTTAAATATTTAAAAAATACAACTTCTGGTTAGAACTGTATCGATATAACTATTATTCTAATATTGAAAGTCTATATTTATTGTCAATAGGATGATGTTAACACAAAATCATTATTTTTACAACCAAGTTTATTATTATTTATAAATATTTAGTCAATGCAATATTGAACTCTTAAACATATATTTTCATATTTATATCAATAATTATCAAAACTATCATTACGAGAAAATCGTATGTTTATTATTACAGTTTTATTAAAAAATTATTAAAAAATATTTAAATAATTCTTGACATTGTGAAATAAATATTTAATAATTGTTGCAAGGTTCTTTAAAAGAAACTTAAATATTTGAATTATACTATTTTTATATTTTTTCAAGGGTTTTTAACACATTTTTGACACAATTATTTTATAAAAATATACGGGTAAACAGCAGAAAATAATAAAAGTAACAGAAGGGGATAAAATGAGTAAAGTTTGGAAAGTCTTGTTAATTCTTGGTTCTCTGATAGGTATTTGCGCTACTGTAAGATGGTAGTAATTTCACAGGAACAATAGTGAATTATGCATTATGCAAAAAAAATAAGATGGGTAATAGTTTGACTTGTGCAGTCACTTTATGTAGCGTTTGTTGGTATTATTTTCATAAGGCTAATATGTATTATATATGATGAAAGCCCGAGTTATCTCAAGACCCATTAATTATTTGCAGGCCATTAAAAATAGTTCCTATATTTGAGGAGTAAAAGAGGGATTCCTGTTGAAAGAAGAAGGCAGAAAAGTAGGTTTGTTATTTTATGTTTTTTTAGTTTTCTTAACAGGGGCAGCTTCTCTTGTATATATACTTTTCAAATATAGGAATATTTCATTATTAGGTGTAGTTCTTTTTGGGTTACTTATTTTTACCTCAGATAATCTTTCTGCGCCCCTTCCAAAAACAGGAAGTGTGTCAGTAAATTTTGGCCTTTCTCTTGCAAGCCTTATTATTTTTGGGCCGGCAACAGCTGTTATTGTTACAATTATTTCCATTTTAAATATTAAAGAGCTTGTAAAAAGAGTGCCTTATTACAAGCATTTCTTTAATGCAGGGCAATACCTTTTGTCATTTTCTGTTATTGCTGTTCTTTTTGAAATGTTTTATAACAGGTCCCAGGCAAATTTTTTTTATGCCAAAAACATCTGGATAATACTTCTGGCAACATATATATTCTTTGTTTTCAACACCACTTTAACTGCAGGGGCCATTTCCTTAAGCTCCGGCACAAATATAGTAAATGTATGGATTTTTAACTTTGCCTGGCTCATTCCATTCCAGTTTTTTCTTTCTGCAATGGCCATAGCCATCGCTTTTTTATATGTGCGGTACAGCCCGTTTACGCTTATATTTACATCTCTGCCTCTTATAATTGCACAATACACATATCTGCTGCGGCTCAAAGAAAGGAGAACGATACTTAACAGCATTATGCAAATCGTAAAAATAATCGAAGCAAAAGACGTATATACGGCGGGCCATTCCATGAGGGTCGCTGACTACAGTGAAAGCATAGCAAGGGGAATGCGCTTGAACGAATATGACATCGAAATAGTAAGAAACCTTGCAAGCCTGCATGATATTGGTAAGATCCAGATAGATCTGGCCATACTTAATAAGGCAACAAAGCTAAACGATAAAGACTGGGCAGAAATGCGAAAGCACCCTGTCATAAGCTATGAGGTTGTCAGACACATAGACTTTTTAAAAGACAAGGCCACTTCGATACTTTACCATCATGAACGAATTGACGGCAAAGGATATCCCTTCGGAAAAAAAGAAGAAGACATCCCCCTTTTTGCCCGAATTTTGTGCGTTGCTGATTCCTATGATGCGATGACTTCCAACAGGCCCTACAGGCAAGCTTTAAATTATGAACAGTCTCTTGAAGAGCTCGAAAAAAACAAGGGGCTTCAGTTTGATGCAAAAGTTTGTGACGTAATGATTGAGATAATAAAGGAACGGATGGCCAGAAGTAAACGGGCCCTAAATCCAGTCTGAGAAGCATCAACCAGACGTTTTAACTGGCAATTATGGCAATCAGGGCTAAAGTTGTGGCCATTGTTCTTCTTTTGGCAGGCACAGGATTGTATGAAGTCTATCAAATATTTGGCTATATCTTAAAATAGCACTGCTGTAGTTTCCATTTTCATTTTCACTATTAATAGCGGCTATTATAATATAAAATATTGCAATCAAACAAAAAGAATTGAATGTTTTACAGCATATCCAGGCGTATTAGTCTTGGCGTTTTAATTCTGATGTTTTAATTCTGTCGTATTAAAAAAGAGTGTGGGGGAAATTTTATGGCAAATAAACAAAAAAGGCCGTTTTTTAGTGAGATAATAAATGAAACGGCTGACAAGATAGGAGATCTTGACAAACAGGCTGTTCTTGAAGCCAAATCAAAGCTTGACAGTCTCACAAAGCCTGTTGGAAGCCTTGGCAGGCTTGAGGACCTTGCAAGGCAGATAGCGGGCATAACCGGTACCCTGAGTCCTGATTTTACAAAAAAACTTATTATTGTAATGGCGGCGGACCATGGAGTTGCTGACGAGGGCGTCAGCGCTTACCCCAAAGAAGTCACACCCCAAATGGTTTACAATTTTTTAAATGGCGGGGCAGGAATAAATGTGCTTTCCCGGCATGTCGGTGCAGATGTTGTCATTGTAGATATCGGAATTGCTGCTGATGTCTCAAAGCCGGCCGGGGTAATAACCAATGCAAAGAGCCTGCTTATTGATAAAAAAATAACTTTTGGTACCGCAAACATGGCCAAGGGCCAGGCGATGACAAGGGCTCAGGCTTGTAATTCAGTAGAGACCGGAATTGAAATAGCCCGGGAAGTGATTTTAAAAGGGTACGGAATAATCGGCACCGGCGACATGGGAATAGCAAATACCACTGCCAGCAGTGCAATCGCTTCAGTTGTCTGCGGGGTCGATGCTGAAAGGGTCACCGGATACGGGACCGGCATTGATGAAAGTGGTTTTAATAATAAGGTAAGGATAATAAAGAATGCCATAAAGATAAATACACCGAATCCACGTGACGGGATAGATGTGCTGTCAAAAGTGGGCGGGTTTGAAATAGGCGGAATAGCAGGAGTGATTATCGGGTGCGCCGCCATGAAAGTACCGGTTGTTATTGACGGATTCATTTCCGGCGCAGGCGCCCTGATTGCAGAGCTAATAGAGCCGACGTGCAGGAGGTATATGATAGCGTCGCACTCGTCTGTTGAAAAGGGTCACGCAATCATGCTTAGAAAGTTAAAATTAAAACCGCTTTTTAATTTTAACCTAAGGCTTGGGGAAGGAACCGGCGCAGCTATAGGAATAGGGATAGCCGATGCAGCAATAAAGCTCATGAATGAGATGGCGACATTTGGTGAGGCCGGAGTTACACAAAAAAGTAAATAACTTCCACACTCTCATAACGTTAACATTACCCTGATGTAAAGCGATTAAAACTATAATAAGGTTTATATAAAGTAATTATTGAATTAAAGCTGAAATAAAGAATATTATTTCTTCTAAATCTTTGAAGTTTGCTGTTGTTACGGTTACTGTTTTTAAGCCTGATAGGATTTTATAATATTATTTATCTTTAAGATATTGAAATTTTAATCTATCATTATGATTGCTTGATATTATTATTAAGATGGAAAGTATTTAAACAGTTCAAAAAATGGAAAATTTAAAAGCAAAAAATTGTAAAGAACAATTGCTCAATAAAGGGTATGTACAACTTTATTACGGTAATGGGAAAGGAAAGACAACGGCTGCTATGGGGCTTGCTCTGCGTGCCGCAGGCTGCGGCCTTAAAGTCTATATTGCCCAGTTTGTCAAAGGAATGAAATATAGCGAGCTTGTAAGCCTTGCAAAGCTTAAGGATAATATTACTGTCAGGCAATATGGCAGGGGATGTTTTATAAGGAGGGAAGCAACACAAAAGGATGTGGATTCTGCGCAAAAAGGCCTCTCAGAAGTTAAAAAGATTATCGCGTCAGGAAAATATGATGTTATTATCCTTGACGAAATTACAATTGCCGAATATTTTAAGCTTATTAGTGTTGAAGATATCCTGGCACTCATAGATTCAAAACCGAACAATGTAGAACTGGTTCTCACGGGCCGCAAAGCTGATACCCGCATAATCGAAGCGGCTGACCTGGTTACTGAGATGGTTGAGATAAAGCATTACTATAATGAAGGTATTGAGGCCCGAGAGGGAATAGAGAAGTAACAGACTCTAAATACTATTTTTCTACTGAGTAAATGTGAAAAAAAGACAAGGAGTTAAGATGCCAGGTGAAGTATTTTATGAGCCCTTTGAAAAAATGGAACAATTCATGATAGATGTTTTTTTAAAGGTGGGAGTACCTCCTGAAGATGCAAAAGTGTGCGCAGAAGTCCTGATAGAAGCTGACAAACGCGGTATTGACAGTCACGGAGTCGGGCGCTTCAGGCCAATATATATTGACAGGATAAATGCGGGATTGCAAAAACCTGTTACTGAGTTTGAAGTGTTAAGGGAAGGCCCAACGACTGCAGTAATAGATGGACATAATGGGATGGGGCAGGTCATTGCTAAGAGGGCGATGCAGATTGCAATTGACAAGGCTAAAAAACTTGGGATGGGGATGGTTGTTGTAAGGAACTCAACCCACTATGGCATTGCAGGTTACTATGCAATAATGGCAGCAAAAGAAAATATGATAGGGATAACCGGAACAAATGCCAGGCCTTCAATAGCTCCTACATTTGGTGTTGAAAACATGCTCGGTACAAACCCTTTGGTTTATGGGATGCCCACAGATGAAGAATTCCCCTTTGTGATTGACTGCGCTACATCTATAACGCAGCGCGGGAAGGTCGAGCTGTACCAGCGGGAAGGAAAGAGCCTTCCACCTGGCTGGGTCATTGACCAGCAGGGAAACACAAGTACAGATGCCGGCCAGGTTCTAAAAGGTCTTGACTCAGGTACCTGCGCACTGACTCCTCTTGGCGGTATCGGTGAAGAGCTGGCAGGGTATAAAGGCTATGGTTATGCCACGGTGGTCGAAATACTTTCTTCAGCTCTGCAGTCAGGCCTTTTTTTAAAGAGCCTTTCGGATGTGGATGAAAATGGCAAAAGGGTGCCAAGCCGGCTTGGTCATTTCTTCATTGCAATAGATATTAGCAGTTTTGTCGATATCGATGCTTTTAAAAAACATACAGGAGAAATATTAAGAAGCTTAAGAAACTCTAAAAAAGCCCCGGGTCAGGAAAGGATTTACACTGCTGGTGAAAAGGAATATCTTTCCTGGATGGAAAGGAAGGATAAAGGCGTCCCATTGAATGAAGCAATGCAAAAAGTTATAAAAAAGACAAGGGATGAATATGAGTTATGGCAGTATAAATTCAGTTTTGATGAATAGTAAAACAAAGCCTTTCTTCACTTAAATAAATACTTAAAAACCGGACATTCCTAATGGACCAAAAACCGGACATTCCTAATGTGATAGAGGCGGATATTTCTAGAGGGTGGACCAAACCGGACATTTCTGATAGACCACAATATCTTGTTGAAAAAAGTATTGTATTTTATATTTATTCTGATATATTTAAAAAGTAATTTTTAGCGTTTTTTTGAAAATTAAATATTCATCTGTTTGAGAAGGGAATCCGGTTAAAAGCCGGAGCGGTACCGCCACTGTAATTGGGTGTTGTGTCTTTTACTAAAAGCCACTGGTTTTAAAAAGCCGGGAAGGCAAAAGACAAAGTCCCATAAGTCAGGAAACCTGCTTATAGATGTCAGTTACGTCTCTTCGGCTTAAAGAGGGTGATTTTTTTGTTGCCATAATTTACTGCTGCAATTTAATTATTAAACTCCCGGTTGAAGAAACTAAGGGAGTTTTTTTATTTTACCCGCCGATTCAAACAGGAGCAAACAGCGGGATCGGCAAATTAAACTCCCGGTTAAAGAAACTAAGGGAGTTTTTTTATTTTACCCTTCAATTTATACAGAAGCAAATAACAGGGATGTTAAAAAAACAGCTAAAAAAATATTATTAAAAACAAACTTATAAAAACAATGAAGGAGCACAAGATGGGAAAAAAAGTATTAAAGAGGACATTTGCATTACTCACAGCAGCCATAGCATTAATCGCTATGCTTGCACTGGGCGCATGCAGCGACTTGAGTAAAACTGCAAGTGATGGTGTTTCCAAAAATCAGGGCGCACAGGAGTTGACCTCCGAAGTGCAGGACAACACTCAAACCGTGGCAGCTGCTGAGACAGCAGCGCAAGATGCAGCTCTGGACACATCCACAGATAGTTTGGAAACAGCTTCCAAAGAAACTTCTGCCGAAATAAAAGTTACAGACGGAATGGGCAGCAAGATAACCCTGGCCGGCCCAGCCAAAAAAGTAATAGTGTTTGTTCCAAGTGCGCTTGAGATAATCAACGGACTTGATGCAATGGACAGGGTAGCAGGTGTTGACAGCTGGAGTGTTGAAAACAAGGAACCCCTCGCAGCGGGGCTCGAAGGTTTTGGAGATTTTAATACACTTAACATGGAAAAAATAGCAGCCGCTGACCCGGATATAATTATCGGTCTCGTCGGTTGGGCCGAAACTGATATACAAAAACTTTCTGATCTGGGCATTAAAGTTTACATAGTTGATGCCAATACAGTAACCGAAGTATACACAGAGATTGCCAATATGGGGACAATATTAGGGCTGGATGAGGCTGCATTAAAAATGAGTGACGAACTTAAAGCGCAGGTTGACAAGATAACCTCTAAGGTCGCAGATCTTGGGCAGTCTCAAAAGCCAAAGGTTTTTTACGAGGTGTGGAACGAACCTTTAATGAGTGCCGGCAAAAATACCTTTATAAGCGAGCTTATAGAAATGTCCGGGGGAATAAACATTGTAGCCGCAGACGGTCTTGAAGGATGGCCCGAATACAGCTTGGAAAAGTTAATCCAGAATAATCCCGATATAATGATTGCCCCGATTTCACTTGCGCCTGACGCAGCAGCCATATTGTCTGAACCAAGATTTTCTAAAATTGCGGCAATCACAAACAAGAGAGTCTATATTATTCCGGATAATCCGGTTTCAAGGCCCAGCCAGAATATTATAAAAGGGCTGACAATGATAGCGCAGGCCATACATCCTGAGATTTTTGGGGAATTTATAGTCCTGCAATAATGGTTTTCACGAAGCGTGTGTCACGGATGGGAGAGGTTATTTTAACTGCTGCTGCATATAACAGCGAAAAAACGGCCATAGCTTAAAATATACCCCTTTTTTATTTTAGAACCGGTAAAACAAGGTTTTTAAAATAGCCTCTCCCTTACATTAAATAATGATAAATTTTTTAGTAATGATTTTACTGATTTTTTATTTTTTTAAATATCAAATTTTTTATACAATATGCTTATGAGTAAGATTCATTTCCTGTTGGGTGGAGCGCGAAGCGGAAAAAGTGAATATTCTGAAAACCTGGCATCTTCATTTTCTGCAAAAGTAGCTTACATGGCTACTGCAGAAATAATAGATGAGGAGATGCAAAAACGGATAGAAATTCACCGGAAACGCAGGCCAGAAGGATGGCTGACCCTTGAATTTAAAGAGAGCAATATCAGTATTGACGATTTTAATCCTGTTTTGGAAAGTGCCATATTGGCGAAGACTGAGGTGATCCTTATAGACTGCATCACCAATCTTCTTTTCAGGATTGTGTACAAACACAGGGTTGAGGACCTGGAAATTATAGACAATGCCTTTGAAAGAAAAAT
>JBBQDW010000070.1:0-10267 GCA_038320085.1 Candidatus Humimicrobiales bacterium
GGTTTCAATTTACCGTTACTGTCTTTTTCACTTCTATGGCGTCTCCATAAAAATTATATGCGTAATAATGGTAGCCGTGCAATATGTCGTCATTTCGTTTAAAACCGGTATAAACATAGACGTTTTGTAAGTTCTCAAAAGTCGTTTCAGCAGAGTCGCCGTTATTGTCATCGTAGATCGGGTCAAGAGGCACCCAGCCAAAATCATCAAGGTATACTTCTGTCCAGTTATGGCCAAAGCTTAAGGTGTTTGTACCGGAATCAGTGCTGTAGCCTTCAATGACCCGCGCAGGGATTCCCTTTGCCCTGCAGAGCGCGACAAAAAGGTCAGAGTATTCAGTACAGTCCCCGGTTCCGCGGGCAAGAGCTTTAGCTGCTCCGACGTCTGAAGGATTGTATCCGCTATACTGCATGCGATCCAAAACAAAACTGTAAATCCGGCTGACGATTTCCAACTGGTTACTACCGCCAAAACTTTCAGCTGTTTCTTTTATTTGAGGGTCGTCTGCCTCAAGGCGCCCCTCTGAAACCAGATATTCAGCAAGCAGGCTCTTGCCGGGGCCAAGATTTCCGGGGTTTTTTTGTGCTGCAAGCAGATCAAAATCAAATAATTCCATTTGGATATCCATGCTTATAAAAAATTTATTGACCGGATTTATCAGGTTGAACATAGCATATTTGTTATCATCATCAGAAAAAATCCTGTCGGGCCTTACAGAAAACCCATAGTCTTTAATTTCCTGCCTGTACTTATAATCTTTGGGGATACCGGTTATAAACATTATGCTGTCAGTGTCCCCGGGAATGAGGAAATCGTATGTTATTTTAAAATCAACTAAATCGCCTGAAGTACCCGGTGGATTTTCATCCTGCCAATCTGAAGATGTATCCATACTATCCGGACCTAGCCCGGTGTCTATTGTTTCTTCGCCGGTGTTTTCCAGTTTGCCCCCTGTACTTTCCACCAAGCCGGTTTCGCTTTCAGTGGGGCCTGAATTTTCATCAGATTGCAATGAGCTGCTGCCTGAAAACTCGTTATTCGAAAATTTGTTACTCTCATTGCTTATTGCATCGGCAACAAAACCGGCAACTGCTTTTGAACATTGCGTTAAGATACAGGCAGTGCTGAAAAACATAAGCATAAAAATGCAGATTATAAGGTATAATAACTTAAACTTTTTCATGTTATGGAAACTTTTATTTAAAATGCTATTATAAAGCAAAATAACAATTATCTATATGAGGTAAAAAAATGGATCCCAGGATAGAAAAACTCGCATCAATACTGGTCAATTACTCTTGCAGAATAAAACACGGTGAAAAAGTGCTTATTGACTGTTATGGCGCCACTCCTTTTCCACTTTTTAAGGCAACAATAAGGGAAGTATATAAGGCAGGCGCTATTCCTTTTTCACGCTTAAAAGACAACACGATAAGCAGGGAGATAATTAAGTATTGTACAACGGAGCAGCTTAAATTGATGCTGAAAGTTGATCTGCTTGAAATGAAACAAATGGATGCTTATATAGGTATAAGGGCGCATGACAATGTCAATGAGCTTGGCGATATTGCAATGGAAAAAATATCTCAATACATGAAGGGTTACTCTGATGTCATTACTGATTATCGTGTCAATAACACCAAATGGGTCGTATTAAGATACCCAAACAACAGCATGGCACAGCTCTCAAATACAAGCCTGGAATCATTCGAGAATTTTTATTTTAATGTCTGCAACCTTGAATACAGCAAAATGTCAGCCGCAATGGATGCCCTTGTGGATTTCATGAATAAAACTGATAAAGTCAAAATTAAAGGACCCGGAACTGATTTAAGTTTTTCAATAAAAGATATCCCGGCAATCAAATGTGCGGGTGAGTTTAATATACCGGACGGTGAGGTTTTTACGGCACCTGTTAAAAATTCTGTAAACGGGGTAATCACATTCAACATCCCCCAGGTCGAACACGGGGTGACATATGAAAATGTCAAACTGGAATTTAAAAACGGCAGGATAATACATGCAACCTCTAATGAAGAAGAAAAACTTAATAAGTTTTTAGACACTGACGGGGGCTCAAGGTATATCGGCGAATTTGCAATCGGCATAAACCCGTATATAACAAAGCCTATGAAAGACGGCCTTTTTGATGAAAAAATCATGGGCAGTTTTCACTTTACCCCAGGAAGATGCTATGAAGATGCAAGCAACGGAAACAAGTCTGCTATCCATTGGGATTTAATTTCCGTACAGACTCCGGAATATGGCGGCGGTGAGATTTATTTTGACGATGTGCTTATACGAAAAGACGGGGTTTTTGTGGTGGATTCATTAAAAGGTTTAAATCCTGAGAACTTAAAATAAAAAATTGGGGAGGCCGATAATAATGAAAAATGCGCACTTTACATTTGAATCCAATGACGGGGAAAAGATATTCGTTTATAAATGGCTTGCTGGTAATTATGGGGGTGCTTCTGCTGCCGGTGAGCAGAAAAACAGACCTAAGGCTGCTGTCCATATTTTTCACGGGATGGGGGAACATTCGGAAAGATATGATGAACTGGCAAAAGTGCTGACCGATGATGGTTTTGCAGTTTATGCAAGCGATCAGCGGGGCCACGGAAAGACTGCCGGAAGCATTGAAAAACTGGGCCATTATGCTGACAGCAACGGGTGGTTTATCGTCCTTGAAGACTTAAAAAAGCTGACGGGCATTATAGAAAAAGAAAATCCGAAAATTGATGTTTTCATATTCGGCCACAGCGCCGGTTCTCTTCTTGCAAGGGATTATATGGTAAGGTATCCCGAAAATATAAAAGGTGTCATACTTTCAGCAACAGCCGATTCGCCGGGCCTGCTGGGCCATATCGGTATTCTTGCAGCAAAACTTGTTATCAAAAAAGGCGGGCCTGCGGCAAAGAGCCCGCTTCACAAAAAACTGACATTTGAAAAGTACAACAGTTTTTTTAAGCCAAACAGGACAACCGCAGACTGGATAAGCAGGGATGAAAAGGCTGTTGATAAAATGCTTGCAGATCCTTATTGCTACCAGCTTTTTTCAGCAGCATTTTATGCCGACCTGGCAAGGGCCACCCTGAGAATTAATGATATGAAAAATATCAATAGAATCTCCAAGGACCTGCCCATATTTATTATCTCCGGAACAGAATGCGCTGTGGGCGGTTTTAAAAAAGGGGTCACAAAAGTTTATAATTCTTTCCTGAAAGCCGGACTTTCTGATGTAGAATTCAAGCTTTACCCGGACGCAAGACACGAGCTGACAAATGAATTAAACAAAGAAGAAGTCTTCAAAGATATAATAAGCTGGCTGAATAAAAAGCTTTGATTGAAAGAGGTCAAACTAAAAATGGATTTAAAAGATAAAATCGTGATAGTTACAGGGGCCAGCATGGGCATAGGCAAAAGCATAGCGCTCGCCCTGGCAAAAAAGGGCGCCAAAGTTGTAATTGCTGCAAGGACGCTTGAGAAACTAAAAGAGACCAAAGAAGAAATTGAATCACTTAAAGGCACCTGTCTTATAGTACGCACTGACCTGTCAAGGCAAGAGCAGATTTTAAGCCTTTTTGAGGGGACCGTAAAGGAATATGGGAGACTGGATATTCTTGTAAATAATGCCGCTATCGCCCTGGCCGGAAAATTTTTAAGCTACAGTTCGCAAAATTTTGATGACCTTATAAATGTTAATCTAAAAAGCGTTTATACCTGCTGCCAGCAGGCATTAAAGATAATGGTTCCTCAAAAAAGCGGCTGTATTATAAATATTTCGAGTAATATTGTGTCCAAGTGCTACGGAGAACAGGCAGTATATGCGGCCAGCAAATGCGGAGTTGCGGGTATGACAAAATCAATTGCCAACGAGTTCCAGAAAGATAATATTTTGGTTGCTTTAGTTAACCCCGGCGGGGTGGACACACGCCTGGCAACAGCGGCCAGGCCCGATTTGGACAGGTCCCTGCTTATTAGGCCCGACGATATAGCAGACACGATCCTTTATATGCTTGGGCTTTCTGATACTGCCTGGGTTGACGAGATAACTGTAAGAAGAAGAGCGGCAAGCCCATTTTAGAGAAATCCTGTACTTAAGACAATTACCGAAGATTATTATTTGAAGTTATTGTTTGAAATTATTACTTGAAGTTATTACCAGAAGTTATTTCTTGAAGTTATTACCAGAAGTTATTTCTTGAAGTTATTTCTTGAAGTTATTTCTTGAAGTTATTACTTGAAGTTATTACTTAATATAATATTTTTATTTTTGAAATTTTCAATGACGTAACACATAATTTGGCTATAAAGGGATCATGTAATGAATGTTAAGAAACCATGTAAGCTTATTAAAAGACAGGCCTTACTTTCCGTATTATTTTTTGTTGTTTTGTCTTTAGCAGCTCTGCAATTTTTCAGCGCATGCAGCAGCAGTCTGCCGGAGCGAAGTGCCCTGCCAAAAGTATTGGCAGTGGAATCTTTTCTTGCAGATATCACTAAAAACATTTCAGCCGACAGGCTCCAAATCGAAACGCTTATGCCAATAGGTATTGATCCGCATAGTTTTGAGCCTTCCTATAGAGATGTGGCAAAAATTTCCGAAAGCGATATTTTAATCATCAACGGTTCAGGGTTTGAAGATTGGCTTAACGATACCATTACCGGCGCCAACAAAAAAATAATCATTGTTGAGTGCTCAAAGGGGTTGGCAAACAGGATAGGAGCCGCTGAAAGTGATGAGCTCAAGGATGAATCTGCACAGGCTGTGCAGGCAGATGAACCCAAAGAAGCCTCTGAACAAACCGAAAAGGGTGGTCAGGCCAAGCAGGCGGACACAAGCGGGGCGCCAGCGTCTGAAAATGATGCAATACATAAGCATGAGGGTGACCCCCATTTCTGGCTTGATCCAAATCTTGTAAAAATTTATGTTCAAAACATAAAGGACGCGCTTACAGAAGCGGACCCTGAAGGCCGGCAGCTGTATGATAAAAACGCCCGGGAATATACATCCCGGCTTACAGAACTGGATGTCTGGATTAAAGAAGAAGTAAAAAAAATTCCTGTTGGTGAAAGATTGCTTGTAACAAATCATGAAAGTTTTGGATATTATGCTGACAGATACGGGTTTATAGTCATAGGTACAATAATACCGGGCTCGAGTTCTGCATCTTCCCCTTCTGCAATGGAAGTTGCGGAACTTATTAAAAAAATAAAAGCTACCGGCGCAAAAGCAATATTTCTGGAAACAGGGTCGGACCCAAAAATCGCTGATCAGATTGCAAAAGAAACCGGCATAAAGATTGTAACAGAGCTGTTCACTCATTCCTTGACAGAAGCCGGCGGGCTTGCACCGACCTATATAGAGATGATTAAATTTAATACAAAAACAATCGTTGAGTCTTTAAAATAATATATTTGTACAAAAGAGAATGTTAAAAACAAACAAAGAAAATTTTTCAGTCCTTGAGCCGGCAAGGCTGGATGTAAAAAATGTATCTGTAAGCTATGGCAGCCGCAAAGCTATTGACAACATAAGCTTCAGCATAAACCACGGTGAGCGCGTTGCAGTTATAGGCCCAAACGGTGCAGGTAAATCCACACTTCTCAAAGCGCTTATCGGGCTTATTGTCCCCGAGAGCGGACAGATATTTATTCATGGACAGCCTCTGGGCCATCATTTTGATTGTGTGGCATTTATACCGCAAAGAGAAGAAGTCGACTGGATGTTCCCAGTGACAGTCGGGGATGTTGTGCGGATGGGCAGATACAACAGCAGCAGGCGATTTAAAAGAAATTCAAAAGAGGACGACGATATAGTGATGGAGGCAATGGTTCAAATGGACATTCCTGAACTTGCAAACAGGCCCATAGGCGATCTTTCGGGGGGCCAGCAGCAAAGAGCATTTATTGCCAGGGCGCTTGCGCAAAAACCGCATGTAATGCTGATGGATGAGCCTTTTAACGGAGTCGATATTAGTACTCAGGAAATAATATGGGACCTTCTGGATAAATTAACCCACGACGGGGTAACTATAATGATTGCCACCCATGACTTAAATCTTGCATCAGAAAAATTTGGCAATGTAATGTTAATAAATAAAAAGATGATTGCGCTGGGTGAACCCTCGAAGGTGTTTACCAGGGATAACCTGGCGTTAGCCTATAAAAACCAGGTAATATTTATCGGAAACAATGCAGTGACGGATCAGTGCTGTCCCAAGGAAATCGAATAATTTACTGTGGGGATAATTTACTGCGGTAATAATACACTTGGAATGATTTACAACGGTATTGACTTATACCTGGCATGATTTACCGTGGGGATGATTTAAACTTAAAATAACAGACAATTAAATAACAGACACTTAATTAAATATGTTAATCTGGCTTTCAGCTCCATTTACATACGAATTTATGCAGAGAGGCTTTATTGCTTCGGTCATTGTAGGGACCATATGCTCCGTTCTGGGATGTTATGTTGTAATAAGGTCAATGGCTTTTATGGGCGATGCAATGGCGCATGCGATACTGCCGGGAGTTGCAATCGCTTATATTTTAAACGGAAACCTTACTCTCGGGGCGCTTGCCGCGTCCATTATCGTTGCGCTTGGCATAGGGCAGCTTTCAAAACTGGGAAGATTAAAGGAAGATACTTCCATAGGAATACTGTTTTCCGCCTTTCTTGCACTGGGAATTTTGATAATAAGCTCAATAAGAACATACGCAGTTGACTTAAGCCATATCCTGTTTGGAAATATCCTGGGAGTCAGCCGAAACGACCTTATCTTTACGGCGGTTACCGGGGTTTTTATATTGCTATTTATATTTATTTTTTATAGGGAATTTTTGATAATTTCTTTTGACCGGGTCTATGCAAAAGCGGTAAAAATACCTGTAGAGTTTTACAGGAATTTTATGCTTGTATTAATGGCGCTTACAATTGTGGCCTCTATCCAGACTGTCGGGGTTGTAATGGTAGCCGCGATGCTCGTGACTCCCGCCGCAGCTGCATTTCTTCTTTCTAAAAGACTTCCTGTAATGATGGGCATTTCCTGTTTGATAGGGATTGTGTCAAGTGTTGTGGGCCTGTATATCAGTTATTATGCAAACGTTGCCTCCGGCGCAGCTATTGTTTTAACTGCAACAGCCATATTTCTCATCATCTTCCTGTTTTCTCCCGGAAGAGGGATATTATGGAGACGTTTTAGCAGGCACTGAAAGATTTGTTAGGGCGGAGACTGTAGCCTTTAATTGGTAAAAAGCCCCCATTAATTGGAGAATATCCGTCAAAGCCTTGTATCGTCAGATAAAATGCCCCACTAATTAGTGAAGTTTCGAAGAACCCGAAAAGTATTGCCAGCTAATTGATACAGTATAATGGTAGGCGATATTGGATTTGAACCAATGACCTCTGCGATGTGAACGCAGCGCTCTAACCAACTGAGCTAACCGCCCTGATTTATTAATTTTACAAAACCATTCGGCTCAAGTCAAAGATTTAGAAAACTACTCAAATACTTCATAATAATATCATTATTTTCATTTTCTTTGTCCCCCTTGAAATAGACCTTAATAAACTCAACCCTCTGCTCCTGTTCAAAATATGCATATATCACCCGAAGAGAAGATCCTTTTAGATATCTGCAAAACAACCTTGCTTTTATTATATATAAATTCTTTGTTTGAGCGATAATAATAAAATGTTTACAATTGCCAAGCGGGACGACAGAAACCACATTTCGAAACTCCTTTAAGTCATCAGCCAATGATTTGTATTTCTTTCCAAGTCGTTTGCAGTCTTTTTGAAATTCCGGTAATTCATCAAAAGTCATCATCATAGTTTCTCACAGAATATTTCTCATCACGATAAAATACGCTTTCATAAGAAAGCGCTTCGCCATCCCGGGCTGACTTCCAGGGAATATCCTCGTGAGAATAATTTTCTATCTCTTTGGCATTCTTATCGGAGAGACGAGCCAGTACATCTTCAATATGTTCGATTTCACGACCTGAAAGTATACCAAGGTCAGGGCGTTTGCGCGGAAGATATTTTTTCTGCTCATATTTAAAATAATTACTTTTTACTGCTTCGATCTCGCCGTTGTTCTGCATATTCTCAATTATGGAACCTAGTTCGACAGATGTCGGACCGCGATGATTTTTTATATACACTGCTCCCATTAAGTTTTCTTCAAATTTCTCGTAATAATCAAAGTCAATAAAGTAGAACAGTTTATGAAGTACTGTTTCGCCAACATTTGGTTTACTGCCTATCTTTTCCAAGACATACAGGATAACCTGTTTAAATTTTTCAAGATTTTTTTCAGTGACACGGATTTGGATACTGTCTTGTTTTTTTATCACTTTGCCTGGAAGAATAACTTTGTATTTTGGCTCTCGGCCGGCGATAAAATCATCAAGTGTCATATTAAAAGTCACTGCAAGTTTCTTTGCTTCAGTTAAAGTAATTTCTCGCTTTCCGTACTCGATTTGAATATAGGTAGGTCGGGATATGCCAAGCTCTGACGCAAGATGTTCCTGCGTCATATTGTACTTATTGCGCTGATTTTTAATAAATTTTTCAAGCATAATTACTTAACTTTATATGGTAAAGATTGTTTGATTATAATTGTAATATATGTGATGTAAAAATTTTTGTCAATATATATGTATAAATTTTTGACAATACTTACCGGCTAAATCTTAATATCTCTTTCTTCCATATCCATGAACAACAAGTTTGTAAATAAGGTAATTACCCTGATTTTTGCCAAATTAATAATCCATTTTCCAAAAAGTATGGATTTTAAATAAAAAATGATTATTTTGTGTAAAAATCAAGCAGAAACAGTGCTGGTGGCATAATTTATGGGAAATTGCCGGCGGAGGCAATTAGTATTTAAAAGTATGCCCTCAAGTTTTGTATATCCTTATGCAAAACCCGGAAAATAATCAGTTATAATACTGCTTTTTTTAACGCCTATCTTTTTAAGGTATCCCTCAAATGCAGTAACCACAATGACACAAGAACTTTTTTCAAATGAATTTTCATTTCTTCCTCTTTCTTAAAATTGATAAAACCCAGTTTTAAATATTTTTTTATTATTATCACCGATCATCTTTTGATATATTTTTATTACTATCACTGATTATAATTTAAAAAAATGAAGAATATATGAAGATTGAGAGATAAATTAAGAATAATTGTTACTCTGAATGGATGCAGATTAATAAAAATTGTTAGTTATTTGGTTATTTGGTTATTTCTTGCTCCGCCTGACAATGAGGTGCCGCAGCTGAAGGAAAAAAGAGGGTACGGCCTAATCAGACTTTGGCTGGCCGGCAGACATGGGCTTGAGTTTCATAGCTTTACTCCTCGACTGTAGAGCTTGATATTATATCAACACCGGAGCCCAGAATATCCGTTATTATTACTTCGCCCATTTTAACCGGCGCTTTTGCCCTTTTTTGCTTTGCTATTGCAATCATGGGGGCAATTTTTTCTTTTGGTACAGGAACATTGCTCCTTACGGCAAGCCTTTGGGCCGTTTTTGAATCGATGCCTATTGTGGTTGTAAGCATTCTTAAGGGATTAGTGATTTCGTCTTCAGCAAATTTTATTCCCCTCTTACAGTTATAACCTGCAAGAGAAATGATTTTTTTTGAGTCCGTTTCAAACTCAGCCTCCATTGTGCAGCCTTCCGGACAGACTATACATCTCATCTTCTTTTTTGCAGTTTCTTTCAAGCCGGTTTGACCCCTCTTATATTTATTGTTATGCTTCTTGGCCCATTTTCATCCTGTGCAAAGTCCTTTGAAAAAGCCTTTGAAAGAACATCACCTGTTGCAAGCATCTGCTTTCCGACAGTGACAAAAAGCATTTCGCCCGGATTTACATATTTATATTTTTTATTAAGCGGCGTCCCGTTGATTTCCACTGACGCATTTCTTAAGGGTACTTTTGCCCTTATTTTAAAATCAACATCTTTTGTGCCTGATACCTTTTGCGGTACTGCATATGCAGCATTATCCCCGGAAAGAATGTCGATTGCATTAATATTTTCGGTGCCGGGCTTTGAAGCTGTAAGGTATGAGGCTGCACTTTCGGCTGCTTTATATGCATCCTCAGTAACGCTGTCAACAAGGTCATAAACAAAAAGCGAGTTTCCGCAGGAGAATATTCCCGGAGCCGATGTCTGGAAATCCTCATCGACAGCCGGACCGCCGGTGTTTTTATCTATTCTTACACCGCAAGTTTTGG
>JBBQDW010000071.1:0-10248 GCA_038320085.1 Candidatus Humimicrobiales bacterium
TGCTGCTGACGCAGAAGAGATTGTAGCCAGGATAAAAAAAGAATGCAAAAAAACAGAAAATCAGAAGATACCCATAAGCCTGTCACTTGGAGTGGCAACAAAAGAAACAGCAGACACGGCCATAGAGTCAATTGTCGTGGATGCTGAAAGCAACATGTATAAAAACAAGCTTGCCCAAAAAGAGAGCCTTACAAGTTCAATTATTTTTGCGCTTGACCAGGCGCTTTATGAAAAAAGCAGCGAGATCAAAGAGCATACTGCCAGGACGCATGTTCTTGCCTTAAATCTGGGAAAAGCAATTAATCTTTCTTCCAGCCAGTTAGATGAGCTTTCCCTTCTTGTATCTCTTCATGATATAGGCAAGGTTGCAATATCTGAGAAAATACTGCTTAAAAAAGACGGCTTAACAGAAAAAGAGTGGGATGTTATAAAAAGGCACCCCGAGATAGGATTTAATATTGCGCAGGCGTCCCCCCAGATTTCCCATATTGCCAAATCTATCCTTGCATGCCATGAAAACTGGGATGGCAGCGGTTATCCGCTGAGACTAAAGGGAAAGTCAATACCTGTCACATCAAGGATAATACTTATTGTTGATGCTTATGATATTATGACAAGCGCAAATGTATATAAGAAAACCATAAGCGGCTCTGAAGCAGTGGGTGAGCTTAAAAGATATGCAGGTACCCAGTTTGACCCGGTACTTGTTGATAAATTCATAGAGATACTGGAAAACTGACGGCTAATAAATTTATAAAGATATAACAGCAGTGGCTGAAAGATAATAAATTTATAGAGATACTGGCAGTCTGAAATATTTAATATCAGACTGACAGATAATTGAAAAAATATTGGCGGCACACTTCTTCAGTGTTAAAATTCTTCTTTAGTTTTACGCTGTAATTGGAATAATTTTCACTAATTAATATTTTTTATATATGGTTGATATCAGGAGAATACTAATACTGCATTTAAAAATGCCTCTATTTAAAGCCAAGTTAATATTCCTTAAAATATAATATAAAGAACATAACTATAATCTGTGGGGTAAAGTATGGAAAACGAAAAATGCGCTGAGAGCGACAAAAGCAGCAGCAGCAGCAGCGACAGCAGTAGCGGCTCAAATATAAACTATGAAGCGGTCATCGGGCTTGAGACCCATATAGAACTTTCAACTGCCACAAAGATGTTCTGCGGCTGCAGGCTTTCATTTGGCGCCGAGCCTAACTCCAACACTTGTCCGGTATGCCTTGGGCACCCGGGTACTTTGCCTGTAATAAATGGCAGGGCGATTGAGTTTGCCATTAAAATTGCCCTCGCGCTAAACTGCACAATTAACAGCCGCACCATATTTCACAGAAAAAACTATTTCTATCCGGATATGCCGAAAAATTACCAGATATCACAATACGACCTTCCAGTAGGCATTGAAGGTTACCTTGATGTGGACATGGGGGATTATGTAAGACGGGTCGGCATTACGAGGGTTCACATTGAAGAAGACACAGGAAAGCTTATTCATACAGGCTCGACCGGCAGGATAAGTGAATCTGACGGGAGCATTGTCGATTTTAACAGGGCAGGCACCCCGCTTGTTGAGATTGTTACTGAACCGGATATAAAATCCCCGGCAGAGGCCAAAGAATATATGATTAATTTGCGAAATCTTATCCTGTATCTTGATGTCAGCGACTGCAGTATGGAGGAAGGCAGCCTTCGCTGTGACGCAAACCTGTCCATGAGGCCGGTGGGCCGAACCGCTCTGGGCACAAAGACCGAAATAAAAAACTTAAACTCATTTAAGTTCCTTCAGAGGGGTCTTGAATATGAAGTTTCAAGGCAGACCGACGTATTAAGCGACGGGGGCAAGGTCATCCAGCAGACAAGGCATTATGACAATATAACAGATTCAACCACACCTTTAAGGTCCAAGGAAGAGGCGCATGACTACAGGTATTTTCCCGATCCGGATCTTACGCCGATTTTAATTGGCAAACAGCAGATTAAAGATATTCAAAATGAAATACCGGAACTTCCGGCAGCAAAAATCCAAAAATATACAGATGGAATGGGTCTGCCGGCATATGACAGCAGGTTTATTGCATCAGACAGGAAAATTGCAAAGTATTTTGAAAGCTGTGTCAAGCTTTATGACAACCCCAAAGCCATTAGCAACTGGATAATGGGGGACTTCAGCGCTTTGTTAAATAAGGAGGATCAGACAATCAACCAGAGCAGGATTTTGCCTGACAAGCTTGTGAAATTGATAGCTCTGGTTGACAGCGGTAAAATAAGCTCAAGGATTGCTAAACCGGTATTTGAAGAAATGTTTTACAAGGGGACCGACCCGGAGGCAATAATTGCAAGTAAGGGCCTTGAGCAGATAAGCGACGAAGGGCAGATCGAGGCTGTGGTTAATAAGGTTATTTTGGATAATCCCGGTCCGGTAGAGCAGCTTAAAAGCGGAAAAGAAAAAGCCATCGGTTTTCTTGTAGGGCAGGTAATGGCCCAGACAAAGGGCAAGGCAAATCCTAAAATGGTCAACGAGCTTATATTAAAGAAACTATCTTAAAGAAACTTGTGCAATCCAATTTCTTTTGTGATGACTTCCTTTTGCAATAATTCCATCAATGATTTTAGACCAGCGCCATCTTAGTTATTTTCCAATATTGTAGATGAAAATTTTACATATCCCCCAGACCTACACAAAGCCGCTAAACATCTTAAAATATTTCTATCCATTGTTTTTTAATCTGAATCGCGAATATTAAAATTAAATTTAAAAATAATTATATAATATACTTGACATAAATACTTTACTAAATTATCATATGTAATACTATTATAACAAAATAGGTAGGAAAAATATCAAAAGAGAATTAGTAATAAGAAATATTTAAAATAGTGAGGACACAGGAAGGAAATAGCCGGTTTTGAACTAAAATAGCCGGTTTTGCACTGGCTTTTGTAAAACCATTTTTAATATAGAATAAATAATATTTTTTAGTTTTGATTTTAAAATGGAAGACTCAAATTTTTTTAAAAAAGATAATAGGCCGAAAAACACACCGGAAAACAGGCTGTACAATATACCTGAAACCGGGCCGAGGGACAACTGGCCGGATAACAGGCTGTATGACTGCTCGGACAATAGTTCGGGCAACACACCGGAAAACAAACCGTATGACACACCTGAAACCGGGCAGCAGAACAACAGGCCGGATAACCCATTGGGCATTACTAATAAAAACTTCAATGTCATTATTGCAGATACTGACTGGGAGACATTTGAAGCTTTATCTGGTATTAGAGAAAATTATAATTTCCTGAATTTAAGCAGCGAGTTTGCAGTAAATTTTATACTTGACTATGAAAAGATCGATGTGATTATCATTAGCCTAAAAATCGGCGGATTGGAAGCAATAGAAAAAAAAGCCGAAAGAAAAAAGACTAAGGTCTATTTACTGGGAAAAGATTTAAAATGTCCCGTTGACAGAGAAGAGGTACTAAGAACTTTAAAAAAAGAATATGACGAAAAAATCATACAAAGACAGCCCGGTCAAGGCGGACAGATAATGGCGTCTTTTAAAAAGCTGTTTAAGTTTATGCCGACTGAAAGTACCCGGCCCGACAAGCCGGCCGGTAACAGGCAAACGAATAAAAAAATTGTCGATAAAAGAATTGCCTTTAATAAACCTGCTGATAAAAATACTTCAAACAGCGGGCCGGTAAATATAAAGCACGGTAAGAAGCAGGATAAAAAATCTCAATTTTATAATGATTTCTGGAAAGAAGTGGCCACCGAAGCTGATGAAAACTGTTTGGATAGTGAAGAAGTAAAAAAACCTGGTCAGAACATGCATGAGTATGGAAAAAATGAATATCGAAAAGATAAAGAATGGACCCCAAAACTAGAGCAAACACTTGAAGGCAAAGTGGAAAATAATGAGTTTCCGGGTTTTGATTTGCAAGATAACAAAAAATATGCGGCAGATAAAAATTTTGAAAATAACGGGTCCAAAATAAAGGGATTTGATCATATCAGCGTTGATAATTCATTTAAGCAGGGCCAGGAAACCAATAATCCGGATATCAATAGTTCGGAAACCGATAATCCGAAAATTACTAATCCATATACCAAAAATCCCCATACTAATAATTCGGATGCCACTAATTCATATATCACTAATCCGGATACCAATGATGCGTATACCAATAATCTGGATTCCGATAGTCAGTATGCCGATGATCTGTATACCATTAATTCCAAAATCAATAATCCTCATACCAATGATTCTTATTTTAATGACCCGTACGGCGCCGCTTTCGAAAAAAATTCCCGATTGGAGGAAAAGGAAAACCTGATGCAAATGACCGGTAAAGTAATTACCATTAAACAAAAAATCATGGTTTTTGTGAAAGCCAAGGGAGGTGTCGGAAGCACTTTCCTGTCACTTTACCTGGCTCATGAATTCCGGAAACTTAAGACTTTGCTTATAGACCTAAACTTTTCTGAAGGTGGAAGCGACATAGGATATTATCTTGGGATGCCAAAGTCCCCCAATATGATGCTTTTTACAGAAGGCTACAACAGGGCTTCAATGGACAATTCGGTTATCAGTTTCAAGGGCCATTTTGATATATTACAATCTCCGCCTTCTTATGATCTTACAAAAAAACTTGATATGCAGGATATATACAGCATCGTTGATGTTGCAAAGAAAAAGTATCACCTGCTGATATTTGATTTGCCAAACCAGGTAGATGACATATTTTTCGGGGTGCTCGATATGGCTGATATTGCCATACTGGTATCAGATTATACGCCCGGAAGTATAGGCAGGCTTGCCAGCATAAATAAAAGATTTATCTATAATGACATGGAAAAAATCCTGGTATTAAATAAAAACAAGAATAACAACAGCCACAGCTTTATAAAAAACAACATCAGTGAGTTTTTTAGTTTAAAGGAAATAGTAAACATCGATGAGAATTCCATGTTATCCGGAAAATCAGATTTTTGGGGATGTGATTTTTCAAATTTTAAAGAGATGCTTGGGTTTAAGAAAAAAGTAATGGAGTGTCTTACGTGCGACTAAAAGATTAAAAAAGTTAAATTTAATAAAAATTTTTAAGACTGGAATCAAAACATGGCATTTTCAAGTAAAAAATATTTGGCTCTTGCTTTGGCGGGTGCAGCCATCCTGGGAGCGGGGACGTATTTATTATTGAATAATTATTTTGAAAGAATAAATATCGCGGTTGCGGCAAGGGATATTGAAAAAAATTCAAAGATAGAGGAAAAAGATATCAGAATGCTCCCGTACTATAAGCAGGCGCTTCCGGCAGGCTATGTTTCCGATAAATCTGAAATAATGGGAATGCTTATAAAAGCTGAAAGAAGATCAGGCGACCCTTTGACCGACGGTATTTTTAGCGGTGAGGACATCGAAAAAAGCATGCTGGAAAAGCTTTCGGAAGGCGAAGTATTGATGGCAATAAACTTAAATTACCAGGAGCCGCTAATCGACCATCTTAAGATAGGCAATAATATTTCCATTGTTTCTACAGAAAAGGAAAAAGATGTCAATTCCTATGTTGCCGCCAATCAGACCATTGCCGAAACTGGCGGAACAGGCGGCACCACAGGAACAAGTGGTACGAGCGGTAATGGCGGCATCACAGGAACTGCCGCAACAGGCGGCACGGTGGATACAGTCGGAACAGGTGAAAATATTGCAGCTGCTGATGTTTCTGCAATAACAAAAGACACAGCATCAAATGAAACTTCAGGCAGTGCGGTAAGTAGCGCCGCAAGCAGCGGGGTAAGTGAAACTTCAAACAGTACAGCAAGTGAAAGCTCAGATCACATAGCAAGTGAAACTGCAAACAGCACAACAAGTGAAAGCTCGGACCCCGCATCAAATGAAACTTCAGCCAGCGCTGTTGAAAGTATTATGGATTTAAACAGTTTTTCACTGGCGGAAAATATCATGATTATTGACGGTCAGATCATTATAAAAAACCTTAAGATAATTGATATTAAAAAAACAGACACGGAAAGTAACGGACTTGTTTCTGCTAAAAATAAAAGCAGCTGGTGCATTTTTATCAAATGCAGTCTTGGGGAAGCGCCGGTTATCGCAAGGATCACAAAAGAAGATAGATACAAGATCTTTTTAGAAAAACTCCCGGCGGAATAAATAAAGTATTTTTTTAGAAAAACTTTCGATGGAACAATTATAAGATTCTTTTAAAAATAATTAGGCGGAGTAAATATCAGGACCTTAAGATAGGAACGCAAAGAGGTATTTCAGGATATTTTTAGAATAAATATCATTTAATTATTATAAGATTTTTTAAAACAAACCTGACGGGTGTCGGTATGGCTGAAAATATGGCTCAAAATATAATATCTGTAGTTTCCAATAAGGGCGGAGTCGGAAAAACATCGATAGCGATTGCTGCGGGGTGCTGGTGCAGCCAAATATTAAAAGAGCCGACACTGCTTTTAGAACTGGACTGCTCACCCGGTGACTTTGGTATCCTGTTTGATGTTGACAAAAAGAACTCAATTGAAATGGCCCTAAGATTTCCGGACAATTTAAAAAAATATGTTAAAAAAATAAATTGCAATCTTGATATCCTGACAGGGCTTCAAAACCCTCTTGCCGCTGAATCAGTAAAAAAAGAAGAATTGTTTTTACTGCTGGATGTAATAAAAATGAATTATGCAAATATAATCACTGACACACAGACTGTATTAAATGGGATGACTCTGGATATGCTTTCTGCGTCAAAAAAAATACTGCTTGTTACAGATAATTCGATTGAAAGTTTTAACAGAGTGATAAATTATCATGATATTCTGACAAAAGGATTTTTTATTTCAAAAAATATAATCAAGCTTCTTGTAAATAAAAAAAGCATCAAAGACTGCTTTAAGTTGTGGGATCTTGCAAAGCTCTCCGGGCTTCCGGTACAGGGTTTCCTGCCTTTTGATAAAAATTTCAGGAAGTCCGCTTTTGCTGAAGGCTCACCGGTCCTAAAAAGATCCGGCTTTTACAGCCAGGTCGGAAAAATTATTGAAAATGGATTATTTAAGGGAGCCACAGATGTCAGTTAATCTTAACTTAAGTACATTCGAAGAGGTTTCATTTGAGGTTGAAAAGGATTTATTGAGCTTTTTAAGAGAAAAGATAAAAAAAGACAGCGGCTTTTTTTCAGATAATTTTAAGGACAGGAATGAATGCAGGGAAAAAATATTTTTGTTTTTTAAAGAACTCTTAAGCCTCAAATATCCTTATGTTGTATTTAAAATAGAGGAAGAGTTAATAGAAAAAGCAGTTTCAGAGATATTTGGGCTGGGTATACTCGAAAGATATCTTTCTGATAAGGCAATAACAGATATTTTTATTCAGGACAAGGAAATGATTGTCATAAAGAATGGCGCGAAGAATTATCTTGGCGAAGTCTTTAAAAGCATGGATGAAGTCAATATTTTAATCGACAGGATAAAGCTCGGTTCAGGCAAGAATGTGGATCAGCGTATCCCGTTTTTAAATACTGAGCTTTATGACGGAAGCAGGTGCTCGGTAATAATACCTCCTGTATCTGACAGGATATATATAACAATCAGGGTCTTTAACTGCCTTGATTTCCAGCTTGAGGACCAGCTCGCCCTTGGGATGTTTTCATTTGAAACAATGCAGCTGCTTAAAAAATTAGTCCATGAAAAGAAAAACATCCTTATTGCCGGTTCCATGGGTTCAGGAAAAACCACATTGCTTAATACTCTTGCAAAGCTTATCCCCAAAAATGAGATCATCAGCCTTATCCAGGATATTGCTGAAATCAAACTAAGCAGCCATCCATATGTCAGGATGCTGACAACAAGGCCCAAAGCCAGGGAAGTGGATAATGAAATAAACCAGGAAAAATTATTATTTGAGACTTTGCGGCTCAAGGCTGACAGGATAATTGTCGGTGAGGTGAGAGACAGCATGGCTGCTTATCAGATGCTGCAGGCATTAAACACCGGCCATAGGGGCAGTTTTGGCACTATCCATGCAGATTCCGCATACGATGCTCTTTTAAGAATCGAAATGTTTGCCTTGGAATACAGGTCCAATTTGAGCAGCAGTGTTATAAAGAAAATCGTATCAAGAGCCGTTGATGCAGTTATTTTTCTTGAGTGTGAGAAAGATGAAAGCATGAATATCAAAAACAGGAAAATAAGCGAGATTGTTTCTGTGGATAACATACTCAGCGAAAGTGGTGATTACAAATTAACCCATCTTTTGTGATTTCACTGATTTTTTTATTGGGCTTTCTGTATATTTTCTGTGCGGCGGCGCTGTTTATAAATGCCCGGAAAAACTGGCTGATAAACCGCTTAAAAAGAAATTATCCCGAAGAAGGTTACCCGAATAATGAAAATCACCCGGACAATGAAAATCACCCGGACAATGAAAACCAGGGCTTATCCGGCAGCAAAAGAAAGGGCTCACTATTTGGTAAAAGCCGGGGTTTAATATTTGTTAGGCGACAGGGCTCCCTCTTTGGTAAAAGGCAGGTTTTTTCAGGCGGCAAAAATATTGATGCAGCAAACGGCAGTAAAAGCATAGTTAAAAGATTAGACAACTGGCTTATTAAAAGCAACATTCGTGTTGATGCGGCTACTTTTATATTTATTATCCTCGTGGTCTTGTCACTGGTTTTTACTGTAAGCATATTTTTCAAAAACGGCATACTGATTTTTTTATCAGTTTCAGTATTTTTATTTCTTGCAGCATTTATCTTTATTGACCACAGAAGCCGCAAGATTCTCCAAAAAAAAGAGGACCAGCTTGAAGGTTTTTTACTAGACCTTACCGGCAATCTGTATGCCAACCCTAATGTCCTGGCAAGTATACAAAAGACTCTTGAACTTGCAGAAGACCCCTTAAAAAGTGAATTTGAAACTGTTATAGAAGATACAAGAAGGGGAATTCTTTTAAATGAGGCATTGTTTGGAATGATTATAAGAAATAAAAGCGAAATAATAAGGATGGTCATATCAGGTTTTATAGCCTCAAACGAAAAAGGAGTCGACCTGATTGAATATTTAAAGGACCAGCTGGATTATATTAGGGAAAAGAAAAGCATATCCTCATATATACGTATATTAAGCTCAGGGCCAAGATATACATCATATGTCATAATGCTTATTCCGGTTGCAGTAATATTTATAGTCTCATTCTTAAATAAAAGTTTTGCTCAAAGCCTTCTTAATGGTATTGGCCTATGGATACTTTTATATGCTCTTGTCAGTTATGCTGCGGGATTTTTAATTATAAACAGGATAGTAAATATTGCGGAAAAAGGCAGATAAAAAAATGACGGCAGAAAATAAAAGTAAAGACAGAAAGCCTAAAGGAAGCAGGAAAGCAATATGAATATTTTTATAATAATACTTTCCATATCTATATCAGTATTTGTATTTATAGTACTTTACATATTGCTTAAACACTCTGCAACTTTAAGGCCCTATGTTTTAAAGTTTTATGAAAGCCGGGGTATTTTTAAAAATCGGGGGAAAAATAATAGTGCGCGGAATGGTTTTAATGGCAATAAAGGATTTAACGGTAACGCAGGATTTGGCGGCAATACAGGAGCTGACGGGGACAGGGGACTTAACGGCAATACTTTTACATCAAAGGTAAAACTTCTGCTGGAAAGCCGCGGCAGGATAAATATCCTGGGCTTCAGGATAAAATCAATAGAGGAATTTTTTATCTTTAAGATTATTTTATCGGCCAGCGGATTTTTGCTTGTTCTAACTGCCGGATTTCTATTTTCAGGAAACCTGCTTTTATATGCAGCCTTGACAGCTGCAATTTTTTATTTTCTGCCTTCTGAAATACTAAAAGGCAAAATAAAGGCCATTTCAAAAAAAATCTTAAATGAATTGCCGGACATTATTGACCTTTTAGCCTCCCTTATAAACGCGGGCCTTACAATAGATGAAGCGCTTGCATATATTTTTAAAAACCTTAACGGTGAGATTCCGAGATTATTTAAAATTTACAACATTAAAATTCTTGAAGGCGGGACACGAAAAGAGGCATTTGACCACATTGGAAAAATGTCTTACTGCACCGAGTTTTTAAGTTTCATCAAGGTGGTTTATCAGTCTGAAATCATTGGAAACCCGATAAAAGAGGTGCTTAAGGATCTCTCCCGTGTTTACAGGAATAATCAAAGAGA
>JBBQDW010000072.1:0-10216 GCA_038320085.1 Candidatus Humimicrobiales bacterium
TTTTATCAAAAAAACAGCGTGCTGGTTTGGTATGGTGCTGGCCTTGGCGCAGATCGGTTTTATCCTGGATATATGATAAAGCGGAAAAACGATATTTTGACCCTTATGATATAGGGTTAAAAGTCGTTGCTTTCATTTCAAAAATATTTTTTAAAGTGGACAGAGGGATTAACTGGTTTTACGATGTTGGTGTCGTAAAAGTGACATATTTTTTCACAGGGGTTATAAAGAAACTGCATAATGGCCATTATGCAATGTATCTTTCATGGTCACTTGCCGGGACCGTTGTTATAATAATAATATTTTTAGTTATGCGTTAAATGTGAAAGTCAAAAGTAATAGTCAATGGGAAAGCCAAAAGTAATAATCAAAGGGAAAGTATAAAAGGGAAATAGTAATATAACATGTTAGCATTATTTGTTTTAATTCCATTATTTGGTGTACTGATATTAAATCTTTTGCGTTTTGATTTTATCAAAAAAACAGCGTGCTGGTTTGGCATGGTGCTGGCCCTGGCGCAAATCGCTTTTGTCCTGATTGTGCCAATAGATTTACTAATCAGCAAGTCGGGGTTTTTTGCGAGATATTTCGCTTTTAATTTTACAATTGACGGCTTGTCCAAACTGATGCTTCTGACAATTGGCATTGTTGTTTTTTCTGCCATTATGATTGGGCAATTTACTTACTCGGATAATACCAAGAGATTTAATTTCCTGAATTTGATTTTGCTTGCATTGGCCGGGATGAACGGCATTGTAATGGTTACGGATATTTTTTCATTATACGTATTTATCGAAATTGTTGCAGTTGCTTCCTTTATACTGATAGCAACATATAAAGACAAGCTGGCGCTGGAAAGCGCTTTTAAGTATATAGTTCTTTCCATTACGGCTACAGTATTTATACTTTTGTCAATTGCAATTTTCTTTTTGGTTTCCGGCAGTACATCTTTTGTATCCATTGGCAGCGCAATTAAAAATTCGCAAAGCAGCCCGCTTATAGTAATTGCAGTCGGCCTCTTTATATGCGGCGCGTTTACCAAGGGCGGGCTTGTTCCGTTCCATGGCTGGCTGCCGGATGCGCACTCTTCAGCGCCGGGGAGTATTTCAATTTTACTTTCCGGTGTTGTAATCAAAGTTACCGGTATATACCCGCTAATAAGGATACTGAATATAACCGGCGGCGGCGGGGATCCAATAAAAAATATATTAATGTTTATCGGGGCGCTTTCCATTGTTGTCGGGGCGCTTGCTTCACTTGGGCAAAATGATATAAAAAGGATGCTTGCTTTTTCAAGCGTCAGCCAGATGGGGTATATTGTACTGGCCATTGGCACCGGTTCTGCTTTGGGCCTGGCCGGCGCTGTCTTTCATTTATTTAATCATGCTATTTTTAAGTCTCAGTTATTTGCCAATGCAGCCGCTGTGGAAAAACAGACAGGCACGAGGGATATGGATAAATTAGGAGGGCTGGCATCTAAAATGCCCATTACCGGAGGCACTTCCATAGTGGCCATGCTTTCCATTTCCGGCATTCCGCCATTATCCGGGTTCTGGAGCAAATTACTTATTATTGTCGCGCTTTGGCAGGGCGCGCATTACTCATATGCGTTTATTGCCGTGGTAGCAAGCGTAATCACACTTGCATATTTTTTATCATTGCAAAGAAGGGTATTCTTTGGACAGTTGGCCCAGGGGCTGGAAAATATAAAGGAAGCAAAATTCGGCCTGGTGCTGCCTGCAATTATCCTGGCGCTGCTGACAATATTTATAGGGTTGTTCTTTCCACTGATATATAATAAATTGATTTTGCCGATACAGAGTATTTTAAAATGACAGGGGAGTGCTAACTATGGGCCCGAGGGGTTTAAATTAAAGGGTTTTAATTTTAAGAGTTAATTTAAAGGGTTGGATTTTAAAGGATTAATTTTAAGGATTTTACTTTAAGGATTTTATATGATGATGAAAGTTTTTGGAGGAATATTTTGAACCTTATTTTTGCACTGCTTATACTTTTGATACTGGCGGCGCTGATGGTAGTTTTTTCATCAAGACTGCTGATTGCTGCAATAAGCCTTGCTGTCACAAGTATTATGGTGACTCTTTTGATGTTTTGGTTGAATTCGCCGATAGCGGCTGTTTTTGAACTGTCGATATGCGCCGGCCTGATAACAGTCATCTTTATAACCACTATCAGTTTTGTCAAGCCTGTAGAGCAGGAAGATCTCGTAGAAAACAGGAAAAGACGCATTAAAAAGTATGTAGCATTGCCTGTTATCCTTATAATAGTCTGGTTTGCGGTATCATTTTTAATAAAGCCATTGGTTTTGGCGCTCCCGGCGATTGCCCCGGAAACTAATGTCGCAAATGTATTATGGAACTTAAGACAGGTGGATTTGCTGGGGCAGGCAATTATCCTGCTAGTCGGGGTTTTTGGTATAGTGGTATTATTTAAGGAAGGACAAATAGATGAGCACCACTAATATAGAAATTTTAAGGATTTTCATTCCGTTTATTATTTTGCTTATTATAACAGGCTTTTACTATATCCTGGCAACCAGGAACCTAATAAGGATATTACTTGGGGTGGAAATTATTACAAAAGCAGCATTAATAGCAATTATAGTCGCAGGGTATGTAACAAACAACACACCTTTGGCACAATCACTTACTATAATAATGATAATAATCGAAGTGTTTGTCGTAGCTGTGGCCGCAGGTATTATTATACAGATATATAAGCGCACAGGTTCTGTTGATGCCCGTAATATCAGGAATTTAAGAGGATAAATATTTAAGGAAATAAATATTTAGTGGAATAAATATGAAGAGGGTAGATATTTAAGAGGGTGGATATTTAAGGGAATAGATATGAAGAGGGTAGATATTTAGTGTAATAGATATGAAGAGGATAGATATTTAAGAGGATAAAGATATTTAAGAGGATAAATATGAAGAGGATAAAGATATAATGAATCAAATATTATTATTGCCGCCATTAGTATTTTTAATACTTTTAGTAGTAGGTTATGTGATATCTTTGGGTTTTTCCAAATTGGCATTTAAGGGCCACGCTGCTCCGGGCAAAATGGAACAATATGCCTGTGGTGAGGATATACCTGCCCAGAACGTAAGGCCCGACTATAGCCAGTTTTTCCCGTTTGCAATATTTTTTACTATCATGCACGTAGTGGCACTTATTCTGACTACAATGCCAAAAGATTATTCTTCCGGATATATATTGGCAGCGGTTTTAATTTGTAGTGCGCTCGTAGGATTATTGATCTTATTTAGGAGATAAATATGGCACTTATTGAAAAATTAGTAACATGGGCAAGGATAAAATCCCCATGGATAATACATTTTAATTCCGGAGCCTGCAATGGCTGCGACATAGAGATTCTCGCGGCACTGACTCCGAAGTTTGACCTGGAAAGGTTTGGTATACAGCTTAAAGGCACGCCAAGGCATGCAGATGTCCTTGTATGTTCGGGTCCTGTTACAAGGCAGACCAAAGACAGGCTCATAAGGATCTATGAGCAAATGCCTGAGCCCAAGTTTGTTGTTGCTGTCGGCACCTGTGCCTGCTCAGGCGGTGTTTTTAAAGGATGCTACAATATACATGGCGGAATAAATACAGCCATACCGGTATCTGCATATATTCCGGGATGCGCAGCAAGCCCGCAGGCAATCATAGATGGCTTTGTGAAATTGCTGGGCAGTTTGAAAAAGAAATAGCGAAAAAAAGGAAAATTGTTATGGATAAAGAGAAAGAAATTCAGCAGGAATTGATAAAAAAATTTAATTTTCCGGAGGAAAAAATAAGGATACCGAAGGAAAGACGTATTTTTGTTGATGTTTCAACAGAAGAGTTCGAAGAGATGCTTAAGTTTTTAATGGATAAAACCCACTTTGACACGCTATGCACCATTACAGGGCTTGACGATGGGACCGCATTTGTAATGATTTATCATTTAACAAGGCAGGACGGTATTGTCATCAATTTAAAAATCAGAGTACCAAAAGATGATCCAAAAATAAAAACAATTATGGGTTATTTCCCTTCAGCAGAATATTATGAAAGGGAACTGGTGGATCTGTTAGGTGTCAAAGTCGAAGGCCTCCCGGAGGGTTCAAGGTATCCCCTGCCTGACGGCTGGCCGGAAGGACAGTATCCGTTAAGGAAGGACTGGAAGTCCGATATGTTAGTAAAGGAGGATGAATAATGGACACGGACAAAGTAATAATACCTATAGGCCCGCAGCATCCTGCGCTTAAAGAACCTGAAAGTTTCAGGGTAATATTGGAAGGTGAAAAGATAGTCGGTGTCAGCTTAAGGTTGGGCTATAACCACCGTGGTATTGAAAAAGCCTGTGAAGAAAGAACTTACTTGCAGGACTTATACCTTATCGAGCGTGTTTGCGGAATTTGCTCACATTCACACTCAACATGTTTTGCCCAGGCAGTAGAAGACATAGCCGGGGTAGAGGTACCCAAACGGGCGCTTTATATTCGTACGCTTGTCGGGGAACTTGAGAGGATACACAGCCATCTGCTATGGTTAGGCGTTGCGGGCCATGAAATAGGTTTCGACACACTGTTCATGTATTCGTGGCGCGACCGTGAAATAGTAATGGATATACTTGCCGATCTTACAGGCAACCGTGTGAATTATGGAATAAATACCTATGGCGGGGTAAAAAGGGATATTTCAAAAGAGCAGCTGCAGAATATTTTAAAGGCAATGGATACTCTTGAAGAGAGGACAAAGTATTATATCCAGTTAGCGACTGAAGAAGTAACGCTTATTAACAGATTGTCCAATGTAGGGAGATTGACAAAAGCCGACGTTGAAGCTCTTGATGCAGTGGGCCCTGTTGCCCGTGCATCAGGTGTTGACAGGGATATCAGGCGGGATGACCCGTATGCGGCTTACGACGAGGTCTCATTTAAGGTGATTTCAGTAAATAATGAAGATGTTTATGGCCGTACGCTTGTAAGAGTCGGTGAATTGATGGAAAGTTACAGTATTATCCGCCAGATTATCAACAATTTGCCTGACGGTCCCCTCACAGTTAAAGTACCGAGAAAAATACCGGAAGGCGAAGCATTAAGCCGTTATGAGGCACCGCGTGGCGAAGATGTCCATTATGTAAAATCCAACGGTACCGATAAGCCTGAAAGGGTTAAATTAAGGGCGCCAACGCTGGCTAATATCAAACCTATGTTAAAGATGCTTGAAAATTATAATCTTGCAGATCTTCCGATTATTGTTGCAGCAATCGATCCATGTTTTTCCTGTACTGACAGGGCAATATCAATAAAAAAGCTGGATACTGGAAGCAGTGAGATCATGGATTGGAAATCTCTAAGGCAATACAGTATTGAATGGTATAGAAGAAAGGGTATAAAGTTTTAAAACCGTGATGTCATTATTTTATATTTTAGTATTTCCGGGATTATTGTTTTTAAGCGTAGCAGGCATGTTATTGGAATATGTTGACAGGAAACTATACGCAAAACTGCAGAACAGGGTCGGGCCGCCCTGGTTCCAGCCGTTTGCAGATTTTGTAAAACTTCTTGCCAAGGAAAATCTTGTTCCCGGAAAAGGTAAAAAGGTAATGTTTAGGATTCTGCCGTTTTTTGCGCTTTCAGCTATAGTGACCTCTATTATGTATATTCCGGTCTGGGGGACCAAAGCATTGTTTTCTTTTAATGGAGATATCATTGTTGTTTTATATTTGTTATCAATACCCACGCTGACATTTTTTTTAGCCGGCTACTCTTCACAATCTTTGTTTTCACTTATCGGCGCCGTCCGTACGCTGACACAGTTTTTTGCTTACGAAGTGCCGTTATTCCTTACATTTTTATCAGCAGCATTGCTTGCAGGCAGCTGGTCATTAAGTGATATAAGCGCATTTTATAACCAGCATCCCTGGTACTGGCTTTTTAATCTACTCGGGTTTGGAGTATCCATGATTGCGCTTTTAGGCAAACTGGAAAAAGTGCCTTTTGATATACCGGAAGCAGAAACCGAGATAGTTGGAGGGACCTTTACTGAATATAGCGGCAAACTGCTTGCAATGTTCAGGATGGCAATAGACATAGAAGTGGTCGTGTGCGCCGCACTTGTGGCAGCAGTATTTCTGCCTTTCGGCATGAATCTTAATCCAATATTGGTTTTTGTGCTGTTTATAGCAAAAGTACTGTTTATAGTTGCCTTGCTCTCCCTGCTGCGTACAGTGTTTGCAAGATTAAGGATTGACCAGATGGTAGATTTCTGCTGGAAATATATTGCCCCGTTAAGCATTTTACAATTAATAATAAACATTATACTGCAAGGTACAATAGTATGAAAAAGACCGGCAAAATGGCTGGGCAGGTGCTTTCTTCACTTTTTAAGAAAGCCGCGACAACCAGATACCCATATAACAGAGATGATGTGCCAACAAACTACAGGGTAAAGATAAAATTCAATCCCGAAAAATGTATTGGCTGCAATCTTTGCATGCGTGATTGTCCAAGCGATGCTATAAAAATAACAGATATCGGCGATAAGAGATATGAAGCAGAGTTCAGGCTTGACAAGTGTATTTATTGTTCCCAGTGTGTACTTTCGTGCCCTAAAGGAGCGCTTGAAACTACTGATGAATTCGAACTTGCGCAGCTGGATATTAACAAACTAAAAATCAAATTTGATGCCAAACCTCAAGTCAACATTAAAAAAGAAGCTTAAAGATGCCGGGAAAATTGCTGTTCTTGGCATAGGTTCATTCTTAAGAAGCGATGATGCTGCAGGGCTTCTTGTTGCTGAGGAACTTAAAAAAATAAAACATTCAAAATTAAAAGTCTTTTTTGGTGCCACCGCGCCTGAAAATCTTACCGGTGAAATAATAAAATATAATCCCACGCATATCATCATTATTGATTGTGCAGATGTGGACCAGAAGCCGGGATTTATATTGCTGATTGACCCTGAAGAAGTCGCAGGCGTATCTTTTTCTTCGCATATGCTGCCCGTCAAAATGATGGTTGATTACCTCCTTGAATCTTTAAAGTGTGAGATAATAATAATCGGGATCCAGCCGAAAATATTGGAGTTTGGTGAAACTGTTTCCAAGGAAGTAAAAAAATCAGCAAAGCAAATCTCCGATGCCATCGGACAAATCCTGCAGGAAGAATAAAAATATTCTTAATTTCTTATTTGCTAATCATATTTCAAGCTTTATAGGCCGTTCGAACAGGCAAAAATCATCTATTCACCGGCATTTCTTCAAATCTTATGCCTGTTAGTACGGCTTGGCTGGCCATAGCGAACGAAGTTAGAACCAGGATAATGAACTCAGACAAGATTATTTTTATACCGGAACTGAGTTTTTAGAATTTTTATTTCTCTTTATGATAAAATACTGTCTATGAATATAAGAAATAAAGTTAGCAAAATTATTTACTAAAAATGACGCTAAAGTAGCATTTGCTACACGATCAAAAGATAAATTAAATAAACTAGCAGCTTAAGCTGCAAAATTCATTCGCTATTCTAATAGAGTTTATTTTAATATATAATTTTACAATTAACTCCATGTAACAAATTTAACAAAAAATCAGCGATGGAAGGATAATATGATTAAAAAAAACAAGCTTCCGAAATTGATTGGCGTTTTTGTATTGGCATCAGCAGTTGTCTTAAGCCTTGGCATCACACCATTATTTGCCGCCACTAATACAAAAGTCCAGGAATTTGTAACAAGGTTTTATACCCAAGCCCTCGAAAGACAGCCTGATACAGCAGGTTTAAATAGCTGGACCAGCCAATTAGCTTCAAGTAAAATAACAGGCGCCCAGTTTGCAAGTGACATTATCTACAGTGCTGAATTTAAAGCAAAGAATAAAAACAATGAAGAATTTGTAACTATCATATTTAGGTCCTGCTATAACAGGGAGCCTGATGCTGCAGGTTTTGACAGTTGGGTTAATTTATTGAATGCAGGCCAGTCGAGACAATTTGTACTTGCCGAGTTTACAAATTCAGAAGAATTTAAGAATATCTGCACAGGTGCAGGTATTAAAGCAGGTCAGCTTGATCCAGGAGCAGGTCTGCCACCCTGTGTTATTCTTACCAGCGAAATGAAAATGGTTGCTACTGCTTATTTTTCTAGTGGTAAAACTGCAACAGGGTTGAGGGCAACAAAAGGAATAGTAGCTGTAGATCCTAATGTGATACCTCTTGGAACAAAATTATACATTGAAGGATATGGGGAAGCTCAAGCAGCTGATATTGGAAGCTCTATTAAAGGAAATAGAATTGACCTTTGCTTTGATTCACTTCAGGAATGCAAGACATATGGAAAGAGAACTATAAATGTTTATTTAGTTGAAAATTAATACGTTAGCCTATTTTTTAGAATTAATGAAACAAAAATTAAATAATCGATAAAATAAAATTGCTAAATTCAGCCTATAAGAAAAATGTGAAAACAATCTTTTTAATTTAATAAATTATTTTGATCAGGTTAACTCCCTAAAAAGATTAAAGGTATCAATGAATGTTATTAAGATTTAGATGATAAAGATGTCTGAAAGTGGCTGGCCAGCTATATTACCAAATATTTTAAAATTGTTTTACTTCTTTTTATACCCCAGCCCAAACCCGTTCAGTGTCTTATGTTGATAATCTAATTAGTTCCTGCTGAATAATTACCAAAAAAACAAAAAATATAAAATATTTGTGCTTAATAAGCTAATTATTTTCGAAAATACTGGATTATTCAGCAAGAGCTTATTAGATTAAAAGCGTTATTTTAAAATATAAAAGCAGCGCCAAAATTTAACTTTCTAAAATTTAGAATATTCCTTGGGTATTTCTACAATTAAACTCCCGGAAACATCAAATATTTTATCTGGCAGAGAATGTCCAATAAAATTGAATTTTAAGTTTATAACATTAAATCTTTGACTATTCTTATTGAAACAGGCACTTTTTAAGTCTTTGATTGGTTTTAAATCGACTACCCCAGTTTCATACGGCGGTGTAATAAGAAAGGGATTAATATTGAATAAATCCTTAATGGTTGTTAACACAGGAGCGAAATCATTATCACCGGACATTAAAAAACATTTGTCATATTTTTTTAAATAAGCATCTTTTAAAAGTGAAAGAGAGATTTGATATCTGTTTATTTTTCTTCCCTGATATCAAAATATTTATTACCTTGGAAATTACACTCTTGGACTCTACACAATTTCTTCTTTTTACTAAAATAACCCTTTATTATTTTAATTCCTTCAGACTCTAATGCAGTGATGTATTTATTGTGCCTTTGTACAGCTCCAAAGCCGAAATCTTGTGTGATTGCTGTAAAAAAATAGATTTCTGATATCACTTCATCTTTTTTTAAAAGGGATCTAAAAAGACTTCTATAATTTAACCATTTATAGCAAATTTTAGTTTTTCTTTGGTAGTCATTTATACGATGATAAATGTTGAAACCGTCTATGTAGAGGCTAACTTTTAATTTTTGCATATGAATTTATTTAAAAAAATGCCCCTGGCCGTAACATTGTTACCCAGGGGGTCCTATAATTCGTCATTATAGGGATGCATATGCAGTATATAAAATTAATATATGATTGTCAAAATTATTTGGCTGGCCAGAGAGGATTTAAACCACAAAGAATAATATTATAAATCATCTTCCGGATAAGCAAAGCTTCCAGTAAAATATTTTTTGAAATCAATCTATTTGTTGCTATAATTTATTTCAATAATTACTAAAGTTTTTAAAGCTGTATTACTAAACTTTCAGGACAGAGGGTAAATGAAAGAACAGTATATTGTAAATTATTTTACAGTCGGTCTTTTTTTCGTAGTCAGCCTGCTTTTTGTACCGTTTGTTGTATTAATCACAAAGTTTTTAGCCCCCAGCAATCCCACTCCCGAGAAACTTATGACCTATGAATGCGGTGTTCCTGCCCGCGGCGGCATATTTGCGCATTTTTATGTAAGGTATTACATTTTTGCTTTCATGTTTGTCATATTTGACGTGGAGGCAGTGTTCTTATTTCCCTGGGCTGTCTATTTCAGGCAGCTTGGCATCGGAGTTTTTATTGAAGTGTTTATTTTTATAGTCATCCTGGTTCTTGGGCTCGCTTATGCCTGGAAAAAAGGAATTTTAAAATGGGTTTCTTAGAAGGAAGATATAAAAAACCTAATA
>JBBQDW010000073.1:0-10155 GCA_038320085.1 Candidatus Humimicrobiales bacterium
GAACCTGGTTTTTTGAAGCTACTTTTCCTGTTAAGCTCCTGGATGCAAATGGAAATGTAATAGCTGCTAATCCTGCACAGGCTCAAGGTGAATGGATGACAGAGGATTTTGTTCCATTCAAAGCTCAAATTGAATTTGAAAAACCTGCCACATCCACAGGAATCCTTGTGCTTGAAAAAGATAATCCTTCGGATCTACCTGAAAATGATGCCAAGATTGAAATACCTGTACGCTTTGACAATCAGCCAGGTAAAATAGTAGAAGATACTGACCCACAAAAAGGAGAATACTTTATAAATGCTATCTTAAAAAGCATTGATGCCAAAAGTAATACAATAACTGTTGAGCAGCTAATTAATGAACCTAACCAGAAGGAGATTTCCCCTGAAGTTAAACTGTCGGCTGAATGCAAAATAGTGAAAGTTATTCTTGAAAGACCTGAGGAAAAAGAAACTGTAACTGAAATAACTCTTGATAGTATTAAACTCGGTAGCGAAATAGGAATAATATTTAAGTCTGACAATACGGCAAGAGCGATAATTTATCAGGAAATAATTGAAAAATAATAGCAAAATATAAGGTGTTGGTATGAAAAAATTTGTCTGATTAAATCTAGAACCTGTTTTGCTTTCACCTACATTAATTATCTGCTTTCCAGAAGAAATTGGTTTAACTTTTACACAAAATCTATTATTTTAATATATAAAAGTATTAACATAAGGATGGTGGTGCCGAAGGTCGGGGTCGAACCGACACGAACCTTTCGGCTCACTGGATTTTGAGTCCAGCGCGTCTGCCAATTCCGCCACTCCGGCACATTTGAAATAATACAATTATTCCACTCTATTATCAAGCGGGACAATTATAAATGTCATTGAAAATTCTGTTATTTAAAATTTAAAAGCGCACACTTTATATTTTAGCCGGCAGCAGGACATCTATAAAATCAGGGTTAATGCAACCAATGGCAACACCAATAACTGCAGCTAAAATATTATATATCTGATTAATATTGAGCCTGCCAAATTTGAACCTACAAATATTCTTATTTTGGCCACATTTTGTTAATAAATAGGGCCGGTAATTAAAAACAGTAAAAGAATTAATATGGAGAAATTACTCCTTTAGATATAGAATTACTGGTTATGGAAATGAGAAAGAAAATTGTACTGGTTGACAGCAATAATATTGCTTACCGCGCATTTTATGCCCTTCCACAAACAATAGTAACTTCCACAGGAACCATGACAAATGCTGTTTTGGGGTTTACAAGCATGATACTGAAGCTTCTTGAGGAGCAGAAACCGGATGTCATAATATGCGCATTTGACAGCAAGGGCCCCACTTTCAGGCATGAGCTTTTTGATGAATACAAGGCAACCAGGAAAAAAATGCCTGACGAGCTGATAGGCCAGATGCCCCTGATAAAGGAGGTACTCGAATCTTTAAATATCGCAGCCCTCGCAATGGAAGGTTTTGAGGCAGATGATATTATTGCGACAATTACAGACAGCCTTTCAGGTTACTTTGAAAAAATATTAATAGTTTCAAGCGATAAAGACATATTGCAGCTGGTATCAGATAACGTGAATGTTATGGCTCTTAAAAAAGGCATAACTGATACCGTTTTATATGATGAAAAACAGGTTATTGAGAAATTTGGAGTAAACCCCGGTAAATTAAAAGAGCTCCTTGCGCTTATGGGGGATTCTTCAGACAACATACCGGGGATAACCGGGATAGGGCCAAAAACAGCCCTGGAACTTATAAAGCAGTTTGGAACAGTTGATGACATTTATAAAAATATCGGTGATGTAAAAAATGAAAAGCTCAAAAATCTGCTTATAGAAAACGAAGGCGACGCAAAAAAGAGCAGGACCCTCATTGAGTTAAATAGCAAACTTCAAATAGATATTCAGGCTATACTAGAAAAAAGCAATGAAGGCATTGATGCGGTAAAAGCGGAAAGTATCTTTAGCCTGCTGGAATTCAATATTCTTAAAAAAAGGCTTAAAAGCGTTTTTCAAAGCAGTAATACAATTTGGCCCCGGGCCTTAAGTCTCCCACAATCAGATACTTCGAAATCCGGTACATCAAAAAGTAAAAAAGATTCTAACGCAGTTGCCGGACACTGGGCGGCAGCGTCTCTTAAGAAGCTTAACAAAGGGTTAACAGACAGCGCTGTTTTTTTAAAAGAGAAAAAGCTTTATATTGCGCTTTCAGAAACAGGCTTTTTGCTTTTAATGGACAGCCTGCATAATTTTTATATATTCGACAAGCAAACCCTCAGTGATGACTGCGCAGCCGGGAAACTTGCAGTGCTGCTGGAAAACAGTGAAATCGTAAAGTCAGGTTTTGACTTAAAGCAAGTTTATAAATTCCTTGAAAAATATGGTATCGACATGCAGGGCAGGATACTCGATTATAAGATATTATACCTGCTGTTAAATCCGGATAAATCCGGAATATCTCCTGAAGAACTGTTTTCAGAAATGCTGGGTATTGATACAACATCAACGGAAGCTGATGTCCCTGGAATTGAAGCCGCAGATTTTAATGAACCAATGCCAGGACAGAAGACAGATGACCGGGATGGAGAGTGTAAAATCGGTAAGGTAAATAGCGGACCACAGGACAGCAGCCAGATGGCCTTTGATTTTGAAGATAACAGTACAGCTGCGGCACCTCAAAAGCCAGACGGCCCCGGGATTGATGCATGTAATAAAGGGACTGATGACAGTAATATTGCTGAATTAACTGAGGCACTCACGCATTATCCGCAGCTTGAAGAAACCCTTCTGGAAAGAATATCCGCAGAAGAATTGGACCGGTTATACGATACTATAGAGGGCCCTCTTGTAAAAGTCCTCGCTGATATGGAGTTTAAAGGAGTAAACATTGACAGGCATTACCTTGGCCAGCTTATTAAAGAATACACCCTTGATATTGACAGCCTTACAAAAGACATTTATGAAATGTGCGGTTCTGAGTTTAATATAAATTCCACTCAGCAGCTTGCAGAGATTTTATACAAGAGGTTAAAGCTTGCTACTTCAAAAAAAACCAAGACAGGTTTTTCCACAAACGCAAGTTCCCTTTTTGCAATATATGACTCCCACCCCGTAATAGGAAAAATCCTCGACTACAGGGAAAAAGTCAAACTGAAAAATACTTATATTGATGTACTTCCAAACCTGGTCGATCCTTTAGACTTAAGGGTACATACCACTTACAACCAGCTTGGCACCACTACAGGACGGATAAGCTCCAACAACCCGAACCTGCAAAATATTCCAGTCAGGACCGAGCTGGGCAGAAAAATTAGAAAGGCATTTATTCCTGGAAAGTCTTACGACTATCTTCTATCGGCAGACTACTCTCAGATAGAGCTTCGTATCCTTGCGCATCTTTCAAAGGATGAGGACCTGATAAGCGCCTTTAATTCTGGCCAGGATATACATACCAGGACGGCGGCTGAAATATTCCAGGTAAACTATGAAGATGTTGATGAGAATTTAAGAAGAAAAGCCAAAGCAATAAATTTCGGCATCATCTACGGCATGACAGAGTTTGGGCTAAAAAGCAGGTTATCTATCTCAGAAGATGAGGCGAGGGAATACATAAGGCTTTACTTTGCCAGGTATCCAAAAGTCAAAAAATATATAAATTTTCTTATAGAGACAGCTTACAGGACGGGCACGGCCACCACAATGTTTGGCAGGAAAAGATATATAAAAGAACTTGCAAGCACAAATGCAAATTTCAGGAGCCTTGGCGAAAGGCTCGCAGTAAATACACCCATTCAGGGCAGTGCTGCAGATATCATGAAACTGGCGACAGTGGTACTTTTTAATGACATCCGCAGGGAAAAACTTGACTGCAATATAATACTGCATGTGCATGATGAAATTGTGCTTGAATTCAGGAAAAAAGATACAGATACTGTAAAAAATCTCATAATTAATGCAATGGAAAACTGCGTTACACTTGTTACGAAGCTAAAGGCGAATATTAAGATTGCCGAAAACTGGTATATCTGATTTTAGCACGGTACCGGTTTTCCTGACAAAAAATGGATATGGGGACATAGTAGTTATGAGTATTGAAGCCTATGAGGCTAAGCAATTTGAAAGTGAAATATTTCATAAATTAAAAGAAGCACAAACAGAAGCAAAATCAACTGAGATGCGTTACTCACATGAAGAAATATTTTCTGGTTTAAGGTTAAAAGTTGCTGAAAAAATCAATAAGGATTATGTATAAGATTAAATATCTTACTATAGCACATTTTTGTCTGTAAAAAATTATCTGGTATTTTTCGTAGTAATTGAAAATATAGTAGAAATCCACAGGATTGTTTATGCAAAAATGAACCTTGAAAAACTAATCAAATAATTAAGAAATAAATAGAGAGTTAATGGCCGAGCAAAATAGTAAGGGAAAATTTACAGGTATAAACTCCTACTAAATAATTAGGTAGGATTTATAGTCTTTTACGGTTCAGGTTTGATGGAAATCCGGTTGTAAAAGCCTAAAAATTTTTTCTTTTTTAATGAAATAAATAAAATAAATATTTATATTATATTTTTTGTGAAATATTGCTAAAATGTTTCATCCGTGATATTCTTTTTTGCGTTTTGACTTGAAAAATGGAGGGTGATTTTTTTAATAATGATAAAAAACAACAATATCAACAGACTGACTGACGAAAACTACATGATCACTAATGAAAATGGGGAACTTGTTCCAAATTATGACGTTACCATTATCAGCTTTAACGAGGGTGATATCTTACAGGGAAAAGTGGTGAAGATCGATAAAGACGAAGTACTCATAGACATTGGATATAAGTCGGAAGGCGTTATCCCTATGGCTGAATTGTCAATAAGGAATAATGTCAGGCCTGAAGAAGTATTGAGTATTGAAGAAGTTATAGATATTATGGTCCTGCAAAAAGAGGACCAGGACGGAAGGCTTATACTTTCAAAAAAGAGGGCCGAAGTCGAAAGAAGCTTTGACAGGATTGAAGAGATTTACAGAAACCAGGAAATTGTCGAAGGTGAAGTCATAGAATGCGTCAAAGGTGGTCTTATACTGGATATCGGGCTAAGGGGTTTCCTTCCTGCTTCACTGATTGATGTAAGAAAAACAAGGGAGCTTATTTCCTATATTGGTGAAAAATGCCAGTGCAAGATTATAGAAGTGGACCGAAACAGGAATAACGTTGTACTTTCAAGAAAAGCCATAATCGAAGGTGAAAGAAAAGAGCAGAGAAAAGCAGCTCTTGACAGTATTGAAATCGGGCAGATAAGAAATGGCGTAATCACAAGTATTGCAGATTTCGGCGCTTTTGTTGATGTTGACGGTATCGACGGGCTCATCCATATTTCTGAGCTGTCATGGAACCACGTCAAGCATCCTTCAGAAGTCGTAAAAGTTAATGATGCTGTAAGCGTTGAAGTTTTGGATATTGACAGGGACAAGCAAAGATTGTCTTTAGGGCTAAAACAGACACAGAAAGATCCATGGCTCGAGAAGATAAAGAAGTTTAAGATAAAAGATGTTGCAAGCGGTAAAGTTACAAGAATTGTTAAGTTTGGGCTTTTTGTCCAGATTGAACAGGGGATGGAAGGCCTTGTACATATATCGGAGCTTGCAGTAGAAATGGTTAAAAGGCCAAGCGATGTTGCAAAGATAGGCGACGAACTTAATGTCAGGATCATAGATATTGATTTTGAAAAGAGAAGAATGGCATTCAGCGTAAGACAGGTTGAACATCCGGAGCTTGCTGATGAAAAGAAAACCAGGGAAGAGACTTGGGGAAAAGCACAGGTGCAGGATGATGAAGAAAACCTTGTGGCACAGGAACAGGAAACACAACAGACACAGGGAGAGGAACCTGTAGCTGAAACTGTGAAAACAGCAGAGCCTGCAGAAGCTGAAACTGTGAAAACAGCAGAGCCGGCAGTAACTGAAAGTGTGAATACAGCAGAGCCTGCAGTAACTGAAAGTGAGGCTGCAGCGGAAGGCACAATTTCCACAAGTGATGAAGTTGATAAAAAAAAGGTTAAAGCTGATAGCAAAGAAACTGATCCTGATCTTGCCGGTATCAGCGCTGAGGAAAAGAAGAAGACCATAAAGAAGCTTCTTGAAGAAATGAAGCACGAAGCAAACCTGGACTGACAGTTTGCACTATGCAGCAAAAAGGTAACCGGAACTTAATATAGAAGCATACTGAGGTTAATTTTAAGCTAAAAGTTTATAGTAGGAAACATATAATTTCCGGCATTATTGGTTGTTAAGAAACATTAATGCCGGAATATTTTCTTTAAAGAAGAGGTGAGACCGATTTATATTATTGGAATTGCCGGAAAAATGGCATCGGGCAAAAGCACGGTGTGCGCATATCTTAACGAATTTATCCATGACAGCATTGTACTGGATGTCGATTCTCTGGCAAAAGAAATCTACTGTGAGAATCCCGGGCTGGTTGAAAAATTATGCGGCTGTTTCGGTGAATGCATATTAAATCCGGAAGGGTCAGTTGATTTTAAGAGCCTCGGAAGTATAGTCTTTTCATCAAAAAACGATCTTGAAAAGCTAAACAGCATAATGGATGCCGAAATCAGTAAAAAAGTCGAAGAATACTTAAAGAAAAATCATGGCCACTCCTGCATCCTCATAGATGCGGCAATACTTTTTAATACTGATATGTATAAATTTTGCGACCTGATTATATGGGTCAGTACAGACAAACAAAAAAGGCTTATAATGTTGAAAAACAAGGCTGGAATGTCTGAAAGCGAAGCAGTTTTGCGTATTGAGGGCCAGCGCATAAAATATAAAAGAACATTGGTGGATCACCTTATAAGAAATGACGGTTCAAAAGAGAGCCTGAAGAAAAAAATCTTTGAGCTGGCAGAAAAAATAAAGCCCGATATATATGGATTCAAATACTGAAATTAACAATAGCGCCAATAAATTCAGGATAGTTTCAAACTATAAGCCTCAGGGGGACCAGGGAAACGCCATAAAACAGCTTTCCACTGGAATAAATAATGATTACAAATACCAGACTCTCCTTGGGGTCACCGGTTCAGGTAAGACTTATACAATGGCAAATGTCATTCAGGAGGTACAACTGCCGACTTTGGTGCTTGCGCCAAACAAGACTCTTGCGGCCCAGCTTTCCAATGAGTTCAAGGAATTTTTTCCTGATAATGCAGTTGAATACTTTGTCAGCTACTATGACTATTACCAGCCTGAAGCTTATATTCCAAGCAAGGACATGTACATAGAAAAGGATACATCGATAAATGATGAGATAGAAAAACTGAGGCTCTCAACCACTAATTCCCTTATTATGCGCAAAGATGTAATAGTTGTGGCCAGCGTATCATGTATCTATAATCTTGGTTCGCCTGTTGAATATGAAAAGCAGATGATCTTCATAAAGAAAAAAGACAGGTATCCTAGGGACAAACTTATCAGGAATCTTGTTAATATCAAATACGAAAGAAATGACTATGAATTCTCGCCGGGCAACTTCAGGGTAAAGGGAGATAATATTGAAATTTTCCCTGCTTACCAAAACAGGGCGCTTAAGGTTCAGCTTTTTGGAGATGAAGTCGAGAGAATAATTGAGTTTGACCCCATATCAGGTGAGATTTTTTCCGATGCTGATACAGTTATCATATCTCCCGCAACTCATTTTCTTGCAAAACCGGAATGGGTGCAAAAGGCGCTCGAAACAATTGAGGAAGAGCTGATTTTAAGGCTTGAATATTTCAGGGATAATGGCAAGCTGCTTGAGGCCCAGAGACTTGAATCCAGGACGAGATATGACATGGAAATGATTACAGAGATCGGTTTCTGCGGAGGAATAGAGAACTATTCAAGGCATATCCTTGGAAAAACTCCGGGGGAAACCCCAAATACACTGATTGATTTTTTCCCGGGAGACTTCCTGACGATAATCGATGAATCCCACATTTCAGTTCCGCAGGTGCGGGGGATGTACGAAGGCGACAGGTCAAGAAAGCAGACCCTTGTGGATTTCGGGTTCCGCCTGCCTTCTGCGCTTGACAACAGGCCCTTAAGGTTTGACGAGTTTTTAGCCAAGATAAAAAGAGTTATTTTTACGACAGCCACTCCGGGACCATTTGAACATAAAGTCAGCGCGCAGATTGCAGAACAGATAATAAGGCCAACGGGGCTTATAGATCCCGAAATCTCAATCAGGCCGTCAAAGGGCCAGATAGACGACCTTTTGTCTGAAATAAAAAAGAGGGTTGCAAGCAGTGAAAGGGTCCTTGTTACCACGCTGACAAAAAAGATGGCAGAGGACCTTGCAGATTATTTTGCAGGGAAAAATATAAGGGTACGTTACCTGCATTCAAATATTGACACGCTTGAGAGGATTGAAATACTGAGGGGACTGCGAAGCGGTGATTTCGATGTCCTTGTCGGGATAAACCTTCTGCGGGAGGGGCTCGACCTTCCTGAAGTGTCGCTTGTGGCAATACTGGATGCAGACAAGGAAGGCTTTTTAAGGTCAGAGACTGCGCTTATACAGACAATTGGAAGGGCCTCAAGGAATATCAACGGGACCGTAATAATGTATGCTGATATAATGACGGGGTCAATTAACAAGGCTGTAGACGAGACAAACCGGAGAAGAAAAATCCAGACAGAATATAATGAAAAAAACGGCATAGTGCCGGTTACAATAAGTAAAAATATTTCTGATATACTTTTTGCTTCAGGAATAAAATCAAAAAAAGAAACAAAAAAAGCAACGGCATCAGCATCAGAGTCGGCAGTGTCCGAAAAAAGAGGGTCATTTAGTGAAGATAACCTTATGACTATGGATTTATCCAAAATAGATAATATAATAAGCGGTCTTGAAGAAGAGATGCATTTTGCAGTACAGGAGCTTGATTTTGAAAAAGCGGCAGTAATAAGGGATGAGATAAAGAGGATTAAAAAAATTTTGAGTATTTAGCGGTTATTGCCGTGGATTAATATAAGTTTTTAATAATCAGGCGTTATCAGATACTAAAAAAATATGAAATCAGAAATAATAATAAAAGGCGCCAGGGAACATAACCTTAAAAATATTAACCTCCGCATACCGAGGGACAAGTTTATTGTTTTTACGGGTGTAAGCGGTTCAGGAAAGTCTTCGCTTGCTTTTGATACACTGTATGCGGAGGGCCAGAGAAGATATGTGGAGTCTCTCTCGTCCTATGCAAGGCAGTTTTTGGGCCAGATGGATAAACCCGATGTCGACCTTATAGAAGGGCTCAGCCCGGCAGTATCTATAAACCAGAAGGGGGTTTCAAAGAATCCCCGGTCCACAGTGGGAACAATTACAGAGATTTATGATTATTTAAGGGTACTCTATGCAAACATCGGGATACCTTACTGCTATGTTTGCGGAAAACCTATAACAAAGCAGACTGTGGACCAGATAGTAGACAGGATAATGGAACTTCCGGCTGATACAAAGTTTCTGGTACTTGCTCCTGTTGTCAGGGGAAGGAAGGGTGAATACCAGAAAGTATTTGATTCAATAAAAAAAGACGGATATATAAGAGTAAAGATAGATGGCCTGATGCATGATTTATCTGAAGGTACAGCAATCAACCTGGACAAAAATAAAAAACATAATATTGAGATAGTCATAGACAGGTTAACGATTGCCCCGGATATCAAGAAAAGGCTGGCGGAAGATATAGAGATATCACTCAGGGAAAGTGAAGGCATTGTACGTATTGAACTGATTGGCAATAATACTGCCGGCAAAAGTGCTGATAATGATGCTGCCGATAGTAATGCAGGCAAGAATGCCAAGAATGCCAATAATGCCAATAATGCTTCCGATAGCAATGCCGGTAATAATACTAATGATGATGCCAATGCTGCCGGCAATAATGTCAATACAGCTCCCGAAATCCTGACATTTTCTGAAAATTATACCTGTGTTGACTGCGGCGTCAGTTTCGAAGAACTGTCACCCAGGATGTTTTCATTTAACAGCCCATACGGAGCCTGCAAGATTTGCGGTGGCCTTGGTGTGAAAAAGGAGATAGATCCTTCACTTATAGTCGAGTATCCCTCGCTTTCAATCAATGACGGAGCTATCCCGTTTTT
>JBBQDW010000074.1:0-10077 GCA_038320085.1 Candidatus Humimicrobiales bacterium
ATAAAAACTTACATAAATATGAAAAGGACATGTATGATTAGTTCAAAATTGTTATCATAATTATCTATTCTAATCCAATTAATTCTTGGGTCCGCTTTAAACCATGTCATCTGCTTTTTTGCGAGCCTTTTTGTATTTTGAATGATTTCCTGTCTGCAGACATCGATATTTATATCCCCGTTTAAGTACTTTAGCACCTCTTTATAGCCGACGGCCTGATTTAAGCTGTTAGAGTCTTTATAGCCCTTCTTAATAAGGCCCGCCACTTCATTTATCAGCCCCTTTTGGAGCATTCCATCTACACGCTTTTCTATATTAGCATGAAGTATTTCTTTTTGTGTAAAAAGCCCTATCATGCAGCAATTATATATCGATTTTCTTGCATGCCATTTATTTTGAAAACTTGAAAAAGGGCGTCCGGTAAGAGAATATACCTCCAGCGCTCTTATTATCCTTTTTTTATCATTAGGGCTTATTTGGGAGCAATAAACAGGGTCCGCTTCCTGAAGCCTCATAAAAAGCCTTAAAAGACCGCTGCTGCCGTTCTCAGCCTGTCTTGATAGTTCATCCCGGATATTATTTCCGACGTCACCTGCAGTATTATAGTGTCCGCCGTTTTCGTTTGTAAAATCCAGCTCATCTATCACTGCCCTTAAATAAAGTCCCGAACCGCCTGCCATAATGGGAATCCTGTCTTTTTTAAAAAATTCGTTTTCTATAATATTTCTGCAGGTGTCCCTGAACTCTACTACTGTCAGCTTATGGTCGGGTTTATAAATGTTTGTCATATATTGCCTTACGCCTGTTTGCGCAGAATCATATTTGTCGGTCCCAATATCAAGTCCGCTGTAAACCTGCATCGAGTCAATTGAAATAATGTCCGTTTCAAAAATCTTTGCCAGGTTAAAAGCCAGTACGCTTTTTCCGGTACAGGTCGGCCCGCATATGGCAGAAATAAATTTTTTTTCGAGCATCAATTGCCGGACCGATAAAAAATCATGATTTAAATATTTTATATCGTTTCTTATGCGGTTGATCTCATTTTTGCCAAGGATTTTCATTTTTAATATTTTAATATCTATATTGTTTTTCCACTTAAATAAAAAGAGTGCGCCTTGGTGATTTCCAAATTGATAAATCTTCCGATTAATTCTTTTGGACCCTCAAAATTAACAATTGTATTGTTTTCAAGCCTTCCTTTAAGCTGGCCGTCGATTTTTGTGCTTTCGGATTCGACAAGCGCCTCAAACACTTTTCCCGTCATCTTCATATTCTCTTCAAGGGAAATATCATTCTGGATATTCAAAAGCTTTTTAAACCATTTTTTCTTTTCACTTATCGGCACAGGATCATCAAAGGCTTCAGCTTTTGTACCCCTCCTTGAAGAATAAATAAAAGTAAAGGCCCTGTTAAACCTTAGCTTCTTTACAAGCTCAAGAGTTTCGTAAAAATCTTCTTCTTCTTCACCCGGAAAACCTACGATTATATCTGTAGTAACCGCACAATTTGGTATTTTTTCTTTTATTTTATAAAATAATTCTTCGTATTCTTTACCGGAATATTTTCTGTTCATCTTTTCTAATATTTTATCGGAGCCGGCCTGCAGAGGAAGATGTATATGCTTTGTTATATTGCCGTTATCACTTATGACCTGTATTAACTCCTGGGTAAAATCCTTTGGATGTGAAGTCATAAACCGTATCCTTTTTATACCTTCAATTTCTGCAACAGCACTTAAAAGCTTTGAAAAACTATTTATATTTTCTACGTTATAAGGTGCAGTTTCATAACTGGAGCCATACCTGTAAGAGTTTACGTTCTGGCCCAAAAGCATCATTTCGCAAACCCCGTCAGCAGCAAGCTTTTTTATTGCATCTATAATTACAGCAGGATTAATGGATCTTTCTCGTCCCCTTACATAAGGGACTATACAGTAGGAGCAATAATTATTGCATCCTGTAATTATTGGAATAAATGCCTTAAACGTAAAGCTTCTTTTAAAATCAACAAGCTCCTTTATTTCCTCCAGATTTTCTGTAGTCTCGCAGATACTTTTAGAGCAGGAAGCCCTTGCATTTATCAGCGCAGGAAGACTTTCGATGTTTCCGGTGCCAAAAACTATGTCAATAAAAGGAAAGGCATCCGTCAGTTTTTCTTTCAGGCTTTGTGCAGTGCATCCGCCTATGCATATAATCAGACCTGGGTTTTGGGCCTTCAGGATTTTAAGATTACCTATATGTCCAAAAAGCTTATTTTCTGCTTTTAAACGGACAGAACAGGTGTTTAAAACAATAATTCCTGCATTTTTCTGTTCCGGTGTTTTTATATATCCTTGCTTTTCAAGGATTGCGGCTATTCTTTCAGAATCAAATTCGTTCATCTGGCAGCCAAATGTCTCTATATAAAAATTTACTTCTTTGTTTGCCATAATTTCAAGGTATGTAAAAAAATTTTAAGCAGGATTAATTTCAGTAATGGACCGGATCTAAAAAGTAAAAACATATGAATTCATTTTACTTCTACAGTCAGCACAATGGCAGTTTTAATCTCTCCATTTACTTCTATATCTCTAAAGAATGGTATACAGACAAGTTCCTGTCCCGTAGGAGCTATGTATCCCCTTGCAATGGCTATTCCTTTTATTGACTGATTTAATGCGCCTGCACCAATTGTCTGTATCTGGACCTTCCCTTCGGCCCTGACAACCCCGGCAATCGCGCCTGCAACAGAATTAGGTATTGAGTTTGAAGATACTTTTAAAAGTTTCATGTTGTAGTGTCTTTAATCTTTCTGCTTTAAATTGACTATAAAATTTATTACGTTATTAATTCTTTTAAATTCTATATTATTTTCTAATGTTATAAAATGTCTTCTGCCTATATTAATAATTTCTTTCTCAAGAATATTAATTATATACTTAATTTCTTCATCTTTAAATCTATTTGCAAGTTTTAGCTCATCATAAAGCCTGATATCCTTATTGCTGCCTTTATTTTTTTCTGCTGCGCCTGTAAGGCTAAGGTCGGTTTTTCCATTACTGCCTGACGCTTCAGCAAAAATAGAATTGCTGCCGTTACTGATATTATTTCCATCCGGCTGCCGCGGCCCTGATGAACTGCCGTTAAAATCGTCTTTACCGGAGCCTGTGCCGCCGAAACCACCTGCTGTGCCGTTGATACCGTCGCCCTCCCATCCAATACCTTTTTTATAAGTCAAAGATCCGGCAGGCTCCTGTCGTACGCAAGCGCACATACTCTCATCCAGAGGTTTAAGTGGCGTAATTTCTCCATATATCAACCTTTGTACTCCCCTTGTTGATATGTCCATCGCATAGAATTGCTTTAATACTTGCTCAAGTACTATATAATTGTCAGCATAATAGCCAAAACCTGTTATATTTACATCACTGCCCAAAATATTGGAATCAAAATCTTTAAAGTTTTTTATTTTATTTATCTCAGTATTAGGCGGTTTACTGTTTATCTCAGTTTGCAGCTGTTTAATATTTATGTCAGTTTGAAGTGGTATACTATTTTTATCGGTTTGCAGCGGTTTATTATTTATAACGGCTTGAGGCAGTTTATTATTTACATCGGTTTGAAGTGGTATACTATTAATGTCAGTTTGAGGAAGTCCGGCTTGCAGCGAATTCTTGTAAAGATAGATTGCTGTGGCTATTATTTGTGTGGGGCTGCCATAGTAAAAATTTATACCGGTGTTCTGGAGCGCAAATTCGAGAAGTACCCTGATTATATTGTTTACACCCCCTGCCAGCTCATAGCCGTCTTTGGTTTTTATAATCCCCGGCAAAGCCGACTGGTCTTTTTTTTCAGGAATTTTTTCAAGATCCACATCAACAAGCAGGCAGGTTCCTTTTTTTATATCAGAGTAAGTTATCCTTATGTCTTCAACATTTAACTTTATTGAAAAAAGCGCCATGCCTCTTCCGTGGAAACCATAGGAATCCCTGCCGCCATCCTCCAGTTTGGATGTGACCCGGGATTGAAAAATAAGATTGTGGAATTTTTTAGGAATGCCGCGGCCGTCATCTATACAATATATGAGCCTTTTTTTTTCAGCTGTTTTTTTAGTCGCTATGAAAATATTTTTACTGCCGGCATCCCTGCTGTTTCTTAATAGTTCAACGACAATATCTTCAACACATTTAATATCCTGAAGAGCCTGCCTTCTTTCAGATTCAGAGATCTTAAGTTTTACATATCCGCTCCCAAGATCTTCTTCTACTTTTAGCTGCTCTGCAATCTTTAAATCAGCAAAAAATTTATTATAATCCAAGCTGTTTTGCATGATATTATTTATTTTGCATAATCGATTGATCTGCTTTCCCTGATGACAGTAACTTTTATCTGTCCGGGATATTCCATTTCACTTTCAATTTTTCTTGCAATATCTCTTGCTATTATTGCAGACATCTCATCGTTTATTTCATCAGGTTTGACCATTACCCTTATTTCCCTGCCAGCCTGGATGGCAAAAGCTTTTTCAATTCCGGTAAATTCTGATGCGATCCTCTCAAGGCTTTCAAGCCTCTTTATATAACTCTCAAGGGTCTCCCTTCGCGCTCCCGGTCTGGAACCTGATATTGTATCTGCAGCCTGGACTATGACATCGAGGAAGCTCTGCGCTTCGACCTCGTTGTGGTGTGATTCTATAGCATGAATTATATCGTCCTCTTCATGGAGCCTTCTTGCAAGCTCAGCGCCTATTATTGCATGAGAGCCTTCAATATCATGGGTAAGCGCCTTACCTATATCATGAAGTAAGCCGGCTCTTTTTGCTTTTTTAACATTAAGCCCAAGCTCTGAGGCAATTATTCCGGCAACATATGAGACCTCTTTGGAATGCAGAAGCACATTCTGGCCGTAACTTGTCCTATATTTCAGTCTTCCAAGAACTTTTACTATACCGGGATTTACATCAGAGATCCCTATATCAAATATAGCCTGTTCCCCTTCTACTTTTATCTCGTTATTTACCTGTTTGGTTGCCTTCTCATGCATTTCTTCAATCCTTGTGGGATGAATACGTCCGTCCAATATAAGGTTTTCAAGGGTTACTCTGGCAATCTCCCTTCTTACAGGGTCAAAGGACGACAGGATTACAGCTTCCGGTGTATCGTCAACAATAATATTTATTCCTGTCAGGTTTTCAAAGACCCTTATATTCCTGCCTTCACGCCCTATTATCCTTCCCTTCATTTCATCATTTGGAAGATTTACAACCGATACGGTAGTCTCACTGGTATGGTCGATAGCGCATCTCTGGATTGCCTGGGAAATGATTTTTTTAGCCATTTTGTCAGAATCTTCCCTGAGCCTGGATTCAATCTTTTTTATTTCTTTGGCTGCTTCAAGTTTTGCGTCTTCCTCCATTTTTTTTGACAAAACTGCTCTCGCCTCTTCACGGGTCAGCTCAGCAATGGCTTCGAGTCTTAAGATCTCTTTTTTAAAAGTCTCTTCAATCTTCATTTTCACTTCTTCAATTTTTGCTCTCACTTCATCATTTTCTTTTTCCCTTGAAGTCATCGATTGTTCTTTTTTTTCAAGATAAAAAGATTTCTTTTCAAGAGACTCATCCCTTGCAAGCAGCCTGTTCTCAATTTTTTGATTCTCAAACCTCTGCCTCTTTATTTCTTCATCGTTTCTAAACTTTAAATTTGAAATTTCCTCTTTGCCTTCAATAACAGCCTCTTTTCTTAAGGCAGTGGCTTCTTTTTTTGCATCATCCAGTATTCGTTTTGCGGTTCCTTCCGCAGAATTAAGCTTGTTATCCACAATTGTTTTTCTGTAATAAAATCCTACAATGAATCCTACGATTACAATTACGGCGCCAATTCCAAAGTATTTTAGAATTGTCATCCACAACATTATTACCATCCTCCCTACAATAAAAAAATCGAGCAATCATGCCCGATTTATAATATCTTATATATTTGTACTTTTTTTAGACTATTAAATTTTTAATAACAGCAAAGAATAAAATTTTTTAATTTATATCTTTATTTTTATTCATTCCCTTTTTACAAAGTTGTTTAATATATTTACTCATTTGCTGAATATCTTTTAATTATATCTAATTATTAACAATTACAGATGCTCTTTTTAACGAACTTTCCTAAAAATTTTATTAATTGTCAATATTATTCTGAAAAAACTGCCTAAAGTACAAAATTATTTATAAACCAAGCAAAACCTTATAATATAATTTATGGAAATATTCTATAGCCTCAGGCTTTTTTAGTCAATGTTTTTATTTTAACTATATTTTCCGCCAACTACCCTGTCTTTTAAACTTGTAAATCTTTGTTCGACATTGTTTTTATTAACAGCAATGCCTATTGCTTTTTTGCTTCCGATAAGTATTGCCAGCTCTTTTGCTCTCGTTAAAGCAGTGTACAGGAGGTTTCTTTGCAGTAATATATAATGTGATGTAAGTATGGGAATAATAACACATTTAAACTCTGAGCCTTGCGATTTATGTATGGTTATTGCATAAGACAGGCTTATCTGGTCAAGGTCGTAAAAATCATACTCAATTAGCCTTTTTTCAAACTCGACCGTTAAGACTTTCATTTCAAGGTCTATATTTTCAATAAAGCCTATGTCTCCGTTAAAGACTTCCTTTTCATAATTATTTTTAAGCTGTATGACCCTGTCGCCAAGCCTGAATTCATACAATCCCCGCTGGATACTTTGGCGGCTTTTGTTAAGCTTTTCCTGAATTTTAAGATTTAAGTTACTTACCCCGACAATGCCTTTATTTGTAGGAACTATTACCTGTATATCAATAAAAGGATTATAGCCCATCGATTTTGGGAGCCTCTCTGAAATTAGTTCTACTACAGTGTCAATTACCTGCTCCGGCTCGGTTTTATCTATAAAAAAGAAATCATTGGCTTCTGATTTTGAAAGTTCCGGGAAAAGACCATCCCTTATCAGGTGCGCATTGTAGATTATCCTGCTCTTGCCTTCCTGCCTGTATATGTGCTCAAGCCTTACTACAGGAAAAGACTTTGAAGATATCATGTCAGAAAGGATATTACCGGGGCCGACTGCCGGGAGCTGGTCGATGTCACCGACAAGTACCAGGCTTGTAGATTTTTTTACAGCCTTAAGCAAACTCTTAAACAGCCTTATATCTATCATTGAAGCTTCATCTATTATCAGGACATCTGTATCAATAGGGCTGTTTTCATCTTTTAAAAAGCGGTTTAGCTTTGGCTGGTATTTCAACAGCCTGTGTATTGTTTTTGCCTGTCTTCCAGTGGCCTCGGTGAGCCTTTTAGATGCTCTTCCGGTTGGCGCGCCGACAGTAACAGTTTTGCCAAGCAGTTCAAAATAATTAATTGTAACATTTAAAATAGTACTTTTCCCGGTACCCGGACTGCCTGTGATAATTAAGATTTTTTCTGTAACGGCTTTTTTTACAGCCTCCTTCTGTATCTCGTCAAGCTCTATTTTTGCAGCAAGTGATATCTCTTCAATTTTTTTATCCATACCTGCCGCATCCATGCTCCCAAAAAGACTTTCCTTTTTTTGCAGCGGCCCATTTTTTTGTATATTCTTAAAATCCCTTATCTCAAGCAGTTTTCCTGATGCATAAACCTCGTCTTCATAAATGCTTTTAAGATAAATTTTTTCTGTAGAGGAAGCATTATCAAGCACGACCCGCCCTTCTTCTGACAGCAATTTTACCGATCCCAGCAGTATTGATTCTCCGCACTGCAGAAGGTCCATGCCCGCCTTTAAAAAATCTTCAAACGGGTAATAGCAGTTGCCTGCATCTGTAAGCTGGTTTAAAAGAAAAATAACCCCGGATTTTATCCTGAATTCAGATTCTTTTTCAATTCCCAGACTCTCAGCAATTCTGTCAGCAGTTTTAAAGCCTATACCTGAAACGTCTTCTATCAGCCTGTAAGGATTTGCTTTAAGTACGCTTACTGAATCATTTTTATATATGTTATAGATTTTTATAGCGTAATTGTTACTGATGTCGTAATCCCGCATGAAAATCATTATTGCCCTGACATCTTTTTGCTTTTTCCACTCATTTTTGACAAGCTCTATCCTTTTTTCGCCAAAACCTTCTATTTCGCCAAGTCTTTCTGTCTGGGTATCAAGGATTTTTAAAGTTTCCAGCTTAAATCTGGCAACTACCCTTTGCGCCATAGCCGGCCCAATACCTTTAATGAGCCCGGAACCCAGGTATTTTTCAATTCCTTTCTCTGTCGCAGGCGGCATAACTTCGATGCTTCCAATTTCAAACTGTTTTCCATACTTACTGTTAGTCACCCATTTGCCGCAAACAGTCAAATTCTCTCCCGGCTGGATCTCCATAGCATGACCCACTACCGTTATTGTCTGATTGTCTTCTTCAGACAGCATCTTTCCAATAAAATAGTCATTATCAGGGCTTCTGTAAACTATTTTACTTAAGGTACCTTTTATTTTTTCCTGATGATTTTCCTGCATTATTTAAAAAATATTTATTTTAAGAATAGTTCTTAATAAAATCTACGGCCTCACTAACGCCCATCTTTAATTTTGCGGAGTCTTTTCTTAATTCTATTTCAAGTTCTTCATTTTCAATAAAATTTTTACCCAGAATCACCTTGATGGGTATCCCAATAAGGTCAGAATCCTTGAATTTTACCCCTGCCCTTACATTTCTATCATCAAAAATGACTTCTATTCCCTCTTTTTTCAGGATATCATATATCTTTTCGGCGCCTGAAGCGATACTTGGGTCCTCCATATTGATTGCTATAAGATTTACCATAAACGGCGCAATGCCGGTCGGCCACAATATGCCTTTATCATCATATAATTGCTCAATAACTGCAGCCAGTATCCTGCTGACGCCTATGCCGTAGCAACCCATAATAATGGGATTTAGCTTGCCTTCACTGTCTAAAAATAATGCGCCCATTTTCTCGCTGTATTTTGTGCCAAGTTTGAATATGTGGCCTATTTCGATTCCCTTCTCAAACTCTATCGGGCTGTTGCAATTGACGCATAAATCCCCTTTAGAGGCAAAAGAAAAGTCTCCCCACAAATCGACTTTAAAATCTCTCGGATGATTTATATTTATAAAATGATGGTCCTTTTTATTTGCGCCTGCAGCCATATTGGATGAGCCTTTTATAATATTGTCAGCATATATCTTTATGCCGTCTTTAAGCCCTGAGGGGCCCAAAAACCCGATATTTAAATCCTGGTTGTTGCCTGGATTGTTTGCAGCAAGCTCAAGGCTTACACCGGCAGCTTTTTCTACTTTAGGAATATTTAATTCCCTGTCTCCTGAAAGCAGTACCGCAATAAGATTGCCATCGCTGTCTTTTAGCAGCATGGTTTTTATGATTTTACCGGCAGGAAGATTTAAAAATTCTATAAGTGACTTTATATTTGTTATTGAAGGCGTATGTACCTCCTGCATTTCCTTTTGTTCCTGCGCAGTATTTTTATTTTGGCAGTTAAATTTTGCCATTTCGTAATTTGCAGCATATCCGCACGAAGGGCAATATACTATCTCGTCTTCACCGGTTTTTGCAAGGATTATGAATTCGTGCGAGTAATTTCCTCCAATTAACCCCGAGTCTGCTTCAACTGCATAGTACTTAAGATTAAGCCTTTCCAGTATTTTTGAATAACAGCCATACATTTTTTTATATACTGCATCCAAATCACTCTCGGTGGCAGAAAAGCTGTAAGCATCCTTCATTATAAATTCCCTGGCCCTTAAAATTCCATATCTTGGCCTTATTTCATCCCTGAATTTAACCTGTATCTGATAGAGGTTTACAGGCATGTCTTTGTATGACTTTATATCAAGGCATGCAAGGTGCGTAATAAGTTCTTCATGTGTGGGTCCAAGACAAAAATCCCTGTCGCTTCGGTCCTTTAACCGAAAAAGTTCCGGTCCGTACTTATACCATCTGCCTGACTGCATCCACAAATCACCGGGCTGTAATGCCGGCATCAGCATTTCAATGGCCCCGGTATTATCCATTTCTTCCCTGACTATCTTTTCGATCTTTTTTAAAACCCTGTAACCTAA
>JBBQDW010000075.1:0-9684 GCA_038320085.1 Candidatus Humimicrobiales bacterium
GGCACCATTCTTTCAATATCATCATAAGCTTTATTCAGCTTGTCAAAATGAGTATCATAAGAATATATCATTGATGAATTATTCGCCTTGATATATGCATGATTAAATGAATCAATGAAGTCAATATTTAACTCTCTATATGTTTTAATAGCCTCCAGCAGGATTTTTCTTTCGTTTATTTTTATATTTGGAGTATTTAAAATAAATTCAATGTTGTCGCAGACTTCCGCCTTATCCCAACCATAGTATTTTCCAAGCACCCAGACAATCTCAGAAATCACCATTGTGTTTGTAAAACATATTACCTCCCCGCTGACGATTTTATGAAATAATTCTTCAGCATCGGCAGACTTATTGTTATCTTCCTGTTCAAAATATCTTATAAAAATATTTGTATCCAGAAATATCATTTCATTTCCTTTACTGTGTCAGACGCTATCTCTCTTTCCATACGTTCCCTGGCTTCTGCAAAATCAATTTTTTTATCTGTTGTTTTTCTATGGGCATCAAAAATTGTCCCTTTTTTTACTGTAAATACTACAGTTCCTTCGCTTATGGCAAATTCACCTATATCATTAGGTTTAATACTTAAAATATCCCTGATTTCTTTCGGGATGGTTACCTGGCCTTTTTTAGTAATTCTTGACATAACTGCACACCTTCAACATTATAATTTTTCTAAAATTTTCCTGTTTAATAATTAACACTAATTCAGAAACCCATTAATACTCTGATATTAGTATTATTATAATTAATGTAATACCGAATATCAAGTATTACTTTATAATAAAAATGTTATTATTTCTATCTTATGCGGACAGAGGTCAAACTACTGAATATCAAGTATTACTTTATAATAAAACCCTTATTGCTTTTATCTCATACAGACATAGATCAAACCAAAAATGTACCCGGTATTTTTTTAAGGAGCAAGCAAATATTTATATGCAGGCATTAATTCTATTTTAATTCCTTCAACATCATAGCTTTGTTCATCATGAAGGGTGATAATAAAACCTTTTTTTAAGCTATGCTCCCTACAAGTATTTACCAGGCCCTTTAATTCTCTTTTCATTGTATCGCTGCTGCTAACATCGGCACAAACCTGGATTGCCTCATAAACTTTTTCATTTTCAGTCAGTAGGAAATCGCACTCATAGCTATTGGAACCGTAAAAAACTTTCCTGCCGGATTTTATCAGCTCCAGCAATACAAGATTTTCAAGCATTGCCCCCTTATTGTTTGAAAAATAAGGGTCCAGACAAGAAGCAAGACCTGTATCAATTGCATATGCTTTCTTTATTGAAAATTCCTGCTTTACTATTGATTGCGAATACTTTGGTAGAAAAATTGCCATATATATTGCTTCAACATAGCTTTGAAATTCATATAATGTATCTTTGCTGATTTTGTAACCCTGGGATTTTATTTCATTATAAATTTTATTAACGCTGAATTCCCTGGAGCTATTGCCAATTACTCTTTTACAAAAATATTTAAGTATTACCGATTGAGTAATGCTATATCGTTCTATCAAATCTTTAAATAGCATTACATTGAAATATTCCTGAAGTGTCTTATTTTTAATTTCATCGCTTAAATGGATGAGTTCAGGAAACCCGCCTCCGGATAAAAACACCCCAAAGGCATTTACAATTAATACCTTTGACTTTGTTGAATTTAAATTTATTTTGATGTCCAGAAAATTCAGGTATTCTATAAAATTTAACGGATATATTTCAAAGCTTACACTTCTTCCCCTCAGTGAGGTTGATATTTCACTGCTGAGTAATTTGGCGTTTGAACCCGTTACAAAGATATTCTTCGATATCTGCTCATGCATTCTTCTTAGAAACTTTTCCCAGCCATCTATGTTCTGTATCTCATCAAATAAAAAATAACAGTCAGCCAGGTTAATTTCAGGATATAGCTCGCGGTATGCTTCCAGAATATTATTTAAGACAAAGGTATTTTTATCTATTCTTTCATCTTCAAAATTAAAATACAGTATATTTCTTAAACTTACTTTACTCTTTAATAAATCAGAGATGACATTGTATAAATGATAAGTCTTGCCGCTTCTTCGCACACCCGTTAAAACAATTATTTTTTTTGTATTAACAGGTATTGATAAAAGTCTTGGCTTAAAGTCAGGAATTTTACTTTCGTGGAAATCTGTGATTAAAGTTTTAATTATTTCTTTCCTCATAATAAGGAAAGTATATTAGTATTATTTCCTTTTGTAAAGGAAATTATTAGTATTTATCGGGTATATTATCCAGATTACCAACTGCTTAAGCTGGAAATGCAAAGTAGTTTGAGATTTCACATCTTGTTTTAATTACCCTAAAGCGATAAAAAATTTTCCAGCATTTTTATGCCTGAAGACGTTAAAAAAGATTCAGGATGAAATTGTATACCTTCTAACTTATATTTCTTATGTCTTATGCCCATAATAATATTACTTTCAGTATTTGCTGATATTTCAAAAGAGGATGAAATAGTATTTTTTTTTATAACAAGGGAGTGATATCTTGCTGCTTTAAAAGGATTTTCCAAACCTTTAAAGATTGTCTTGCCATCATGGTAAATCAAAGAAGTTTTCCCATGTACAACAATGCCTGAATTTATAATATCTGCCCCAAAAACTTCCCCTATGCATTGATGGCCCAGGCACACTCCTAAAATTGGTATTTTCTTATAGAAATGTTTGATTAAACTATTGGAAATCCCTGCATCTGCAGGTCTTCCAGGACCAGGAGAAATTACAATTTTCAATGGTTTCATTTCTTCTATATCAGCCAGACTGATTTTATTATTCCTGCATACTTTTATTTTAGCCCCCAATATTCCAAAATACTGCACTATATTGAAAGTAAAGGAATCATAATTATCCATTATTAGTATATCTATCAGTTGTTTTTTCATTTTTTTCTTGAATTTGACAAAATCTTTTAAATCTTTAATTTACTTTTAAAACATTATTTACTTCTGCCATAAATTCTTCCACTTTGCTTAAGCCTTTGTTAAAATCATCAGCATCAAGAAGTAATGACAGTATTTTGCTTCCAATAATTATTGCATCACAATATTTTTTAATGTCATTTATTTGTTCGGGATTTGATATTCCAAATCCAAGAGCCAGTGGAAGATTTGTTATACTCCTGAGTTTTATTAAAAAGTCTTTTACCTCACTGCTTATTCCATCCCTTATCCCCGTCACACCTTTTACTGCTACACAATAAAGAAAACCTTTGCAAATATTTGAAATTTTATACAGCCTTTCTTTGCTTGATGTGAGAGAAACAATCATTATATTATTAATATAATGATTGTTTAAAAGGGATTCATAATTATAAAATTCCTCTAAAGGCAGGTCAGCAATAATAAGGCCATCTACCCCTGCTGCCAAAGATCTCTTAAGAAATTTATCAATACCATATCTATAGATAGTGTTAAAATAAGTCAAAATAACAATAGGTATATTGCTTTTGCTCCTTATATTAACAATAGCATCTATAACTGTATCTGTGTTAATACAGTTTTCAAGGGCAATTTTCGATGTTGCCTGAATAACTGGTCCATCAGCCAAAGGGTCCGAAAACGGAATCCCGATTTCAATGATATCCGCTCCATTTTTTTCGAGGACATCAAATAATTTAATAAAACCATCAATAGTAGAATATCCGCATGTAATAAAAGGGATTAGAGCCTTCTGGCCATTACTTCTTAATTTATTAAAAACACTATCTATTCTATTTTCTTTTACTTTTTCTTTATTCATAATTATATTTTCTCTTACTTTTTCTTTATTGATAATTAATATTTTCTCTTACTTTTTCTTTATTGATAATTAATATTTTCTCCTGCTTAAATTCTAATAATTTTAAAGGACCGCCTTACAGACTGTCCTTTAACAATTTATATACAGTATCAATATCCTTATCCCCTCTGCCTGATAAATTGATAACAATAATTTTATCCTTGTCTAAATCCGGGGCAATTTTTATGGCATACGCTACAGCATGTGCACTTTCAAGTGCCGGTATTATACCTTCTAACTGTGAAAGAATTTTAAATGCTTCCAGAGCTTCTTTGTCAAGTATGTTCTCGTATCTCACTAAACCCTTTTCTTTTAAGTATGCATGTTCAGGACCGACTCCAGGGTAATCGAGACCTGCCGATATGGAATGAGCTTCACTTACCTGACCATACCTGTCCTGAAGCAGAAAACTGAGACTACCCTGCAAAACTCCTTTTTCTCCGGCTGAAAGAGAAGCACCGTGTTTCTGGCTGGCTATACCTTCGCCTCCTGCTTCAATGCCTATAAGATTGGTCGTATCAGTACTTTTTAAAAAAGGATAAAAAATCCCTATTGCATTACTTCCACCACCGACACAAGCTATAATATAGTCCGGTAATCTTCCTTCAGCGTATAATATCTGTTTTTTTGTCTCAATACCGATAACTTTCTGAAAATTTCTGACAATTGTCGGGTAGGGATGCGGGCCCACAACTGAGCCCAGCACATAATATGTATCATCTATGTTGGATACCCAATAACGGATAGCTTCATTTACAGCATCTTTTAGAGACTTGCTGCCGGAATTTACTTCAATGACTTCGGCCCCAAGCAGCTTCATCCTGAATACATTCGGAGACTGTCTTTCAATATCTTTTTCCCCCATAAATATTTTACAATTTAAGTCAAAGAGTGCCGATACAGCTGCAGTTGAAACTCCATGCTGTCCCGCACCTGTTTCTGCAATGATATTTTTTTTACCCATTTTTCGCGCAAGCAGCACTTGTCCCAAAGTATTATTGATCTTATGGGCACCAAGATGACACAAATCCTCTCTTTTTAAATAAATTTTTGCCCCTCCCAAATATTTTGTAAGTCTTTCAGCAAAATAAAGGGGTGTTGGCCTTCCTGCATAATTCTTTAAATAATAAGAAAGTTCTTCCTGGAATTTTTTGTCATTTTTTGCCTTCACATAATTTTTTTCAAGTTCATCCAAAGCATTGATTAGTATTTCAGGAACATATCTTCCACCGTATGACCCAAAATAACCTTGAGCTTTTTTCATGACCTTTATATTATTTCTCATTTAGTCTGCCTTCCTTACAACCTTTATATTTTTTCTCATTTAATCTGCCTTCTTTAAAGCATTTTTAATAAATATTTCCACTTTTCCAATATCTTTTTTACCTGGTGATTTTTCGAGCTTTGTTGAAGCATCAATACCAAAGGGTTTTACTATTTGTATTGCTTTGGCTACATTTTCGCGGTCCAGTCCACCTGCTAAAATTATAAAATATTCCTCGCTTAATCTCTTTACCATCTCCCAGTTAAAGCTTTTACCTGTTCCTCCGTAAATATTTTCTTTAAAAGTATCAAGCAAAAATAAGTCTGCTGCTTTTTTAAATTCCTGCATCTGCTTTGAAATGATTTCAGAGGATGAAACATTATCTTTAACTCTTATAAGCTTTATCAATTTAATATTTCTGTTATGTTTTTTAATTTTCTTTAAATAATCCAGGGTTTCATCACCAGATAGCTGGATATAATCCAGGCCTAGTTTTTCTGCAATTTCTATAACTTTGCTTATATTTTCATTTACAAAAACTCCGATAAATAACGGCCGCATTTTATCTGGTGCATTTATGAATTTATCTTTTACTGCTAATACTATTTCCAGTGCCTTGTCAGGTTCTATTCTCCTTGCACTTTCAGCAAATAAAATAAACCCTAAAGCATCTGCCCCCAAATCTGAAATTTTTAAGGCATCCTCTTCATTTGTAATTCCGCATATTTTAATCCAAACCATAAAACGGCCCTTTATTTTGTAATTAATTTTCTAAATCAGATTTTCTCTTTTTAACTTAGCTTCCATGTCGCTTAAATCATGCTCCAGATTTTTACTCTGCATAAAGTAACTGCCTATTAAAAAAACATTAATTCCCCTTTTATGTAAATCCTTAATATAACTGGTATTTTCTATTCCACTTTCACAAACAATTATCTTATCTTTAATATCTTTACCTAAAGCATTCATTAAAATATCAATAGTATTGTTTGTGTTTACTTCCATACTTTTTAAATTTCTGTTATTTATGCCGATTAGTTGTGAGCCTGTGTTAAATGCTTTATCAAATTCTCTGTCACTATGTACCTCAACAAGCACATCGAGCCCTATATTTTTAGCCAGGCTATATAGCTTATTTAATTTTTTCTGTCCCAGAATTGAGCTTATAAGCAAAATGCAATCTGCCCCTAAAGCTGCGCTCTCATATATTTGGCTCTCATGAAAAATAAAGTCCTTTCTTAAAACCGGAAGATCTGATACTTTTTTTACCACTTTTATAAAATCACTGCTTCCTTTAAAATAAAGAGACTCCGTAATGACAGATATTGCGCTAATGAAGTTCTTATATTTGCTGTAAAGAATTGCTGTTTTTTCAACATCAAGGTTTTCATTTATCGTACCTCTTGATGGAGATGCCTTTTTAATTTCTGCAATTATATTTACCCTGCTGCTGCTGATATTTTTTACAAAATTAAAATTACCATTTATGAAATTTTTATCTTTAAATTTGATATCCAGAATTTTTATATCATTTTTCTTGTTAAGCAGTATCTCTTTTAAATAATCCAACCTATCCTCCAGAATATTGACCAGATTTCTATTAGAATTTATTTGTAAATTCAATTAATTTATTTAATTTCGCAAGTGCCTTTCCGCTCTCAATAGAATAAACTGCAATTTTTATTGCTTCCTGTAAACTGTCAGCCTTTCCTCCCGCAACTACTGCCGCAGCAGCATTTAATACAGCCGAATCTCTTTTAGCGCCCATTTCTTTTCCAGAAAGAATATTATGTAAAATCCGTGCATTTTCTTTTGAATCTCCGCCTTTTAACTCTTCAATACTATATTTTTTTAAACCAAGTTCTTCAGGGTTAAGAATATACTTTGTCACGTTACCATTATCTAAGTATTGAACCTGACTGTTATCTGAGATGGAAAGTTCATCAAGTCCTTCCATTCCATAAACCACAAATGCCCTTTTTACCCCCAGATTTTTAAGAGAGTAAATCGTTTTATCCATTAATTTTTCATCAAATACTCCCAAAACTCTTCCGTTTGCCATTGCGGGATTGGTAATCGGGCCTAAAATATTAAATATAGTCTTTATACCCATGTCTTTTCTTGCCTTCGAAACATTTTTCATGGCCACATGGGCATTTGGAGCAAAGATAAAACCCATGCCGATTTCATCTATGCATTTTGAGATATCGCTTATTTCAAGGTTTATATTTATTCCCAGCTGCTCAAGTACATCGGCGCTGCCGCACATGCTTGAAACACTTCTATTTCCATGTTTTGCAATTATTACATCTGCTCCGGCAGCTATGAAAGCTGCAGTAGTAGAAATATTAAAAGTATTTTTCCTGTCTCCCCCAGTACCGCATGTATCCACAACATCCTGATGCTTTGTTGTTACTTTTTGAACCTTCTTAAGCATAGCTTTAGAAAAACCGCTTATTTCATCAATAGTTTCACCCTTCATTCTTAATGCAGTTAAAAATGATGCAATTTGGCAATCAGCTGCATTACCGGCAATAATATATTTCATAACCTTATATGCTTCATCCATAGTAAGGTTTTCAAACCTTACTATTTTTTCAATTATATCTTTTAACATTTAAACACCTCGATACCTTAAAATTTTTAAACAGTCTAAACTTATAATTTATTAATTACTTCTGGTTTGCGAGATTGATTGCTTTAAAAAGTGCGCCTGCCTTATTTAATGTCTCATTCCACTCATCCTCGGGTATTGAATCATATACAATACCTGCCCCTGCCTGAATATAAGCCTTTCCATCTTTTATAATAGCGGTCCTTATTGTGATGCAGGTATCAAGGCTGCCATCATAACCAAAATATCCAACTACTCCTCCGTACGCCCCACGATTATCCGGTTCCAACTCGCTTATTATTTGCATAGCTCTAATCTTTGGAGCACCGGTAAGCGTACCGGCAGGGAAAGTACTCTTTAGTGCATCATATATCGTACTTGTTTTGTCCAAAGTGCCTTCTATCCTTGATACCAGATGAATGACATGCGAATATTTTTCAACACTCATATATTTTTTAATTTTGATACTTCCAAATTTGCATACCCTTCCAAGATCATTTCTTGATAGATCAACCAGCATATTATGCTCTGCTATCTCCTTCTCATCATTTAACAGACTGCCTACCAGGAATCTTTCTTCTTTTGGATTGGCACCTCTTTTTTTTGTGCCTGCTATGGGACATGAAAGAATTTTTTTACCATTTATTTTAATTAGAGGCTCAGGTGAAGAACCAATTATTTTAAAATTTCCAAAATTGATATAATACATATAGGGTGAAGGGTTTGTTGTCCTTAAACCCCTGTATATATTAAACGGGTTCGAAGGACTGTCTATACTGAAGCGCTGGGAAAGAACTATCTGGAATGCTTCTCCGTCAATAATATATTTTTTTGCTTTTCCGACAGCTTCTAAAAATTTCTCCTTGCTAAAATTAGATTTAATATCAATTTTTTTCATATTATCCGCATGATAAGAAAAATTATTGCCCTTACCGTTTTTAATGCCTGAAAAGATTCTTGACTCCAGTTCCTCTATTTTATTTATTGATTGAAAATAAGCCTTTTCTGCATCCTTTTTAATTTTAACTGTAGAAATTATCTTCATTCTATTTAGAAAATGGTCAAAAACTATAACCAAATCAGTTAAATACAGCATTATTTCCGGAAGCGGATGTTTGTTCCTGGTAAGCTCTATATTTTCAAAATATTTGACCAGGTCGTAGCTTAAATATCCTACAGCCCCTCCCGCAAAATGATTTAATTCAGGGTTTTTATATAAACGGTACTCCTTTATTACCTCTTCTAATTCTTTCAAAGGAAACATTGTTTTGATGTTCAGAATTTCTTTACCGGCTTCTTGAATGGAAAAGACTTCATCTTCAAATTTTATTAGTGAACTGTTTCCCACTCCAATAAAAGAGTAGCGTGATAACTTTTTTAACCCCTCCATACTTTCAAGAAGGAACATTTCTTTTTCCAATCCGCCGGCTTTAATGAATATTGAAGTAGGCGTTTCAGTATCAACTATATATTCTTTATAAACAGGAATTAAGTTATACTTTTTAGCCTTTACCAGGTACTCTTCTTTTGATGGATATATACTGCTCATTTTTTTGTAATTAATATTCTAATTTTTATTATTTTTTAAGGTGCTGACTTATGCATCTTTTTTAATAGCCTGATTAAATAAAAGAGAGTACTTCCAAATAGCTTTTTTTATTCTTTAAAAGCTTGCCTTATTTGGAAATACTCTCTGGTTTTACTTAATAATTAAGATTAGCTATTTAATTTTTTAATAAAGATTGTTTAATTTATTAACAACTAAAGAAAATAGATAGCTAAACAGAAAAAGGCAAAGCTTGCTCCTTAGCTTTGCCAATACGAATTGTCTCTTAGCAGAATAATGCTTTCGAACAAAATCTTTGAAAAATTAATTTTAATTTTTTCTTTAAAATATATCATCTGAAAATATCAATAATTTATTATTCGGATTATTATCCCTTAATTTTTGCAATGTTACCAGCACTAAATAATTTAGTCAAA
>JBBQDW010000076.1:0-9486 GCA_038320085.1 Candidatus Humimicrobiales bacterium
AATGAACAGAAAGAGCATACTAGTTTTAATTTTACTTACCGCAATTTTTGCCGCTGTAATATACAGCATGCTTAAAAAAGAACCACTAATAGAGAAAGTAATAATTACTGATAAAAAAAGCCTTTCAGATGCCGAAATGCAAAACACTGCTCCCGGCAAAACCGATGATTTTATTCTTAATAATAATTCCGGCATTTATGCGGTATTTGTTGTAAAAGACTTAAAACCGGGTAACAATATAAATATAAAGTGGTTTATAAGCAGGGAGTCAAAGGAAGAACTTATTCAGGATGATTCAGTCACGACAAAAAAAGAAGGCTCCGGCCAGATTGCGACCGGCCTTATAATGAAAAACGCCTCTTATGAATCCGGTAAATACAGGCTGCAGTTTGCTTTTAATAACGGCACTCCCACATCTGTAAATTTTACAGTAAAATAAAATACCTTAACCACACTCGGAGTCTTGTTCTGTTAATATATCTATTCCATGCGGGAGAGGCTGATAAATTAATTCAAGGCTGTCCTTTACACCTTTTATACTGCCGGGAAGATTGATTATTAAAGTACTTTTTCTTATCCCGCTTACTCCCCTTGAAAGAATAGAGCGAGGTGTCTTTTTCTGGCCCTCAATCCTTATAACTTCGCTAAAGCCCGGAACTTCTTTTTCAATTATTTCTTTTGTAGCTTCGGGGGTAACATCCCGCGGGGAAAATCCGGTTCCTCCGGCAGTCAATATTAAATTTGCTTTTCCAAGATCACAAATTTCTTTTATCTTGTCCTTTATCATATCTGCTTCATCCGGAATAATTGAATAATCTGCAATTTCCCAGCCTTTTTCTTTAAAGAAATCAACTATATATTTACCGCTTCTGTCTTCCCTTTCACCCCTATAACCCTTATCGCTGACAGTTATCACGGCAATTTTGCGGTTTTGTTTCTCTTTCATTTTTTTTTACCCGTTTCTTATAATTTTTTTTCAACTGTGACAAAATTTCCAACTTTGATTTTTCCCGTTTTTATCACCTTGCAAAACAATCCTTCCTTTGGCATGATGCAGGAGCCTACCCGGTAAAATATGCTGCATGGAGTGACACATTCTTTGCCTATCTGAGTAACCTCTAAAATAACATTATTGCTGTCTTTAGCTTCAGGATTTTTATTAGTGATGGTTATAATATCTCCAACTTTAAGTCCGGTTAAGTCAACCGCGCGCGTTGTAATGTTTTCAGCAAAATCACCGGGAACTGTATTAATGGACCCACTCCGGTTAAAAGACTCTATGCTCTCATAGGAAAGAAAGCTTATTTGCCTGTGCCAGTCGCCGCTGTGGCCATCCCCTTGGATGCCTAATTCGTTAATGAATGCTTCTTTGACAGGATTCTTCTTCCCGCCTTTTTGCGCGCTCGTATTTATAGATTCAATTTTACCTCTCATAATCAGATTTTCCCCCGCTTTTTTTTATCAGTTCAATATTACTTATGGTCATGTTTTTAGACAATGCTTTGCACATATCGTAAATAGTAAGAAGGCTTACGGAAACAGCTGCCAGAGCTTCCATCTCAACTCCTGTTCTGTCATGACCTGAAATAATTGCAGTTGAAATTATCTTATTAGTATTTTCTTCAATCTGAAAGTTTATTTCAATACTTGTTAATTTGATTTGATGGCAAAGGGGTATTAGTTCCCAATTTCTTTTGGCAGCATTAATGCCGGCAATCTTTGCCGTAACCAGGACATCACCTTTTTGGATCTCATTTTTTTTGATATTGGAAATTATTTCTTTATTTAGCAGGATGCAGCCGCTGGCAACAGCGGTCCTTAAGGATTCGTTTTTATTTGAAATGTCCACCATTTTAACTTTGCCTGTGCCGTCTACATGAGTTAATTCCATTTTATCTTTTTACCCTCCAATCCTGTTCATAAAATCTTTCAACTTAAAATCGATTGGAACTTTTCCCTTATTATCATACCTGCAGCTCTCTTCCCTGTTCTGAGGTTTTGCTTTTACAAACTGGGCGATTTCGGCTTTTATAACAGCAGCCGGGTAATTATTACGCAGCTTTTTCTTAATGTCGTATTCCTTATCTGAAAACAAACACAACCTTATTGTTCCATATGGTGTGAGCCTTATCCTGTTGCAGTAGCTGCATAAATTTTTATCATTGATTATAAAACCAATAGAACCACTGCCTTGCTTAAACTTGTAATAAAGCGCGGGCCCATTTCCCAGTTTATCATTTACAGCATGATAATTGCCAATTTTTTTCATAACAGAAAAAATAGTATTCACAGAATTGATTCCCTGGCTGGAGTCAGCGGCTCTTAAATCCTTAAACTCAAGGCTGTTAATTCCGCCTATGCTGCTGCATTCTATGGTTTCCGGACTGCAATCACCCCCACCGGCGGGCTGCATCATCTCTATAAATCTTACATGCACTGGCTTATCTATAGTCATTTTCACAAAACCACCAATATCTTCTTCGTCAAGAAGGTTGGTTAATACCACATTAATTTTAACAGATTTTATACCGATGTTAATTGAATTTGAAATAGCGCTTAACACCTGGCTTATTTCGCCCCCGCGGGTTACTTCTTTGTACTTTTGGCTATCCAGTGTGTCAAGACTTATGTTGATACCATGTATTGGTATTTTATACAGTTCATCCAGGTATCCATTGAGTAAAATACCATTGGTAGTTATGGAAATTTCAGCAATATTTTCAATTTTCTTTATTTGCTTTATTAAATCAATAATACCGTCTCTTACAAGCGGCTCTCCGCCTGTAATCCTAATCTTCCTTATTCCCATTTCTGCTAAAATACGGGCAGCTTTTAATATCTCTTCAAAAGTCATCATTTCCTTCCTGTCTATAAGTTTGATACCACCGGAAGGCATGCAATAAGTGCATCTAAGGTTACACCTGTCTGTAACTGAAAGCCTTAGGTAATCTATTTTCCTGTTAAAACTGTCTGTCAGCATTTATTGCCTCCCCGCCATTATATGAACTGAGCTTGCCTTAACGGAAGCCAGGACTTTCTTTCCCGGTGCAAGGCCCAGTCTTTCAATGGAATTCTGTGTCACAAATGAAACAAGTTTAAACCCGCAATCTATTTCAACTTTTTTAAAGATTCCAAGATCCTGTATCTCAATAATCTCTCCCATAAAAGAATTCATTGCTGAAGAAAACTCGGGGTTTACTTCAATGTTATATAAAATTACATCTTCGGGCCTTATTGCTGCGGTTACTTTTGTTCCCTGCCTGGCTGACGCAGCAACAGCAAAGATATCGTTTTTACTGCCTTGAATCCTTATCCGGCACACATTATCCTTAAACTCAGCAACACTCCCTTCGATTAATGTTTCCACACCTACAAATTTTGCAACAAATTCGCTTGCAGGTTTTCTAAAAACTTCATCTTTTGGGCCAAACTGCTCTATCCTGCCTTCATTTATAACTGCTATTAAGTCTGCAATTATCATCGCTTCATTGCGGTCATGAGTAACGTAAATGGTTGAGCGCCCTGCAGCTCTAAGTATATCAAATAAGTCATTACGCAGTTCTTCTCTTGAAAGCTGGTCAATATTTGCAAGCGGTTCATCAAGCAATAAAAGTTTCGGCTCTAAAATGAGTGCGCGGGCAAGGGCGACTCTTTGCTGCTCGCCCCCCGAGAGACTCTTTGGATTTCTTTTTAACAGATCCTTTATTTTTAATTTGTCGACAAGATAGTCAAATATTTCCTTAGTGCCAGATATTTTTTTACCTCTAAACTCCAGGCCCATCAGAATATTATTATAAACAGATGTGTTAAAAAGCAGAGGTTCCTGAAATACTGTTGACATTTCCTTCCTTACCATTATTTTATCGACACCATTTCCGGTAATCAGTTTATCATTGAAATAAATTCTTCCGCAGTCAGGACTTTCCAATAAGTTTATGAGCCTGATAAGCGTCGACTTACCGCAGCCATTGGAGCCTATTATAACCAATATCTTATTTTCCTCGGTAAACAGATGTTCCACTTTTAGGGAAAATCCACTGTTATACTTTTTTTCAAGCCCGGTTATTTCCAGAATCTTTGATACCTGTCTTGTTTTCTCTTTGTTGTACTAAAGTTAAAAATAGGTTTACCATGAATGTTAAAATCAGGAGAATTATTACGAGGGCAATTGCAACATCAAAATCGCCCATTCTGACGTTCTGGACTATTGCCGTTGTAAGAACGCGAGTTTGCCCCTTAAGATTACCGCCAACCATCATTACAGCGCCAACCTCAGATATCACGCCGCCAAAGCCCGCCATAACAGCAGCAAGAGCCGGCAATTTGGCTTCCTTTAACAAAATCCATAAAACCTGGATCTTGTTGGCGCCGAGAGATAATGCCTGAAGTTTTAATTTGGGATTTATCTGCTGGACCGCAGCAAGTGTTACCCCTGCTATTATTGGCGATGCTATAAGCACCTGGGCAATTATCATTGCAGAGGGTGTATACATTATTCCAATAATCCCAAGCGGTCCGCTGCGCCAGAGCATCAGGCTTATAAAAAGACCTGCTGCAACAGGCGGCAGGCCCATTCCGGTATTTATAATTGTTATTACAAATCTTTTGCTTTTAAAATTATTTAAGCCTACAAGGAGCCCGATGGGCATTCCAAAAACCATTGAAACTATTACTGCAATTCCTGAAACCTTTAGGGTCAGAAGAATTATTTCATATATTTCCTTATTTCCCGAAAATATCAGGAAAAATGCACTTTTTATGCCCTGCCATATAAGGTCCATAATTAATCTCTTTGATTTATTGAATTATTCAAGACAGCTTTTAAAATGCCCTGAATATAAGTATAGTGTTACTAATTATTTTTATCTATTTTATAACATCAGGATAAAATAATGGTATGCCATATTTATCAATGCCAAATTCTTTTATGATCTTCTGCCCTTGAGCTCCGGTTACAAATTTTATAAAAGCCGTTGCACCTTTGTAATTTATTTTAAGTTCGGGATGTTTGGCCGGATTGACTGCGATAACGCCATAAGGGTTAAACAGCAAAACATCACCTTTTACAAGTTCAACAAGATCGAAACCCGGGCCGGATTTAATCGCATACCAGGTTGCATTATCAGTAAGGGTATAACCCTGTTTTTCCTGGGTAATTCTTAAGGTTTCACCCATCCCCTGGCCTGTTTGAATATACCAATCGCCGCCTGGTTCCAGCAGCGCTCTTTGCCATATATTTAATTCTTTGGTATAAGTTCCTGAACCGTCAGCGCGGGAAACAAAAATACTTTCACTGGCTGCAATTGCTTTAAATGCATCTGCTGCCATTGCCGTGCCTTTTATTATTGCCGGGTCACTTGCCGGGCCGACAATTATAAAATCATTATGCATTACATCTTTTCTGTCGATACCAAAACTACCGGCGACAAATTTGTCTTCAGCTTTTCTTGAATGGACAAGCAACACATCGGCCTCGCCTCTTTCACCAAGCTTTATAGCTTCACCAGAACCAACTGCAATGACTTTGACTTTATAACCGGCAGCATTCTCAAAGGCAGGGATAAGAACGTCAAACAGCCCGCTGTCCTGGGTGCTTGTCGTTGATGCAAGTATGAGCGCCGGATTTTCGGGGGCTTTGGTTTCAGCTGTGGTCGTTTCTGTGGGAGTTGCAGCTGCTAAGTTTTCTGCTGCCATTGTTTCATCCGATGTTGTTTCGCCTGCGTTCCCCGTAACCGTAGCGGTCTTTTTAACAGCTGTAATTTCGGCGGCAGTTATTATTTTGTCGGCAACTGTGGTTACATCTGCAGCGATAGTCATAGCTGTTGTTATTTCAGCATCAATGCTTGTTGTTTTGCAACCAACAAAACCCACCCCAACTATCAACAAAATCATTAACAGGGCAAGAAATTTTTTCATTTTTCCTCCTTTTACAAGTACTATTTAATAATGCGAAGCAAATCCAATGCCCTTTTAGATTCCCTTTTTAAGAAATAAAAAGGTCGAGTAGACCGAGTTCTCCCAGCACAACGTGCAAGTTGTTCTCGGCCCCTCACAGAACCGTGCTTGCGCTATTAACGCACACGGCTCCTCATGCAAACATTTGCAAAAATTAGAACAGACAAACCATTATTCTCGGCTTCGGCAAAGGGTATCTCTTAAGTAACAGACAGAATTTGTCCCAGTTAAGACATTTCCTCTTACCACGGCGGTTGAGCCATTTATGTAGAATCTTTCGCACCTCATAGGCAAAACGGGAGATTCCATCAGTATTATCAGTAACACCATAGTAAGTGAAGTGTCCCTGAAGCTTTATACGGACTTTGTCCATCAGTATCTTTATCGGCAGAGTTCTGGATGACTTTAGCCACAACTTAAAAGATTTAATTTTTGCATTAAATTTCTTACGTGAGGTTTTCCTCTTCATTCTGAACTTTTTACCATCTCTTGTTTTGCTACAGTAATGTGTGAACCCAAGAAAGTCAAATGTTTCTGGCTTACTGCCTTCTCTTTTTGCATTTTCTGTGGCAAATCTTCCGAAGGCAAGCACCTTAGTCTTTGCAGGCACAATTTCGAGTCCGAATTTGGCAAGACGAATGGCAAGCTCCTCTTTAAATCTTATGGCATCAGCTTTGTGCTTAAAGCATGCAACAAAATCATCGGCATAACGGATAATTCTGACATATCCCTCACACCTTTTGCGATAGACCTTCTCAAACCATAAGTCCAGGGCGTAATGAAGATAAACGTTTGAAAGTATTGGTGAGATTAGCCCGCCCTGCGGTGTGCCTTTATCACCCTTATACACAACTCCAGCCTCCATTATCCCTGCTTTTAAGAACCGCTTAACCATTCTTAGTACTCGTTTGTCTGCAATTCGGTGTTCAAGGAATTTCATCATCCATTCATGGTTTACATTGTCAAAGAAGCCTTTAATGTCTGCTTCAACAATATAGTTTACCTGTTCTCTCTCTACCGTTCGGTTTAGTTGCCTGAGAGCTTCATGGGCGCCTCTTTTGGGTCTGAATCCATATGAATCATTTATAAAATCCTGTTCATAAATGGACTCTAAGATTTTTGCCAGACCTGCTTGTACTATCTTGTCTTCCAAGGCTGGTATGCCAAGGGGACGCTTCTGGTTACTTCCCTGCTTGGGAATGTATACCCGCCTTACCGATTTTGGAATGTATGTCATGCTGTGCAGTTTTTCCACCAGTCTTTTTAGATTGGCCTCAAGTCTGGACGCATACATCTCCTTGGTTATCTTATCAATGCCTGGAGCAGCATCTTTTGAGAGCTGCCTGAAGCATTCCCACAAGAGTTCGTTTCCCATAAGGTGAAACAAGCTGGTAAACTTAAGCTTAGGTTCCTTGCGGGCCTTTTCTGCTATATGCAACAGTTTCGTTTCCATCGTATTCCCGTTACTGGGCACGGGTGATGTTTCATTGCTGCAGTCGTTCACATGTAACCTCCTTTCCTCCTGCGGCATTACCCGCATTCTTAGGTACTATTAGGTTATCCGACTCCCTTAAAAGCTTATTTGCCTTTCTCCCGTTTTAGGTTGGCCGGCATACTCTCACTTTATGAAAGAAGCTTAAAGGGCCTCCCGGGTTGCGGTGTATTCTTAATGTCAGACATGCCATGGTCTTCGACCCCGGGGAAGTGGACATCAGCTTGCCATTAACGCCGATACCCATTTTGACTTCCGTTTAGTTAACAACGTCGTCTTTCCCATCTTCACTGTTTACGAGGCTCATTCCCTTCAGCACTTCTGGCTTACGGCCTGCCTGCTTGCTGTCTTACGCTTAAAGAAAGCGGTTACCCGTTTTCCTCCAAAGACTTGCTACCCGATGGATGGCCATCCTTTTCGGGACGGGATTTGCACCCGTTAGAATACACGACCTTGCCCGGCCGCACTAACTATTCAGTGGTTAACGACAAATATTATTATAAATAATTTGGATTCAATTACTACAGGAAATAATTAATATTCTGCCGGTACCGGAATAAAGGGATTACCCTCAAATGCAGACTGGATTGCATCAATAACAGAAAGCGAGTTCTTTCTTGCAGTAGAGATATAGCCTCTTATACGACAGAATGTTTTAGCTCCATTAATACTTCTGAAGGTACCTGATATTTTTTGCTGGACTTTTACCATTCTAATATCACGTTCCGACTGGCTGTTGTCGAAAGGAACGTCAAAATCATACATAAAGTAAAGTGTCTCCTTCCAGCGCTCCTTTAATCGCAAAAGCAGGTTTTCTGCCTTGCTTTTGCCGGTTCTGCCTCTCTTTTTTGGTCCTTCTTGTACTTTGGCAGGTGGATTTTCAGCTAGGCCTGCCTTGATTATTTTATCATATCTTTTTTTAAAGCCATCTATCCTGTCTTGCTCTAAGCTACCCGCAGTTATTCTTTTTGTATCTACAGCTTTTTTTATCTCCAGCAGAAGAAGAGTCATATCAGGAGCCCACTTCTGGTCATAGAACTCTTTTATGGCTTTTAGCTCTCTTAGGTGATGAGCGTTACATAGAGCATGACTGCAGCAGTATCTAAAATAGGTATTCCAGCCGTCATGGACTGCAACTCCATGAAAATTGGGCAGGATATTTATCTCATCTGTTGCAACTTTACCCCGTCTGGGATGGCAGGCATAAAATGTCAGTTTATCTGTACTGGCTGCATGCAGCCACCATCTGTCTTCCTCTGTATACATGCCGGTTTCATCAAAATGAACAACAGGAGAGGCAGTTATTTGTTGTTTGATTTTATCTTCTGCAGATTTTAAAGCCTCAAAGCATACTCTGTTTGTATTAACTATGGTGCCGACAGAAAGTTCAATACTAAAAAGATCTGAAAACAGTTCTGATGTTCTCTCATACGGAAGAAGCTGATACTGACTTAGGTATGTCAGGGTTGATTTTATCCGGGGACCGTATTGTGTGGGCTGTGTAATACCATCGGGAAAGGAAGCCTTATTTAAATGCCCGCAGTGCGGGCAAGTCTTTTTCTCTGCTATATGCTCGGTTACCTTAACTTTAATGGGCGGCAGATCAAATACCTGGCGCTTTCTGTAGTCATCCGGTATTGTATTATCAAGGCAACTGCCGCAGTTGCTGCAATTAGATATCTTGTAAACTATAGTATTATCAGGATTATCTACCATTTTTAGGTTATGTCCCTTATGCCCTTTTTGTCCACCGGGAGACTTGCCGCTTTTACTTCTTAAGCTTCTCAATTTTGTGGGCCAGTCAGCTGAAGGGGGCTTGCTGGAGTTACTGCTGTTTTGGCCAAATCTATCTTCTAAGGCCTTTATTCGCTTTTCCAGCCGGGCAATTTCTGACAATTGCTTTTCAGCCGTTTCAGCCTGGCTTTTAAAAAGATTAAAAACAGCTTCAAAACCGGCATCAAAGATAGCTTTTAGTTTATGTCTATTCATTTGATAAGTACCTCCCTAAATCTTTTTGTAAGTGGATAAAGGTAAATATC
>JBBQDW010000077.1:0-9344 GCA_038320085.1 Candidatus Humimicrobiales bacterium
ATCCCTTATGGTAATATCATTAATATTTATTTTTTTCATATTGCCTGTCTTTTCCTTTCGGAAGTTTTGTGGATTGATACTATGGCCATGATTTTTATCAGGTCAGATATTATAAAAGGTAAAACTCCTGCTTTAAAAGTATTTAATAAAAGCATTGCGCTGCCCGGCAGATTAGAATTTAAATATAAAAAACCTGCAAGGTGTATATAGCCGCTGATATAAATGACGCTCAAACCTGAAAAACACGCTGCCAATACATCAAACCCTGTGCCTGAAAATTTTACTGACAATTTCTTATAAACAAATCCGGTTATAAATGCCGCTGCTGCAAAACCAATCAGATACCCGCCGGTTGGCCCCAAAAGTGCGGCCACTCCGTTTTTAAAACCTGCAAACAGGGGAAATCCTGCAAAACCAAGCAAGAGATACTCAAGCTGAGAGAGCAGGGCCCACGTTTTACCCAAAGTTATTGCGCAAAAAAGTACTGTAAAAACCTGCATTGTCACGGGAACTGGAGTAAAAGGAAGGTATACAAAAGAATTTGCAGACAGCCACATAAGAATTACAAAAACCAGAGAAAAAGAAAATCTCAAAAGTATTTTTTCAGTTTTTCCGGACGAGACAGCCTCACCGGTGTATTTTTCAACATATTCTGAAAAACTGCTGTTATAATAAAATTTTTTATTGTTTTTAGCGCTGTTTATTTGCATATTGTCAATAACTCCGGATTAATTAATACTTTTTAAGGCATTTTAAAAGACGCTCGTTATGTTTATAAAGTTTCACGTATATAAATCCTGAAGCGTATAAGTTTGCTTGGGTACCCGGTTAATAAGTGTATCAGCATTTTTGGGTTTTTGTATCTATTTATAATAGTTTGTATATGTACACGATAGTTTGTATATATTTGTGATAGTTTGCATATAATGTCTTTATAAAAAGTTGCCGCCAATAGTATTTATTATATTTAAGGCATCAGGCTATGAAAGCATTTAGCCGGGCAGGCAATAGTTTAAGTTAATTTATGAAACCGCATTTTCATAAATGCGTCTTTTATAAAGACTTGTTGTATAATTACAAATCCTAATGTTAGTTTTAAATCTTTTTATTAATTTTAACCATTATGTTAATTTTAAATCTTTAATATTATTTTTAAAACTTTACTTTGATTTTTAAATATTTATATTATTTTTAAAACTTTACATTAATTTTAAATCTTTATTTTAATTTTAAATCTTTATTTTAATTTTAGATCTTTTACATTATTTCTAAACCTTTGTTTTAATTTTAAGTCTTTATAATAATTATAGACCTTTTATATTTTTTACTAACGGGATGGAGGGCCACATGCATTATTTTTTGACCGAAGAACAGCAGATGATTGTGGATGTCTGCAGACAGATAGTCAAGGACAGGATAATACCGGTTCGAGCTGAAATGGATGAAAATGGGATTTTCCCTACAGACATTATTAAAGAGATTGGTCAGGCTGACCTTTTCAGGCTCTTTATTCCTGAGAAATATGGCGGAATGGGCACCGGTATTTTTGAAGTATGCCTTGCTACTGAAGAACTCAGCAGGGGGGACCTAAGCGTTGCTACTACATATGCTGCAAGCGGGCTGGGTTTTATTCCCATCCTTGTAATGGGGAGTGAAGAACAGAAACAGAAGTATCTGCCTGCTCTTGCAAGCGGTGAAAAACTTGCAGCCTTCGGCCTTACGGAATCAGAAGCCGGAAGTGATGCAAGCGCAATAAGGACCAGGGCCGTAAAAGACGGGGACCATTATATATTAAACGGGACAAAGCAATGGATAACAAACGGCGGGGAAGCCGAAGTCTACACCATATTTGCCGCAACAAATCCTTCCAGGGGTGCAAGAGGGATTAGCGCTTTTATTGTTGAAAAGGGAACACCCGGATTTGAATTTGGTAAAAAGGAAAACAAACTGGGCATCAGGGCCTCTGCCACAAGAGAGCTGATATTTATAGATTGCAAAGTGCCAAGCCAGAATATGCTTGGCAGTGAAGGAATGGGATTTTTAACGGCTATGAGGACCTTTGATCAGTCAAGGCCAGCAGTCGGCGCCCAGGCAGTCGGGGTTGCGCAGGCGGCTCTTGAAGAAGCTGTAAATTATTCAAAAGTAAGGCATCAATTCGGCCAGCCGATATCATCTTTCCAGGCGATACAGCATATGCTTGCCGATATGGCCACACAGGTTGAAGCAGCCAGGGCTCTCGTATATCATGCTGCAAAGGTCATTGACAGCAACGAGAAAAACGTTTCCAAGCTTTCTGCAATGTCCAAACTCTTTGCATCGGATACTGCGATGAGAGTCACGATAGATGCAATACAGATACTTGGAGGATATGGGTATATGAAGGAATACCCGGTTGAAAAAATGATGAGGGATGCAAAAATAACACAGATATACGAAGGTACAAACCAGATACAGAAGAACATTATTGCGCTTGAACTCATTAAAAGGGGAGCGCTGTAAACCGGACTTTTAACCCTTAGGAAGAATAATATGACGGCCCCACAGGGCAACAAAACAATATTTAGAAAAAAGCGGCGCAGGGCAACAAAACAATTTTAAAAAAATAAGCAGGCGGGTGATTAAGATAAAGATAATAGTATGCATCAAGCAGGTTCCGGGGACAACAGAAATAAAAATAAATCCTGAGACAAACACGTTAATAAGGGAAGGTGTTGAGACTGTAATAAATCCCTTTGATACTTATGCTATTGAAGAAGGCGTCAGGCTCAAAGAAAGGCTCATGGCAAATCCGGAAACAGGGCAGGAGGTAGAAGTAATAGCGGTTACAATGGGGCCGCAACAGTCCGAGTCTATTTTGAGGGAAGCCATATCACTGGGTGTGGACAGGGCTGTCCTTTTATCAGACAGGGCCTTTGCAGGAGCTGATACATGGGCAACAGCATTAACATTGCAAAATGCAATTAAAAAATTTGATGACTGGCGGCTGATAATACTTGGCAAGCAAACTCTTGACGGTGACACTGGACAGGTCGGACCTGAACTTGCCCAAATGTTTAATATTCCTTTTGTGGGCTACGCAAGCAATATTATCGAAATAAACCGCAGCAGGATGATAATTAAAAGGCTCATGGATGACAGATATGAGACTTTTGAAGTCAAACTTCCGGCAGCTATTTCAGTCGGGAAAGAAATAAATATACCGCGCGTTCCATCATTAAGGGGTAAATTAAAAGCCAAAAATGAGCAGATACCTGTCTGGAATAAGGATGAGCTCGGACTTGATGACGAAAAGATTGGGCTGTCTGGTTCATTTACGCAGGTAGTAAAGATTTTTATTCCAAAGGCGGTCTACGAAGTAAAAATGATAACAGGCAGCCCTGATGAGCAGGCCGCTGAGCTTTATGGTAAATTAAAAGAGTTAAACACCCTATAGATTAAACCTGGAGGCCAAACTTACAGGTCAAAACTTAAAGGGAAAACTTGCAGACAAAACTTGCAGGTCAAAAAATTTATAGATTAAAATGTAAAGAACCGAACATTAATAATTTAGTTATAAGAGGAATGGTTAAAATTGGAAATTAGAGTTGACATATCTTCATGTACAGGCTGCAGCCTTTGCAAAAATGTATGCATGTATGATGCAATAGAGATAAAAGGAAAAAAAGCAATAATAAATGAAAATTGTGTATTTTGCGGAGCATGTATTGATATCTGCAAGTTTAAATCTATTGAAATTACCGGACTTTCAGAGGCGCATAAAGATTTTTTACAATATAAAGGCGTGATGGTTTTTATAGAGCAGCAGTCAGGCAGCATCGCTGATGTCAGTTACGAGCTTTTAAGCGAAGGAAGAAAGCTTGCAGACTCTCTTGGGTGTCAGCTTTACGGGATACTTCCAGGGCATGATTTAAGCCTGAGTTATCCGGAAATATTTAGTTATGGCACAGACAGGCTTTATGTCATCGATAATGAAATATTTGAAAATAATCTTGACGATATTTATGCAAAAGCATTGGTACAGGTCATACACAAATATAAGCCGGATATTTTTCTTGCCGGCGCAACAGGCTTTGGCCGGACGTTGATTCCAAAAGTCGCCGCTATCATTAAAACAGGTCTTACTGCAGACTGTACTGCGCTGGCAATCGATCCTGAAAAGAAAATACTTTTACAGACAAGGCCGACTTTCGGCGGAAACGTACTTGCGACCATCATAACTAGAAACTCCAGGCCGCAGATGGCAACGGTAAGGCCGCATGTTATGGAAAAAAGGCCAGTCGTTGAGGGTAAACCTTCAAAAGAAGGTGTAGACGGCAAAGTTGAATATATAGAGCTTGATGTAAGCAATTTTAAAACAAAATACAAGCTTATATCTACAGAAAAAGAAACAGGGCAGTCTATTAACCTTACAGACTATGATGTTATTGTATCCGGAGGAAGGGGAATGGGAGGGCCGGATAATTTCAGTTTGCTTAAAGAACTTGCAGATGCGCTTGGCGGGGTAGTAGGCGCCTCAAGAGCAGCTGTTGATTCAAACTGGATATCCTATCCTCATCAGGTCGGTCAGACAGGGAAGACTGTAAACCCAAAAATCTATATTGCATGCGGCATCTCAGGCGCAATACAGCATCTGGCAGGCATGCAGACATCCGATATAATAATTGCCATAAACAAGGACCCCGATGCCACGATATTTAAGGTGGCAAACTATGGGATTATCGGGGACCTTTTTGACATAATCCCCAAACTCATAAAAAGAATAAAATCAGGCAAAAATGTTCTATAAAATCTAAAGAGTTTTTTGTGGACAAGTTAAAGTACTCCTCCTGTTAAGGTAAATAGAATACTGTGTCTTAAGCGTATATATTAAATAAAATATTGTACCTCACGTGTATATATGAAATAGAATACTGTGTCTCACGCGTGTATATTTATTTCCCGGAATAATTATCTATAGGGCCATTTTATAGATATTTAAAACATCCTGGTATCCAAGCTTCATAAATGCTCCGACAGGTCCGCCCTCAGTGCATTTTGACGCCATTTCTTCAAGCCTGTCACCGGTAATGCCTATCTGGCCAAGCCGTGTCGGTAACCCTATTTCTAAAAGAAAATCTTCATAATTCTTTATTCCCTCAAGGGCCACTTTTTCCAAATCTTCAAAATAGACATTAACGTTCCAGACTCTTGAAGCAAACTGGGCAAATCTCTCAATATTTAATTTATAAACGTATTTCATCCAGGCGGGAAAGATTATAGACAGGCCCTCTCCGTGGGGAATATCGTAAATAGCAGAAAGCTCGTGTTCTATTAAGTGGGATGCCCAATCGCCGGTTTTTCCTGTGGCAAGAAGATTGTTATGTGCTATGCTTCCACTCCACATTATTTCAGCGCTGCTGTTGTAATCCTTTGGTTTTTCAAGGCTGATTCTTACATTGTTTATGACTGTTTTTAAAGCGGCCTCTGACAACCTGTCTGTAAGTTCGACATTTTTTACCTGTGTAAAGTACCTTTCAAAGATATGAGCCATAATATCTGAAACGCCAATGGCTGTCTGTTTTTTACTAAGAGTAAAAGTTAACTCAGGATTTAAAATAGAGAATTTTGGGCGCATGGCTTCACAACCCGTTGCTTTTTTATACCAGCCTTCTTCATTGGTAATAACTGTATCACCGCTTACCTCACTTCCGGCAGCGGGAATCGTAAGAACCACTCCCAGGGGGATGGTTTCCTTTGCTTTGGATTTTCCGGTAAAGAAATCCCATACATCACCTTTGTAGGGAACTCCTGCCCCTATCGCTTTTGCTGAATCTATGACGCTTCCGCCTCCTACAGCCAGGATAAAATCAACCCCTTTTTCCCTGCACAGCGCAATACCCTTCTGTACCAGGCCCAGTCTGGGATTGGGCAAAACTCCTCCCAGCTCTGTTATTTCCAGACCATCTTTTTTTAGCGAGCCTACCACTCTGTCATAAAGACCCGATTGTTTAATACTGCCTCCGCCATAGTGAAGAAGCACTTTTTGTCCAAATCTTTTTGCTTCTTTTCCAACCGAATCCTCTGCTCCTTTGCCAAATATTATCTTTGTGGGGGATTGGAATGTAAAATTTTCCATTTCTGACTCCTTATAAAAAATTAAATTAAAGTTATAAAGTAATTTATTATATCAACTTGCTGAAAAATTATTTAGAGGTTTGTCCATATTTCAATTTTTTCTGTTCTTCTTCAAAATAATTGGAAATAATTGTTAATATTAGAGTGGGATTTAAAAAGATTGCCATAGGGTAACATTTAATTCCCCGGTCTTTCGATCCAAAAACTTAATAAATCATGATATTTTCTATTTTTTTAAAGATGGCTTTAAAATCCAGAGTTCTATTGTAATAAATATACTGGGTTTCAAACTCATTTAATATTTCGGCTACAAGCAGATTCCTGTTTATTTGCTTGCCGATAATTTCTTTAAGGGACACAGCATTAAAGTTTTCATATTTATAATTAGTAAAATGATCAGTTAAATTGTTCGTAAAATCTTTTTTAAAATCATTATTTACATTAATTCCTATGCCGACTATCAAATACGTCTTATCATTGATTTTTTCTGACTCACACAGTACCCCGGAAAGCTTTTTGCTGTTAAAATAAATATCGTTTGGCCACTTGACTTTAAAGCTTGGCCCATAATTCTTAGTCAGGGTCTCGATAATTGAGACTGCAGACAACAATGTCATTTTTGACAAATCCTGCATTTTAAGTTTCGGCTGCAGGATTATTGTCATCCAGATCCCTCCCAGTGGAGAAAACCATATTCTGTCAAGCCTGCCCCTGCCGCCGGTCTGAGTTTCAGAAATTACCACAATGCCATTATATTCCGGCAATTGCGAGCTCCTGTTTATGTCTTTAATTATATTTAATGCATAGGTATTTGTTGAATCTACAGTATCAAGGCAAATCAGCTGATTACCGATTATTTCTGTAGTTAAATATTTTTGAATTTCGATTACATCTATTTTATCCATAAATATCCCTTATTATTAAACATGGTAATAATGTGAATACAAAGGCTTATAATCTGAACACACAGACTTATATACAGGCTCATAATCTGAACAACGCGGGCCTATTATTTGAACACAAGGCTATAATCTAAATACATCGACTTATTATTTAAATATACCGACTTATAATTTGAATATATTCTATATGTTTTTTTTAGTTATTTGAATTTTTTGCAAAAACACAATCATATTATATTTATTTCCCACATTTCTATCCTATTTCCCTAATTTCAAATATTTTCTTCATTTCTGATATTTTTCCCACTTACAATATTTTCCTCATTTATGTTATTTTCCTCATTTCTGATATTTTCCAGGTAAGCCTCCTGAAACTATATAAATATCAAATCGTCTACCTAAAGAGTAAAATGATAATTAAACCAATGATTGCCCATTTTTTAAATAAAAGTAAAAACAGGTAAAAAACGGACTATCTGTAATTCCGGAAAGGTTTTTAATTTGAGTGTCTTAAATAAGGAAGATATTGAAAAAATTATACCGCACAGGGAGCCATTTCTTTTGGTAGATTCTGTGGAAGAGATTGTGCCGGGGAAATCCATTAAGGCTGTAAAAATTGTTACCGGCGATGAGTATTTTTTTAAAGGGCACTTTCCTGGTAACCCGATAATGCCGGGGGTCCTTATTGTTGAGGCAATCGCCCAGGCGTGTGCGATAGCGCTGCTTGTGCTTCCTGAAAATAAAGGTAAACTTGTCCTTTTTGCAGGAATAGACAAAGCACGGTTTAAAAAAATTGTAAGGCCCCACGATGAACTCATACTCAATGTGGAAATAACTGATTTCAGGCGCAGTATAGGCAAAGCTAAAGGCAATGCTTATGTTAACGGAGAAATTGCATGCTTTGCAGAAGCGATGTTTGCAGTAAGCTGATAATAATTAGTATCAATTAAAAAAATTTTGGTCCGACAGTAAAGAAATGGCAGAAGACAAAGACTTAAAAAATCATAACAGCGGTAATAGTAACAACAACAGCAGCAATAGCAGCAGCAACAACAGCAGCAGCAGCACCAGCAACAACAGCAGCTGCAGCAGCAATAGTAGCAATAGCAGCAGCAACAATAGCGGCGGCAATAATAATAACAGAGTTAATAGTATCAATAATAAGAAATTGATACTGATGTTTCCGGGCCAGGGTTCACAATACGTAAGCATGGGCTCGGAGTTTCTTGGTGAAAATAAGGAATATGCTAAATATTTTGTGACAGCCGGAAATATATTTGGTGAAAACCTTCTTGATATTATTAATAATAAAGATGGCAGGGGAGAACTTTTAGACCAGACTCAATACAGCCAGATTGCAATTTACAGCCTAACCTGCGCTTTAAATGATTATCTTTTCGACCAGGCAGGTTTTGAAAAATTATCAATAAAGAGCGTTGTGGGCCACAGCCTTGGCGACTATAGCGCGTTTTATGGTTGCGGGGCCTTTGATTTTATACAGGGCGCAGAACTCGTATCATACAGGGGAAAGCTGATGGCTCAGGCAATCCAAAATCAGCCGGATAATGCTTCCGGTCTGCAAAACAAAATGATGATGGCAGCAGTTATTGGCTCAGATTTTGAAACTATTGAAAGCGTACTGCAAAATTTCAAACAAAGAGTATTTATTGCAAATTATAATGATTATTCACAGATAGTCATAAGCGGTATGGCAGAAGATGTGTTAAAAGCAGGGGAGGAGATTAAAAGCAGGGGAGCTAAAAGGTTTATCCCCCTGAAAGTCAGCATAGCGTCGCATTGTCCTCTAATGAAAGAGGTCTCGTTAAATCTGGAAACGTATATCAGCGGCAAATTTCAGGGATTTCAGGAAATGGGCCTTGAATTTTTTTCATCTACAGAATTAGACTTTATTGATAACAGCCGGGTAAAAGAGGTGCTTGTAAACCAGCTTATAAGTCCTGTAAGGTGGGTCAATGCTATCGAGAAAATTTTGACAGACGACGTCACTGCATTTATAGAGGTAGGGCCCGGAAAAGTTTTATCCGGCCTTGTAAAAAGGATTGCATCAAAAATCGGCCGTGAAGATGTTATGATATTTAATATGGACAGTCTTGCTGAGATCAATAGTTTGAAAACTTATCTTAAAGCATGACTTAAATCATTAAGTCAGACAGTCTTTGAAACCAGGTAATATTTGATGTCGGGCAGTCTTTGATACGAGATATGTCGGGCAGTCTTTGACATAAGGTAATATTTGATACGAAGCAATCTTCGATACAAGATATGTCAGGTAGTCTTTGGCACCGCACATATTCTTAAGCGGCAACT
>JBBQDW010000078.1:0-9204 GCA_038320085.1 Candidatus Humimicrobiales bacterium
GGCATATAAAAACTCAGGAAACCACTCCGGGAGAGGTTCTCCTGTGATTTTGCTTATCTCGCAGTAAGTATGTCCCCTGTTTGACCAGTTTATCAAATTAATTTCTTTTGATTTAATCATAAAATCCCATGTCTTTAGTCATTTCCCACAGCTGCCTTGGATTAATTATTTTAATGTCGTCAAAATTAATCAAAACCAGTAAATCCTTATCTCCTGTAACTATATATTTACAGCTGCTGCCTTTGGCCAATGCCAGTATTTCATCATCTTTTTTATCCCTGCAAATGCTTTCTTTTAGACTCTTATAATTGAAAATAGTGCAGCTATCCCTTAAGAAGCCAATAATTTCATTTACCTTTTCTTCGGGGATTTTTATCTTTTCTGTTAATTTTTCTGATATTTCCTTAATAATATATTCACTTATTATAACTTCATACTTGTCGATACAGAGTTCAAATACTGAATTTGATAAACCCCTGGCGACAAAAGCAGCAATTATCACATTAGTGTCCAAAACAACTTTAATCATATTATCTTAAAAATATCTTCATCAGTAAGAAGCCCCTGGGCTTCTGCAAATGGCAGGACTTTTTCACGCAATTTTCGAAAGCGGTAAATTTTTATATATCGGCGCAGTGATTCTCTTACCAGGCTGCTTATTGGCTTGTCTTCTTCTTTGCTGATTTCTGCTAAATCCTTATCTATTTCTTCAGGTATCCTGATAGTAATGATTTTATCCATATTTATTTTCACCTCGTATTACAAGGTATTACAAATCAGTGTAAAAGTCAATAAGGGAGTTCCTCCAAGAAGACACAACCATTGCTTAAAGTATTTGCAGCTCCTCCCAAAAGAAATTAAAATAATTGTATTTACAGTCCGGAAAAAACAAATAAGAATTATATCTGCGCGTGATATGAATAAAAAAGAAAGACAGGCGTATATAAGTTATGAAAAAGATTCCTAAATTTGAAAGTGAAGATAAAGAAAGAGATTTAAAACTGGTTTTCCTTAATAGTTTGACAGTTCATAACACCCCCCCCTTATTCTAATTTTTCGATATATTGACAACTGTGGCCAGGTTGCAGCAATTCTGCTATTATAATTTTGCTATCATAAAGAGGCAATTTTTTGCTGTTTGCAGTATTATAAGTAAAATAAGTAAAACTTTGGAATTGTTTATTTATATTCCTAAAATAATTGAAAGGCAAGTGTATGATGGAAGGATTTTTTAATAGTAGCTTTGGAAGTACCGCCGGAATTATTGGTTATGTAATTGGAAGTCTTTTCCTTGTATTAATTGAATTTGCGCTTATAGCCCTGGTCCTTACCAGCATGTGGAAAATCTTTGTTAAAGCAGGAAAACCGGGTTGGGCAGCTATTGTCCCTTTCTATAACATCCTGATTGAACTGGAAATACTGGGCCGACCGTGGTGGTTTTTGCTGCTTCTGTTTGTCCCCGTCGCAAATTTTGTGATAGCTGTTATTATCGTTTTCGATATGGCAAAAGTATTTGGTAAAAGCACAGCTTTTGGTTTTGGGTTGCTTTTTCTTAACATCATCTTCTACCCCATCCTTGCATTTGGTTCTGCCAAATACGTAGGGCCTGTTGCAGGTCAATAGACAGCTATATTTCGTTTATTTGGATACACTTAGTAAAAAGCTATAGGGATGATTTTAAAATAACTGGCTTTATCTGTTATTAGATATTATCTATATTGAAGCTATTTTCCTGCCTCAGCTTTAACCCTATTGATAAATTCGGCTTTTTTGCCCTCATCTTCACCTTTTATGATTTCTTTGACTTTTTTCCAGGCATCCGAACAATTCTTGTAATCTGCATCAACTATCTTATGGATTACCCTGTCTATGTCTTTTTTATTGTCTTTTGTGACTTCAATGCCCGCTTCCCTTAAAATGTCTTCCATGTGCCTGAAATAACAGGACATAGTACTTCCCCCTCCCGGCTCAAACCGTAAATTTTTTAAAATGATAAACACCTAAGCAGGTTTATGTTTTTTTATTTTCATGGATAATCCACAAAGCTTTCAGCCGGCTTAAGGCTGCCTATATTATCCCATGAATCGGCAGCAAATTTTAAATATACTACCCCTGATTTGGGGAGGTCAAAGATTTCTTTGTCCAAAAAGTAATTTGCAAGATTTGTAAATGCTGGATTATGGCCGACTAACATGACGGATTCAACGGAATTGTCAATTTTCCTGATTATTTCACGGATTTTTGCTTCATCATCCGTGTACAAATATAAATCTTCCAAAATTCTTATTTTATCAGGAGGGTAATTAAAAGTACGGGCAAAAATCAAAGCAGTGTGCAGCGCCCTTATAGCAGAGCTGGAAATGATCAGCTGGGGACCATTTATTGTAAGCTTTATTTTTTTTGAGATTTTATAATTATCACTGACCCCATTTTCTACTAATGTGCGGTCATAGTCCTGCACGATTTTAGGGCCGCTTACTGCCTTGCCGTGCCTGACCAAATATAGATATTTGTATTCGCCCATATTTCTCCAATTCTGCTCAGTAATTGATTTGATTAATATCTGGTATTTTATTGATATAATAGTAGGAATTCAGGAATGTTTAAATAAAAATATTTGATTAGCAGCAAAGAAGGATGGTTAAGCTGTGAAAAAACCAATATTAGTAATATCCTGTCATGCGGACACCGGTTTTGCGGCCCACCAATTGTCTATAGATAAAAACGGCAGTTACTTTGGGCATCTGGACAATTTCATTGGCGTTTATGCAGTAATGAAAAGTTATTTCAGCGGAAAATTAAATTGTGAAAATATCCGGATTGAACTTACATATGGAGAGGAGACCGGAATGGAGGGTGCCCGCGAGGTGCTCAAATCCCTTCACAAAAACGATGTGGCCATAGTTGTTGATGTGACCGGAATTCCTACTTTAAAAGATATAACAATTGAAAAATGTTCAGATAAGTGGATGCAAAATTTCATTAAAGGGGCTCTGGCCGGTATCTCATATGATTTATTTGAAGATTGCCCCGACCCGATAGCCGACGAGGATGAAAGTGATGTTTACAGGGAGAAGCTTGACAAAGTGTGTTTTCTTGGCATTCCCTGCTACGGGGGCGATTATAATGAGGAAATGGTGAGGGCGCGTCCCAAAAGCCTGGAAGCAGCATCTAAAGCGCTTGTTAAAATTGTGGGGGCTTTTAAAAAATCACAAGACTGGTAGAGGCCAGGTCTCTGTCTGCTTTTTTAATCCAACTGTTCATAATATCATTTTTATTCTTTTTCATAGATTGATTTTCCCTTTGATACAGCTGTGGTTACGAAAGCCTGGGGTACTTCACTCCATTCTTCTACTTCCTGAGGAGTATACACTATAATATCCTTAGGGATTAATACCCCTGCCAGGGCTTTATATATCGGAACTGCACGTTTATATCTTGGTAATTTTGATTTCATAATAACAAGTATATCTAGATCGCTACTTTTGGTAGGGTTGCCATAAGCGTAAGATCCAAACAAAATTATTTTTTCAGGACTAACTGCTTCCACTATTCGTTTGGTTATAGCATTAATTACATCTTTATTGACTTCTTTAACTTTTTCTAATAGTATTTTTGTCATTTTTTAAAATCATCTAAAAATGTGAAGATTATTCAGAGCATGTCGTATAAATCATATATAATATAATTACCAAAGGCAAATAAAATAAGAATTCTTATATACAGCACCTTAAGTTAAAATATTCAAATAATTCCTGCTTAATAACTACTTTTTGATTATTGAATAGTATTAATAACATTCTTTTCTAATAGTGGAAGCAGGATTTCCCGCCAATCCTCAATAGAACCGCATACACCATTAATCTCAAGCCCCAAATCGTCGTAGTATATTTCTAACTTTTCATCACAGCAGCCGCACTTCAGCATGTACCGGGGCGATTTCTTGCCCAAACCTTTTTTGTGATAAACTCTTATTTCAGGTTGTCCAAAGCGTTCGGAATTATAAAATTTATTTTTTCTCTTTAATATTTGCATATTTCATTCCCGGTATTTTGACTATCCATTACATGACTTCTTTTTTAATTTATAATTTAATCACATATTAAATACTTAATGTTTATCTAAATAAATCCATAAACTTCATGTTTTTTATCTAAATAAATCCATAAACTTCCTGTTTTTTCTCTAAATAATTTTTTATATCATATAATTTAAGTTCAGGTATTGGGAAATGCCCGGTATTATATGTTACAAGAACAATATTGTTGAGGATACATGTGGCCGCAACAAGACTATCCAGTAAATTTAAAGTAATTCCTTTCTTTTTATACTGACGTACATAAAAAGCTCCAATCCTTGATATTTCATAATTTATATCAAAAATTTCAAGAGAATCAAAAAATAGGTCAGTTTTTTCCTTCTCATCTTCTTTTACGCCCACCTGTACCTCTGACACACAAATCACCGAGGTAGATAAGTTTTCACCACAGTACGCCAGTTCTTCAACAAGTTTTACGGCAGGCGGCCTGCCTAGCAGATAATTGATGATTACGTTTGAATCCAGCAAAAGCTTACTCATTATTATACAGCTCCCTTAACCTGATATCTGAATCCTTTCTCAAATCATTGATTTCCTCTATTACAGAATTTATTGTTTTAAGATTTTTATGATTTTCAATTTTCCACGCGCCTGCACATTCGGAGACTACTGACTTTAACTCTTCCCTTGAAATTTTTTCTCTAATCGCCTCTGTTATAAATTTACTTCTGCTTCGCGCGCCGCTTAACTTATTTAATCTTTTTAGTAATTCAGGGTCACAAATTACATGTATCCTGCTTGTGGACATTATTATGTGCCTTTCTATTTAATTTATATCACATTGTTTATGGGTTATATAAAGTATATAATATGCATAATGCAAAGTAAATAAGGTAAGGCAACGAATCTATTTCGTTTAGATTATTGGATGAGGCAATAAGTAAGCTTTCAGATTCTTTTTTAGATGGCGCGACAGGTTGCGGCAGGTTTTACTCAATTAGCTTCCATACTCCGGATTTTTTACTTCCGGTAAAAACTATCTTATTTTCTTTTTTAAGTATCTCCAGATCTCTTTCAATAGTCTTTCTATTGGCATTTAGTTCTATTGAGAGAGCTCGCTTTGTAAAACGAATATTATTAATAATTTTATTTAGAATAATTTCCAGCCTTTCGTTTCTTCCAAAATTTCTGGCGACATTTCTGGCGACATTATCCGAATCCAATTTGCCATTTATGGCGGCATTATTCAAGTTCAGGTTATCATTTCCAACTGCATTTTCAGGTTTATTTGCATTAGAATCATCCTTTTTGTAGTCAATATCCCTGGCGACATTCCTATTGTCATTTTTGGCGACATCACTACCATTATTTCTGGGGACCTTTCTGGCGACATTTTTGGCGACATCTATTTCTTTATTTTTGGCGACATTTTTGGCGACATTGTCCGGATCCAATTTGCCATTTATGGCGGCATTATTACCGTCATTTTTGGCAACTTTTCTACCTTCATTTTTGGCGACATCTCCAGAGGCATTCTCTATTTCATTCGAAACAAATTGTCTTTTAAAGTCTATATGAAAATAGCAGGCGCTTTCCTCAAATTTAGGGAAGTCAAGGCTGTCTTTACTCATATAATCAATAATATTTAAAGTGCCTCTTCCCCAATTATCTATCAACCCTGAAAGATAAACAATTTTTGCTATTAACTCATTTCTGTGAATTGAAATATGCTCATTATAAAGATTATCAACTGTTAGGCCTTTCATAAGATAACCAGGATTTGATATTCTTATCCTGTTGTCATATATAGCTATATACACAAACCCATTAATTGAGTAATCCCTGTGAATCATTGCGTTTATAATTGCTTCCCGAAGTGCAGGAATTGGAATTTCCCACTTCTCGACTCTTAAAAGGTCCACAACTCTTGCAATAATCTTCATATGTTCTTTAAGAAAATCAATTCCCCTTTCAAGATTTTCAAAAATATTTGTGCCGTAGTCTTTCATATCTATAAAGAATTTTTTCAGCTCGTCCTTAAATCTTCCGCATCTTAAAAGAGTAGTGGGGAAATAACCGGAAGACTCCTTTCCAAATAATACTATTGCTGCATTTGTTATGCCTTCATCAGTAACAAGCCCCAGTTTTTTTAACATTGTTTCAATGTCTTCTTCATTGATTTCAGGAATCCTGTTAGCTTTCCTGGCCATATCAAGGAATGTGTCTATTGTAGGAATACTTAAATAGGATAAATCCGCTTTTTTAAAAATTTGTCTTTCCCATTGCGTCTGGCAATCTTCAATAATCCTGCTTCTTACTTCATCTGGAGGCATTATTACGGTTGAGGTTCCGCTCCTGTCATAAACAACACCGTTACAATAATAAATATCATTAATACCTTTTTCGACCGATATTTTTAATACCGGCATATCATTTATTGTCTGATCAGAAATCTTTGGCGTTATTTCCGGTTTGATTTTCAACATTATTTTCTGCGATATTTCCCTGATGTTGGCATCAGAAAGTTTGATTCCGGTTGGTTTACCTTTGTCGTTTATTCCAAAATATATGCTGCCGCCTTTATTGTTTAAGAATGCACAAATTGTTTTTAAGGAATTATCGAGTTGTGAAATAGACTCCTTAAATTCAACAGTCTCCGACTCTTTCAACTCACTTCTAAATATTTCTTCAATTTCTTTTACTGCTTCAGGATATGTAATTGTTATTTTAGATGTTTGTCTGGTTTCCATTTTGTATTAAATATTGAATCTTATTTTTGCACTATCCCGGAGAATGTCTCCGTCTTGCTTCTTTTGGAATATAACTTCTTTAGTCTTTTAATAATATTTCACTTAATTGGACATTTAGCTTTTAGGACTTGCTTAGAGAAATGTTTCATAATGAATAATATTATGCCAAATATTTAAGAATTAAAAGAGTTATACAAATCCTCTATTTAATTTAGCGTAAAAATTTAACCGGGCACCGGAACTGTGAGTTAGAGTTTATAAATCAATTTTTAATCGCCATAAAAGACACGGAAAATATTTTTCTGAAAGGAGTTTTAAGGTTCCATCTTAATTTATGATATCACTTCTGAGCCCGGGATTACAGCTGTTTGCTAATCTCTCTTATTTTAATATACTTATTATTTTACACATAATTATACACAAATATATTGACAAACTATACACCCTTTGCTATGATTAATTTGCGGGTATAAAATTATCGGAAGCTTTTTTAAAATTTAAAACATTAATATTTTTAATATTTATAAATCTTCAGTGGCGCTGGCTTTAGTTATCAAAAAGAGGTGAGCTTAAAAAATGGCGAGAATAAATATTTCAGTTCCGGATTCTTTTTTATCAAAAATAGACAATTACAAAAAGATTAAAAAAGTCAACCGTTCCCAGTTTCTTATAGATGCGGTATCAGAGTATTTTTCCATAATCGATGAGAAAATGGCATCAGAAAAAAGGCTGAGAGCCATGGAAAGTCTTTTTAAGACAAGAGATGAAATAAAAGAGTACTTCCAGGGAAAGAATATAGATGTGGTTGAAGAAATAAGGAGTATGCGGGAAGAAAGGATGCAAAGACTGGCTGATATTAGCGCGGAGAATGAAAATGGAACTAAATGAGTTTTTAATAAAGGAAGGCTCAAGGCGTAAATATATCCTGGATACTTCAATAATTATTAAATGGTACTCCTCACAAAATGAAGGTGACCTTGACATGGCAATGCTTTTTTATCAGCAGGCAAAAGACAATAATGTTCTCATTATCACCCCGGATTTGATGATATATGAGCTTCTAAATTTTTTTGTTTTCAAGCTTAAATTGCCGGAAGATAAAATCAGCAGAGTGTTGTCTGAGGTGTATGATATTATATTTATTATAAACAGCAACAAACCTCTTCTAGAAGAAGCATTTAAAATAGCAAATATTATAAAAAGCCCTATCTATGATTCCACTTTTGTTGCTCTGTCTGAAAAGCTTCGCACCCCTCTGTTTACAGCCGACAGTAAACTTTGCACAGCTGCAAAATCAAACGGATATGATGTTTTTCATATATCAGATTACAAGCAGTTTTTTTAAACAAGATTAAAATAATTAATTACCGGCAATGAAAAATGACATTAAAAATTAGATATATCCTTACAGGATTTTTATCTGTAAAAAATTATTCAATAGAAATACAATAAATAGCTTTAGGAGGAACATATATGAAACGGGTACCGTGTATTTTTCTGGTTGTGATATTGGCCATGTCGCTGATTGCCTGCGGTGTACCCGCCGTACAGGAGACGGTCTCGCTCAAGCCAGATATTACACAAGCACCCGATGTCGTAGAATTCACCGACATGGTGCTGGAAGCGATGGTACGCGAGGCAATGGGAAAACCGGAGGGTGACAACATTACGCTTAAAGAGGCAGAGGCAGTAACGGAACTCAACCTCGGCATCGAATGGCAGCAGGATAGTGTGGAAGAAACGCAGATCAAGGATATTAGTGGGTTGGAAAACTTCAAGAATCTCGAAAATCTCGATCTGTCCTTCCACGCGGTTAGCGATATCGCGCCGCTTGCAAAGATGAATAAACTTACTAAATTGTCGCTGGGTGGAAATCCAGTCGCCGATATCACTCCACTGTCCGGCTTGACAAACCTGACGTGGCTGACGCTGTTTAACTGCGCGGCGGAAGATTATAGCGCGCTTGCAAACCTGACAAATCTGGACGGGCTGCTGATGGAATATTCAACGGTCGGCGACGTGAGTATGCTCTCCGGCCTGACGAAGTTGCAATGGCTGAGTCTTGCCAATACGCAGGTCAACGATGTTGCGCCTCTTGCAACCTTAGTCAGCCTGAAAAAATTACAGCTGGCCGAGTGCCCAATCACCGACTATTCGCCGCTTAAGGGAATCTTTCCTAATCTTGAAGAAAAGGATTTTATGCTTTTCTCTTCGCTTGAAGCGCTTGGTTTTAAGCAAGTAGATGACTTTTTGGGGTACAAAACGGAGGATGTTATCGTTACTATCCGTCATGAAAATTTGGAAAAGCAGGACAACTACCCCGTAGTGGTAATACCGAGCCGTGATGATGAAAAGCACTTTGAAATAGGATACTATCCGGACGACAAGAAATACGTTGTGATAATACACAATGAA
>JBBQDW010000079.1:0-8954 GCA_038320085.1 Candidatus Humimicrobiales bacterium
TTGAATCAAAACCTGATTACCTGATTTACAAAAAACGTGTCGCAATGCTTATTCCATGGTTCAGGAAAAAATCAGGCTCCAACAGTGTCAGCTGATGAGCGTTTGTTTGTTTATTTGGTTTTTTCTTTTTTATTTATTTATGATGGGTATTAGCATGACTTGGATGACCACAATATGAAGTGGTTTGTCTAAATTATTCTCATGCTGCGATACTGTACATATTGTGAACCTGAGTCAGGTGGATACCCGAGTTATTTATTTAGCACCGCAGCAACTTGTGCCAAAAGCTCCTTGGGCTGGACCGGTTTGTCAATAAAGAGGCTGACAGGAAGCCAGGAGTCTTCGATGTCCTGGTTTGAAAACCTTCCAACGTATGTGCCTCTTTCATTGACTGCTGAAAGCATAATTATAGGGATTTTAACCAGTTTGGCATTTCCCTTAAGATTTCTTGCAATTTCAAATCCTGCAGCGCTATCCTCCGGAAACATCACATCAAGTATTATCAGGTCGGGATTATAACGTGTGACATTTTCAACAGCATCCTCATCATTATATTGAGCCTGGACCTCATACCCATTAGCCTTAAGCACGATAGAAATTGATTCAACTATATCCCTGTCATCATCAATAATATAAATCTTCTTCACACCGACCTCCTTTTTTAAGAAATCACTATTTTAAGAATTCTGTTCTCATTGTACAATATAAATATTAAAAATAAAGAAAAATAATGGTTGAATGCTGATGGATGAAGGAGTTATAGCATTAATTGGGGCCGGGAACGGCGGGCTGGCCTTGCTCAAGGTACTGCTGGATATTTCAAGCGTAAAAATCAAATACGTTTGCGACAAAAATCCCAATGCTATAGGAATTCTTTATGCAAAAAACCATGATATTGAATGTACCTCCGATTACAGGAAGATAATTGAGGATAATGAGATAAACCTTATATTTGAGGCTACTGGCGATCCTAATGTTTTTGCCGATTTAAGCGAAAAAAAGTCTCCCAAAATAAGCCTTATTGGAGCAGACGGCTCTAAAATAATTTATCATTTTCTTGATGCCTATAATGAGGTCAATAAAAATCTTAACGAGTATAAAATAAACCTCGAAAAAAAGATAATCGAAAGAACTGAAGAACTTGAAAAAGCAAATACAAGGCTTGAAAAGGAAATGCTTGAATACGAAAAGATAAGCCAGAAACTCTATGAAATAAATAATGAAAAAACCAAATATCTTTTATATGCCACTCATCAGCTAAAAGCTCCCTTTGCGGCAATACAAAGTTATGTCGATATAATCCTTGACGGGTACTCTGGTGAGATTCCCAAAAGCACCAGAGATATTATCCTGAAGATAAAAGAAAGATGTGAACTCCTGTCTAATGTTATCAAGGAAATGCTCGAACTTGCAAAATTAAAATCAAGGGATTCAGCAGACACAATCTTTCAGAGAATAAATGTCTCAGAAATACTCTCTAGCGTAGTAAAACGTTTTAATATTGTTGCACAGGCAAAAGATATCCTGATAGATTATGACCCGGGAACGGAAATCTTTTATATAATGGGCAATGAAAAACAATTAGATATCTTATTTTCCATACTCATGGAAAATGCTGTCAATTATTCACCGTCTGCTTCAGTTATTTCTGTTTTAAATAAAATAATCGGGAATTCCAGCTTATTTATTGGTATAAAAGATCAGGGAATAGGCGTCTCTGAAAAAAATATAGATAAAATATTCAATGAATTTTTCAGGTCCAATAATGCAGTGGAGACTCATCATAATGGAACCGGGCTAGGCTTATCGATTGCAAAAGAGGTTGCGACAATACATAATACGAATATCCAGGTCGAAAGCGAACTCGGCAAGGGTTCATGCTTTTCGGTTATTTTTCAGCTTGTATGATTTTCGGTTATTTCTCAGCTTGTATGATTTTTCTCGGCACATGTGATTTACTCAAATAAATCCTATAAGTGAAAAAGAATGTGGCCCCATTCTCTTAAGGGGTCACATTTGTAAAACCAAAAAAATTTGTCGTATTTGATAAAATAAAACTCTTTTTTATAGAAAACTTTTTAAGGCACTTACAGCACTTGCATTTCTCAGTTTGGCAAGCGCTTTTGATTCAACCTGCCTTATTCTTTCCCGGGTAACGCCAAATTCTCTTCCGACCTCTTCAAGTGTTCTCGGGTGCCCGTCCTGCAGGCCATACCTGGACAGGATTATTTTTCTTTCCCTCTCCCCTAAAGTTTTTAAGACTTCCTGCAATTTGGACTGAAACATTTTAAATAATACTGTGTCTGCGGGAGCCGGGGCCTTTGAATCCTCTACAAAGTCGGCAATTCTTGTATCGTCATCTTCACCTACAGTTGCATCAAGAGAAACAGGATGCTGCGCAGTTTTCATTATTTCCCTGACTTTATCGATACTCATATTCATCTGTTCAGCTATCTCTTTATGAGAGGCTTCCTTTCCGGATTTTTGGAAATATTGTCTTTGGAACCTTATGAGCCTGTTTATAGTCTCAACCATATGTACAGGTATCCTTATTGTTCTTGCATGATCATCGATTGCCCTTGCAACAGACTGTTTGATCCACCATGTTGCATAAGTTGAAAACCTGAAACCCTTGGTATAGTCATATTTTTCGACGGCTTTCATAAGGCCGAAATTTCCTTCCTGTATCAGGTCAGACAGTATGAGCCCCCTTCCTATAAACTTCCTCGCTATGCTTACAACAAGCCTTAGATTTGATTGAATGAGTCTGTCTTTGGCAGCCTTATCACCTTTTTCGATTCTTTTCGCAAGCTGGACCTCTTCGGATGCAGTAAGAAGTCTGGTTTTTGAAATCTCGTTTAGATACATTTTTACAGAATCCGTGGTAACTACAGCGGTCCCAGTTTTAAGCCTGTTCTTACGGATTACAGGTTTTTCATTATCATGAATTTTATAATCAAATTCCGTACCGCTTTCAATTATTGCTTCTGGCAATACATCTACAAATACACTGCCACGAGTATTAAATTTATTGCTGTCTATCTTTGATTCTTTTAAATAACTTGTTACTTCATCTTCATAAACTGCAAGCTCTAATTTATCTAAATCTTCAACTTCAAGCTCAGTATCTTTTATCATTTTGCTATACCCTTCACTAAATATTAAGCCGATTTAATATTTATAAAACAACTTTTTTAAAAATTTGTAAAAAATAATATATATTTTCTTCTCTTAACAAGAATTATGTATTGCCTTAATTAAAACAAGATTAAAATAAGATTAAAAAAAATTAATCAAGCTTATTTAAAACCTTCCTTATTGCAAAATTAAATGGCTTGCGCTTCTGTACTATATATACAGGTCACAAGCCATTTTATACAGATAAATTTATAAAGACCTAATATCTTTTAAAATTACGATCCGGTTTGCTTTTCTGTGGAATTGCCTCGTTTACCTTTATTGAACGTCCTTCAAAATCTGTACCGTCAAGAGCTTCTTTTGCCTTTTCTGCTTCTTCAGCGTTGGACATTTCAACAAAACCAAAACCCTTATTGCCAATCACACTGGCGCTTACAACTGTTCCGTACTCTGCGAACAACTTTTCAAGCTGTGCATCAGTTGTGGAATAGCTGAAATTACCCACATAGAGTTTGCTGCCTTGCATACATACCTCCTTAAAAATATTAAAATTCCTTAAGCTTCATAATATTTCTTTTGGAGAGAGGCGGTTAAAAAGCAACAACCCTTGCTCTTATTTAAAATATCATTAAACAAAAGAGAATCTTTATTGTATCTTTAATATAAGACTTTTGTCAAATATTATTTCAATATTACATCTATATTATTTCTATATTACTTCAATATTGCTTCTACATTACTTCAATATTATTTCAATATTATTTCAGGTGTCATCATTTAAAAATCAAAATCGAACCCTTTTTACAGGATTAAAAGTTTAAAAATTAATAGCATGTATTAAATTTAAATTTTAAAAGAACACAATTTATATTATACAAATTTATTATACAAAGCTTCCTTAAGAGTCGCTGATGTTGTCTTCTTTAAGCATCGCTGATGTTGTCTTCCTTAGGAATCGCAGCTGTTGTCTTCCTTAAACATCGCTGCTGTTTTCAAACTGGCTATAGTATAGGTTTGCATAAAAACCGCCTTTTGCCAGCAATCCTTCATGGTTACCCTGCTCAACAATATCGCCATCGTTCATTACAAGGATAAGGTCGGCATTCTTTATTGTGCTTAACCTGTGGGCGATTATAAAGCTTGTCCTGTCTTTCATAAGATTATCCATTGCCTTTTGTATAAGCAGTTCGGTACGTGTGTCCACCGAGCTTGTAGCTTCATCAAGGATAAGTATTTTAGGATTTGACAGTACCGCTCTTGCAATAGTAATCAGCTGTTTCTGGCCCTGGGAAATATTTGAAGTCTCCTCGTTTAATTCATGATTATACCCCTTAGGCATGGCATGGGCAAAATGATCTACATATGCGACCTTTGCGCTTTCGATTACCTCAGCATCAGTAGCATCCTGTCTGCCGTATCTTATATTTTCCATGATGGTGCCGTTGTAGAGCCAGGTATCCTGTAAAACCATTCCGAAAATATCCCTCAGGTCCTGTCTTGTAAAATCTTTTATATTAATACCGTCAATAAATATGCCGCCGCTGGAAACATCATAAAATCGCATCAGCAGTTTGACCATTGTTGTTTTTCCTGCGCCTGTCGGACCGACAATGGCAATCTTTTGCCCCGGCGCAACATCGGCAGAAAATCCTTTGATAATTAGATTATCAGGATTATATCCAAAATGAACATCTTTGAAGTCTACGCTTCCCAAAATATTTTGAGGTTTGACCGGGTTTGCCGTTTCCGGTATTTCTTCATCTTCTTCCAGGAACTCAAAAACCCTTTCCGCTGCAGCTGCAGTCTGCTGAAGGACGTTTGATATGTTTGCTATCTGTGATATCGGCTGCATGAAGGAACGTACATAAAGTATAAAAGCAAGAATATCGCCTACGGACATTTTACCCTGGGCAGCCAGATATCCGCCCAGAACCACCACTGCAACATAACCAAGATTTCCGACAAAAAATGTAATGGGCATCATAAGCCCCGATAAAAACTGGGATTTCCATGCTGCCCTGTATAATACGTTATTGTAGCCGTCAAACTTCTCTTCGCTTTTTTTCTCCCCGTTAAAGGCTCTCATAACGTTATGCCCGCCATACATCTCTTCTACATGGCCATTTACATGCCCCAGGTAAACCTGCTGCTGTTTAAAGTACTTTTGTGATTGTTTTACAACAACCATGATAAGGCCAAAAGACAGGGGCACAACAAGTATAGCGGCAAGCGTCATTATCCAGCTTATGGTAAACATCATTACCAAAACGCCTATAACCATTGTAACTGAAGTTATTATCTGTGTTAAGCTCTGGTTTAAAGTCTGGTTTATCGTGTCGACATCATTGGTCACACGGGAAAGTATCTCTCCATGATTGGTGCCGTCAAAATATTTTAAGGGCATCCGGTTTATTTTTTCCGATACGTCTTTTCTTAAACGATAAGTTATTTTCATTGATACTCCGGACATTATCCAGCCCTGGACGTATGAAAAAAGCGCTGAAACAAGATAAAGGCCAACTGCTATAAGCAGCATGTTGCCTATGTATTTAAAATCTATACCGCCGCCGGTTCCTGATATTTGTCCCATAACACCCTCAAAGAGCCTGGTTGTTGCTCTTCCGAGAATCTTGGGACCTACAATTGAAAATATTGTTGAAACAATCGCAAAGATTATTACAACAAATACAAGTGCCTTAAATTCACTGATATATTTAATAAACTTGGACATTGTGCCCTTAAAGTTTCGCGCTTTTTCGCCCTGCATCTGAATCCCATGGCCGCCCCCCGGACCGCCGAACCCCGCGGGCCCTCTCCTTGCCGACCCGGGACCTGAACCTGCCGTACCCGGACCTGAACCTGCTGTACCCGGACCGCCGAAACCCTGCGCACCCTTATAACCATGTCTATTTTTCCCTTTATTTTCCATATTGTTCACGCCAGTTCCTCCTTGCTAAGCTGCGACAGGGCGATTTCCCTGTAAGTGTCACAACCTTCCATAAGCTCTCTATGTGTTCCTATACCCTTAATTTTCCCTTCGTCCAGTACCACTATCTGGTCAGCATTCATCACTGTCCCGACTCGCTGCCCTATAAGCAATATTGTGCTTTTAGCGGCATACACTTTAAGCGCCTTACGAAGGGCCTTATCTGTTTTAAAATCCAACGCCGAAAAACAATCATCAAGAATCAGTATTTCAGGATTTTTTGCAAGCGCTCTTGCAATTGAAAGTCTCTGATTTTGTCCTCCTGATACATTTTTCCCGCCCTGGGAAATTTCTGAATCAAAACCATCAGGCCTTTCATTTATAAACTCCATTGCCTGCGCGGTCTTTGCGGCTGATACCAGTTGTTCCCGGCTTGCATTCTCATCACCAAACTTTAAGTTGCTTTCAATACTGCCTGAAAAAAGAATGCTCTGCTGCGGCACATAACCGATTTTTTCCCTGAGGTCATGCTGTTTGACATCCCTTATGTCTGTCCCTTCTACAAGGATACTGCCATCTGAAACATCATAAAAACGCAAAAGCAAATTGGCTATGGTGGATTTACCGGAACCTGTTGAGCCAATAAATGCCGTTGTGGCGCCCTGTTTTGCAGTAAAATTTATATCATGCAGGACATCTTCTTCTGCTTCAGGGTAGCGGAATGAAACATTCCTGAACTCTACCTGTCCCGGGGCGTCGCTGCTGAAAGGCTTTGTATTTTCGGGATCTACTATAGTTGCATCTGTTTCAATAACTTCAACGACTCTCCCGGCAGATACTGAGGCTCTGGGAATCATAATAAACATAAATGACAGCATTAAAAAAGAAATTAGTATAAGCATTGCATACTGCATAAAGGCCATCATATCGCCAACCTGTATATGGGATGATGCCACCCGGTGCGCACCGACCCAAATGATAAGAAGTGACACTCCGTTCATGACAAGCATCATGACCGGCATCATTACGACCATCACACGATTAATAAATAAAGAGGTCCTGGTAAGGTCAACGTTGGCCTTGTCAAACCTGCTCTCTTCAAATTTTTGTGTATTAAATGCCCTTATGACCATCATTCCTGACAGGTTCTCACGAGTTACAAGACCAAGCCTGTCTATAAGTTTCTGGATTATCCTAAATCTTGGCAATGCAATAGAAAAGACTATGAGAATAAGGGAGATAATGACAACTACCGCCAGTGCAATAATCCAGGACATGGATGCGCTTTTTGCAAGCGCCCTTACTACCCCGCCAATTGCCATAATGGGAGCATAAAATACAATCCTTATTAATATTATTATTAACATTTGTATCTGGGTGATATCGTTAGTAGATCTTGTAATTAGAGAAGCTGTAGAAAATTTATCAAACTCTGCATTCGAAAAATTCTCAACTTTGGTAAAAACCATTCTTCTAAGATTCTTGGCTAGTCCTGCTGCAACTTTTGCAGAAAAATAACCTACTGCAATGGTGCAGGCTGCAGATGCCAGGGACAATAGCAGCATAAGCAGCCCGATGCGCATAATATAGCTGCTTTGAATTTTGCCTGTATCCATCCCAAGGGCAGAATATTCAGCTTTTACAGCTCCAACTGCAGACTGTGTTATCATCCTGTCACCGAGAGCTTTAAACTGCATGTCTGTGGCATCCTTAATCTTGGACAGCTGTTCAGCCGGCAATTTTGCAAGCATTGCAAAGACCTGGTCAGAGCTCGCACCGGCAGGGATCTTTGACAGATCAAAGCCCATTTTATCAAAACCCAGTTTGGCACTTGCTGCAGCTGCCTTGGAAGGGTCGGCAATCATTTGCTCTATACCTGAAACAATCAGGAACGCTTTACCAAAAATAGGATTTACCCTGTTTGTCTCACTTGCATTTATTTTGTTTATTATGTAAACAGGCTCTTTTTCAAGCTGTGGATACTCAGCCAGATATTTTTCATAATCCAGAGAATTTTTATCAACCAGAGTATAATCATTTAAAACCGCGGCTTTATCCTCTGTACTCATAAATATTGTAAGCTTTTCCATCCCGGACTGGCGGATTGCTTTCGGGACCGCATTTGCTATGCCGCCCTGCTGAACCCCGTAATTTACAATATTTGACATGTAGTCAGGAAGTGTAAGATCAGCCATTGCCTGGGCAAACAACAGCACAATCGAAATTATTATCAGAAATATAAAAGGTTTTAAATACTTTGCTAATTTTATCATTTAAGTTCTTCTCTTTCTGTTATCTTCTATAATACTCTGTGGCTTCTATGCTGCCATTTAGCTCCTGTGATGCCTTATGGATTCTATAATACTTTGTGGCTTCTATGCTGCCATTTGGGCCTATTACTTTTTTTATTTGCCGGCTGCTTCATTATTATCGGATTTTTTCTTTAGATAAATCTGCAGAAATACTGCGGGTTATCTTATCACTAAGCTCACAATATTTTAAAAGTTCATCGTCGTCCAGGACGTCAAACAAAGAAGAAAGAGTGGTAAAACTATTACTTCTTATTGAATCAAACTGTATAATCGATTTTTCCGTTAACGCAACTTTTAAGACCCTGCGGTCTTGCGGATTTCTTTTCCTGAAAAGAAGCTCTTTGTTTACAAGGCTGTCAACAATCTGTGTTGTAGCGCTGCTTGTTGTGCCAAGCAGATTTGCAAGGTTTTTAATGCTGATAGTGCCGTTCATTTTTACCAGTTGCAATACTGCCCACTGTGAATGAGTTACCTGCATTTCGCTAAAATAAAGATGCATCTGGGCAACAATTTTTTTCTTAATTGCATAAATGCCCTCAACAGATTTTTCTATAAGTTTTCTTCTGTCTGCCATAATT
>JBBQDW010000080.1:0-8920 GCA_038320085.1 Candidatus Humimicrobiales bacterium
TCGCATATGCTGAAATCAATTTGGCTGATATTCTAAAGGAATGTTTCTAACCCAACTCAAAGGACCTGATAATATTGATAAAATTAATAGCACTGGACCTTGATGGAACTCTTATAGCTCCTGACCAGACAGTAAGCAAAAAAAACCGTGATGCCATTAAAAAGTGTATTGATATGGGGATCATGGTCAGTATCCATACCGGCCGGTGCGCCGCATCAGCAAGCGAAACTATAAAAGAGCTGGATCTTGAAGGATATCATGCGGCATCAAGCGGTGCCACACTCATAAAGGAAAACCTGGAACTTTGTTACATAAAAAGGATGCAGGGGCAATTTGTCAGGGAAGTCTTCCAGGCCTGCAGAGAGCTTAAGATACTCTTTATCGGCCAGACTTGCGATTCACTGATAACACATGAAGCGCTGCGCCGTGATTTAAATTATGTTGTTGAAAACGATGCTGTTTTTCGGCATATCCCAGATATGACATCGGATGAAGTGGTCAACAATATGCTCCAGGTAACTTTGTTTTTAAACGACGATGATCCCAGGAACGCTTATTTTATAGACAGGTTTGGACAGGACCTGAAATTCCGGCGGGCCGGTAAAATGTTTGTCAACATCATAGACAACTGCGCAGGCAAGCTTACAGGACTAAAAAAAGTAATGGAACTTGCCGGGTTAAAAAGGGGAGAAGTCATGGCAATGGGTGATACCGAAGTCGACCTTGGTATAATAAACTTTGCAGGAACAGGTGTTGCCATGGGAAACTCCCCCGAGGCGGTAAAAGCGGCAGCAGATTTTGTCAGCACCCGTTGCGAAGAAGACGGAGTTGCCCATGCCATCGAAAGATTTGTTTTTAACACGGCCATAAAGTAAATGAAATCCCCTGAAAACTCATTAGCATTTTTATATTCTCTTCCGCTTACTATTCAGAAAATATGAAAAAGGAACAATTTATAAACTGGGCCGACTGATTAAGCAGAAGAAAAGGATTAAATCAAAAGCAGGGATTGCAAAGATTTAAATAAGCCAGTTTTCGATTTGAAGTTCTTTGATGTTTTGAAAATGCCGGGTGTTCCTGGTTATTAAAATAAGTTCGTTTGCAATTGCAATTGATGCGATCTGGATGTCCGTGTTCGATATTATATTTCCGCTTTTTACAAGCCCTTCCCTGATTTTTCCATAGACAAAAGCGGCATCAGCATCAAAATTTAAGACATTTATTGAAGGCAGCAATATTTTTATAAGATTATCAAGATAAAATTGTGTTTTATCACTTATATAAGCACCGTATACAATTTCTCCAACTGTTATGCACGAAATATACTGGACACTCTTGTCAAGCCTGGAAATATTTTCCACAAATTTTTGTGAAGGGTTTTTCTTTAAAAGATTTGAAATACTGTCGGTATCAAAAAGATACATCTCTTCCCCCATCTTTTTTTCTATCTGCATATACTTCGTCTAAAGTATCAGAGAAACCCTCAAATTCTTTTAATTGTCCTATTATACCTTTTAAGCCATCAGCTTTTTTTAATTTTTTAATTTTTTCAAGTTCTTTGTAGGAAACAAGCCCGGCAATGGGTTTTCCTCTTTTAGTTATAAGTATCCTCTCACCTGCATAAGCAACCCTGGATATGTACTCAGAAAAACTGCTTTTTGCTTCAGCAATTGAAACTGTTTTTTCGTCTGTTGTATTTACTTCAAATTCAGCTTTCAAGAAAAGCATCCTCCTTGTTTTCTAAAATTATTTGAATAGATTAATATAGTCATTATGACATATTGACTAATTAATTTCAATAGATTAGAAAAGATTCCGGCAAAAATTTATGTTCAGCAATATAGACCGCAAGGTTACTGCCAAAGCCTTAAAACAGGCACTGGAATTATTATGCCTGGACAGAATATGCCGGATAAATCATAGCACAGACAGGGGAGAAAGGCCTTATCAGAGTTTTTGAATGGACATTCTTCTTTAAGCCCCGAAATGGCAGTAAGAATAGGAAAGGCTACCAAGACGTCTCCGGAGAGTTGGCTCAACATGCAAACAAAATTAGATTTATGGAAAGCAGAGAAAAAAAATCCTGAAGTTATTCCTTTTCCTTTTAAAGCAAATTATATAGAAAGCAAGAAGGAGCAAAAGAGTGCAGATTACAAGTTAATTGACTATAGGATATCATAGGCATTGCTGAGGGCCCGGAAGCAAACAATGTCTCAGAAAAAGTCGAAGAATTTTTAATGGAGAAATTTAGAAAATGATTTTTACAGACAGTGGAGCAATTTAAAGTATTTACTTTTGACAGAAAACATTTTTCAATATACAAGCCTGAAAATTTTACCACACCAGGCTGAAATATTGAACAATTTGCTTTTAAGGTTTTTATTATTCAGGAAAAATGAAATTCTGATATTTATCCGGCCTTATAACAGTAAATTGAGATTTAGGATAAGCTCTTATCCAGTTCTTTGGCGGTTGTACTGACTTTAAAGTTGACCATTTGAATTCATAGCCATATAGCTTATCTTCTCTTTCTTCCACCAGGTCAATCTCCTGGCCTTCATATGTCCTCCAAAAATAAATATTTGCATAGATAGAATGGTACTTACGGTATTTTAAACGTTCAATAAAAATGAAATTTTCCCATAAAGCGCCGATATCGTTACGCTGATCAAGCCTGTTAAATTGCGCAACCAGGGCATTTCTGATGCCATTATCAAGAAAATAATACTTATACTTATTAGTAATTTCATTACGCAAATTACGGCTGAATCCCCCCAGTCTTGCAATAACAAATGCTTTTTCCAAAAGATCCAGGTATCTCTGTATTGTTTTTACATCGGCATGCAGTTGTGTTCCAAGTTCTGTCAATGATACTTCACTTCCAACCTGGAATGCCAGTAATTTTAATAAGTCAAGCAGTGTGCGCGAACTTTTTACCCTGTCAAAAGCCAATATATCTTTTAGCAAATACGAGTCTGTAATTTCAGTAATAATATCAATTTTTTCCTGGCGGGTATTACTTTGTATAACTTCCGGGTATGTTCCAAATACCAGAAAATCCCCCAGTTTTTCATTCAATTCAAATTTATTAAAATTTGAAAGCAGCTCATGTTGAGACATCGGGTATAAAATAAGAGTATGCTTGCGGCCAGTCAGAGGCTCCCCGACCTGTCCCGAAAGCTCGAAAGAAGACGAGCCTGTGACAATTATTTTAATTTTTGGGCTCTGGTCCGTTATTATTTTTAATCCCACTCCAACATTCGGAATATTTTGTGCCTCGTCTATTGCAAGAAGCTCATAGCCTTCGACATAGGAGAGAATCTTTTCAAAGTCGTTAGATCCAAGAATTTGCTGCGTTCTTATATTGTCACCTGAATCAAGTTTATATCTTAATTTTGTCTGGCTCAGATAATTCTGGAGAAGAGTAGTTTTACCTACACGGCGAGGGCCGTATATGACCAGCACTTTACCAGGCTTAATATAATTTTCCAGGGGTTCATAAGTTCTTTTAAACATAGACTTAATATATAGCATATCCACAAATTTGTCAAAATTTGTGGATATTAATTACTTAAATTCTTCAAAATAATATTGGACCAAAAGTATGTCTGATGATAGTCGGCAATACTAAAATAAATTTAATACCAAAGGATTCTGCATGGAAGGCTCTTGAATCTGGTGTTAATTATTTTACTTCAGATTTTTTACAAGATAGAAACCAGCCTTCTGTGCAAGAAAGAAAAGAACTATAAGATGAAATATATGCTTGATACAAACCTTACTTTGCCTAAAATTTCCATCCCCTTTTATCTGACAGAAGAGATTGACCGTTTTATCTAAAAGCTGCAGAACTTCCTTTTATTATGCTTTTAATAAAATTATCTCTTTATTTTTTTTAAATCTGCTTATACCCACAAAATCTTTACTTCGTTTTCTAAAACTTTAAATTCCTTGTCCCCGGTTATAATTTCACCTTTGTGAATTTTTGCCAGCGCAGCAGCAAAACAATCTGCATAAGATATTTTATTACCGGCTTTAAAACGGGCCGCTTGTCTTGCAAGATTTATATCTACATCAATAATCTTAATTGGCAGGGTTTCAATTATTTTTTCAATTTCCTTTAATTTTTCTTGTCCACATTCCCGCAAAATAATATAACAAACTTCGCCATAATTTACTGTTGTCATTAGCAGGGTGTTGTCTTTTTCAACTGCGTCGATAAAAAATGATTCAACCTTTTCAAAGCCGGTTTCTTTTTCTAAAAAAATCATTAATCCATGCGAATCAAGAATTCTATCCATAAATTAGATCTCTCTTTCCCTGTCTTCTGACCGTTCTTTCAGTAAAAGCCTTGATAATTTCCCTCCGGTCTTTAGTGTTCCGGAAATTTTCTTAATATACTCAGGAGTTACAGCTTTAAGTACTAATTCTCCATCTCTTTCCTCAATATATAGCTTTATACCTTTTTTAATATTGTACTTGCGGCGTATTTTTGAAGGTATTACAATTTGTCCCTTGGCGCTAACAATTGTTGTTGTCATTTTTAATCCCCCTTATATTAAAATATATACCATATAATATTTAGTAAGTCAATTTAATTTCATCTTACTTTATTCTAAATTTGAAGCATTCTGAAGTGATAGAATTTATACTGGAAATGCCAGCTTATTGAAAAATTTATATAAATATTGCCATTTAAAATACACATGGCCAATTGGCCTTGACTTTTGCATGTGTGATATTTTTTAAAGTTAATTTTATAATTACTTTAAGAGAGGTACATTATTATGAACAAGAAACCCTTAACCAATAAACAGGGCGAAGTCAGGGAATTAACACGAGAAGATATGCGGCTCTTCAAGCCGGCAGTCGAAGCGCTGCCTGAAATATTAGGTCCTAAACTTGCCACAGAAATACTTATACGCAGGCCAGGGCAGCGCGGGCCGCAAAAAACACCTCTTAAAGAGCCTGTCACTGTGCGGTACAGCCGCGAAGTGATTGAATATTTCCGCTCCACAGGCAACGGCTGGCAATCGCGTATGGACAGAGCGCTCAAAGAATGGGTTGATGGGCACAGGTAGAGCATACAGCATAATATCCTGATTTTATTCACATCGCATAAAAGTGGAAAATGATTAAGTCTTATATTGTTGATTACTGTGACTACCACTAGAGTATTGAATCACATACATTAATAAGAGCTAAAAAACGCGGAGCATATAAGTTCTACTAAAGTTGCTTCATAATTAAATATATTCTCCAAAAATCTTTTTTGTATTGTTAAATAAGTTGTTTATCGTAGCGAATTTTATTTAAAAAGGGTCCAGTCTAAAGATTGCATTCTCTTTTTTCTTTTTCGGGATCTTGGTTTTGAGCATGGTCTCCCAAAAATTAATTACCTTTGGAAACCACATGCCTCGACGCGGGCTTAAGACTACCTTCCTAATGTCCTCCTCTGAATAAACCGAATAGAGCCATTTAATTCTTCCGGCATCCCCATAATTAAGAACCTGGGTAATAATGGTTTCTTTATCTTTTTTAAGGTCCAAATTGTCAATATTGTATGACCACAGGCAGGGGGCAATATTTTGTGGTATTTTCTTTTTCATTTCTTTCTTCTCCACGTTTCTTTTATTTTTTCCGCCTCGTCAACAAAAAATTTTTTTGCATCTTTCCAGTTAAAAGGTTCAAAGAGCTTAATATTTCTATCATTACTTTCAATCTCAGCATCTTTAAAGTAAGTCAACGATTGAAGTGCCAGATATTCGTTAAAACCGGAGTATTTTTCCATAGCATAATCGAAAATATTTTCCAGCCCTATTTTCCTGATTAAAAAATAAAGGTCTATAAAATCACGTTTTGTTCCTCTCTGGATAATCGCAATCATTTTCATTGCGGCAATATCTTCAAGGGAAGCGAGATTACAATATTGGCTTTTCACTAGATTTCGGACCAATGGGTAAGGATAGGTAAAAAGGCTGATACTGATGTCATTTAATTCCAGGAGCAAAGTGTTTTTTTCTGTAATTGCGGACAGTAAAATTTTTCTGTTCTTCTGCTTCTGAAATTGTTCATATATTCCTGTGGAGTGGAACTCTTTTTCGGTGTAAAAATCAAAATCAATAGAAGTTCTGTGTTTAATCTGAAGAGCCAGCGCAGTGCCTCCTGCCAGGTAAAAATTTTGCTCTTTTAAAAAAACAAACTTAGGCAGGATTTCTTGCTGGTCCGCAGACAAAACTTCCCAAAGCATTTTCATATAATAATTTTAAACCAATAGGCTTTTTAATTCAATGTTTTATAAGTTTTTTTATAAGTTTTAAAATTTTTTCAATTCCAAAGAGAGCAATGGTTGCCTGTAATAACAGCGGTTATGAAGTTTTGAACCATTTTGCCGAGGTCAGGAAAATGGTTGATACAGGCAACAGCAATGCTTACTACCGGTTTGCCATTGGTATAACTTGAAACCCCGACCCTCCAATAATCTTTAAGATGGTAGAAAGATGTGAATGTGTTCTCGATCTGCAGTCCTTCAGGATATTTAAATTCAAACCCGTATTCATCATTTGTATAAGTTTTCCATCCCGCCGTTATATCTTCATCAGGAGCTCCGGGTGATGCTGAAATGCTAATTGCTTTTTGTCGCCTTGACTTTTGCAGAGATTTAGGTATTTATTGCCTTGACTTTTGCATGTGTATTGCTTATTATTGCCTTGATTATTGCATAATGGAGGTGTACGGTGCGGCGTTTTTTTCTGAATAACTTATTTGATTGGAAGAAAAATCCGGATAGAAAGGCACTTTTAGTCAGAGGAGCAAGGCAAGTAGGCAAAACATATCTGATTAGGGAGCTTGGAAAAACATTTTCTCATTTTCTTGAAATTAACTTTGAGATGGATCAAGCTGTTTCAAATTTTTTTAGTGGTTCACTTGACCCGGTTCAAATTGTTGAAAAGCTTTCTCTGTATTATGGTATACCGATAGGCGCAGATAAAACGCTACTTTTTTTTGATGAAATACAAGCTTGTCCGCAAGCTCTCCGATCTCTAAGATTTTTCTATGAAAAAATGCCGAAACTCCATGTTGCTTCAGCCGGTTCTCTTCTTGGGTTTGCTATTGCGCAGATACCATCTTTTGGCGTAGGGAGGATAGAATCACTTTTTCTATATCCTATGACTTTTTTTGAATTCCTTACGGCACTCGGCGAAGATCAACTGGTTGACTATATAAAATCATCTTCATCTGAAAAGCCCGTGGATGATATCATCCATATAAAAATACTTGAATTATTCCGTAAATACCAAATAATAGGCGGGCTTCCCGCTTCTGTAGAATACTATGCAAAGCATCGAAATATGCTTGGCAGCCAGAAAGTGCTCGATGACTTAATAACCACGCTGACTGATGATTTTGCCAAGTATAAAAAGCACATTTCAATGGATAAAATGTCAGAAGTTTTCCGTTCTGTTGCTCTTCAAAACGGCAGTAAGTTTGTTTACAGCAATATATCACCCCAACGTTCAGCAAACTATAAAATTGCCCTTGAATTGCTAATAAGCGCCGGATTGGTTTACAAAATATTTCATACTTCTGCCAGGGGAATTCCACTTGGCGCAGCAATCGACGAGAGCAAATTCAAAGCTGCAATGTTTGATACAGGTATACTTCAAAAAGTATCAGGGCTTGATCTTGGACAATTTATCGCAGAAAGTGATTTTGTAAATCGGGGAGGAATTTCAGAATTATCAGTCTCTCTTGCGCTTGCAGCATCGGGCCCGCCGCATCATCGCCCGGAACTGTACTACTGGCATAGGGAGCAGCGCGGAAGTTCTGCTGAAGTTGATTTTGTAATTGCAATTGATGGCAGGATTATCCCCATAGAAGTTAAATCAGGCACAAAGGGGGCAATGCAGAGCATGTTCAAATTTCTTGAAGAAAGAAACGGCAGTCTTGGAGTAAGAATATCTGCCGAAAACTTCAGCAAATACGGATCAATAGCTGTGGTCCCTGTATATGCAGCTGAAAATCTTGTAAATATTATTAAAAACAGCCGTCTGTAATCCTAAGTATTCAAATAGTGCTATTGATACCTGATACGTTATAGGTTACAATACCTAAAATGATTAAGTCGTTTAAACATAAAGGCCTTGAAGATTTTTTCCTTCGTGACGCAATAAAGGGGATAATTCCCGGACATACATCTAAACTAGCCAGAATACTGGATCGTCTGGATGCTTCATTATCTGTTAAAGATATGAATCTTCCGGGATTTAAGCTTCATAGACTTTCTGGAAAGGAAAAAAACACCTGGTCGGTATGTGTAAGCGGAAATTGGAGAATCACTTTTTATTTTAAACAAGGTGATGCTTATATTGTTGATTACCGTGTCTACCACTAGGAGGTAAAAATGTTAACTAAAAGAAAACCGGTTCATCCGGGGAATCTTTTTAAAGAGGAAGTGTTAATTCCTTTAGGGCTTACAGTTACTCAGGCAGCTTTAGACCTTGGTGTATCCAGAAAGGCCTTATCAGAGTTTTTGAATGGACATTCTTCTTTAAGCCCTGAAATGGCACTAAGAATAGGAAAGGCTACCAAGACGTCTCCGGAGAGTTGGCTCAATATGCAAACAAAATTAGATTTATGGAAAGCAGAGAAAAAAAATCCTGAAGTTATTCCTTTTCCTTTTAAAGCAAATTATATAGAAAGCAAGAAGGAGCAAAAGAGTGCAATAATGTAGAATCGTTTTATCTGAAAGCTGCACGATTAATAACTTTTAAGTTTGTATCAAATAATTTATCTTTAATTTAGCAGGTAGAGGAAACAGGAAGCCGGCAAGACCCTCAGAGTTAAGCACTTAACTGGCTTTGGATATTGGGTCGGGAAATGACTTTATTTTCTTTATTGCCCAATAAATATCAACTGC
>JBBQDW010000081.1:0-8902 GCA_038320085.1 Candidatus Humimicrobiales bacterium
GAATCCCAGAGTTCCAGTTATGATGCAAAAGACATCAGAGTACTGGAGGGTCTTGAAGCGGTAAGAAAAAGACCAGGCATGTATATAGGCTCAACAGGCGTAAGGGGACTGCACCATCTTGTTTATGAAGTGGTTGACAACAGCATAGATGAAGCGATGGCAGGATTTTGCGATAACGTACTTATCATGCTTAATAAGGATAGTTCAGTAACTGTTGTAGATAACGGCAGGGGTATCCCTGTTAAAAAAATTGACCAGTACAATAAGTCTGCCGTGGAGATTGTTCTTACAAAATTACACGCGGGAGGAAAATTCGGAGATTCCGGTTATAAAGTCGCAGGCGGCCTGCATGGCGTTGGCCTTTCAGTTGTAAATGCTCTTTCTATAAAACTGCTCGTGGAGGTCAGAAGGGACGGAAATATCTGGCGCCAGGAATATAAGCGCGGTAATCCGGTGACCGACCTGATAAAGGGTGAAAAGACTGATACGCATGGCACTATTATTACATTTTATCCCGATGAGGATATTTTTGAGGAAATCGACTACAAATATGAGATCCTCAGTGCCAGAATGAGGGAAATGGCATTTTTAAATAAGGGCCTAAAGATAAGCCTTTTTGACCACAGGGAAGAGGAGGACAAAAAAGAGGTCTTTCAGTATAACGGCGGCATTGTCGATTTCCTGAAATATCTTTCCGAGAAAAAAGAAGTCATACATAAGAACCCGATTTACATAACCAACCAGGAACAAAACCACGAAGTTGAAATTGCGATGCAGTATACCCAGGGATACAATGAAGGCATTTTTACTTTTGCCAATAATATAAACACAACTGAAGGCGGCACGCACCTTGTAGGGTTTAAGGGCGCTATTACAAGGACCGTAAATGATTATGCTAGAAGCTCTGGGCTTTTAAAAGAAAAAGATGAAAACCTTACCGGGGAGGATGTAAGGGAAGGACTGATGGCCATAATAAGCGTCAAACTTCAGGAGCCCCAGTTTGAAGGGCAGACCAAGACAAAGCTTGGCAACAGTGAGATAAAAGGTTTTGTGGAATCTACCGTAAATGCAAAACTCTCTGAATTCCTTGGTGAAAATCCCCCGATTGCAAAAGCAATCATAGGCAAATGCGTCGAAGCTGCAAGGGCAAGAAATGCTGCAAAAAAAGCAAGGGATCTTACCAGGAAGAAATCCCTGCTCGATTCATGTTCATTGCCAGGAAAGCTTGCTGATTGTTCCATAGGCGAGCCTGAACTTTCCGAGATCTTCCTGGTTGAAGGCGATTCTGCCGGAGGCAGCGCCAAGCAGGCAAGAGACCGAAGGTTCCAGGCCATACTTCCGCTTAGAGGCAAGATTTTGAATGTTGAAAAAGCAAGACTGCATAAGATATTAAGCAGCGAACAGATACAGAACATGGTAACAGCTTTTGGTACGGGAATAAGCGATGAGTTCGACATTGGCAATGCAAGATACCATAAAATAATAATAATGACTGATGCTGATGTTGACGGCGCACATATAAGGACCCTTATACTTACTTTCTTTTACAGGTATATGAACAAGCTTTTTGAACAGGGTTATATATATATTGCGCAGCCGCCGCTTTACCAGGTAAGGCACGGCAAGGAAGTATATTATGCTTATAATGAAAAGGAACTTGTAAGGATCAAGGAGAAAGTCGGCTCCAAAGGTGTCACAATCCAGCAATACAAAGGTCTTGGAGAGATGGACCCGGAGCAGCTTTGGGATACTACCATGAATCCTGAATCCCGGACGCTCCTGAAAGTCGAGATTGAGGATGCGCTTATAGCGGATGACATCTTTTCAACACTTATGGGGGAGAAAGTTGAACCGAGGCGGGCATTTATTGAAAAGAACGCAAGGGAAGTCTCTTTCATAGATATTTAACAAACAAAGTTAATTCAGTAAAAAATTAATATTTATTCAACAAAAAATTAATATTTAATATTAAAAATATAAATATGGCCATATAGGAAAAACAATAAAATTAATAAAATAATAGAATTAATAAGATAATAAAATACTATTTAATATTAAAAGTAAGAGTAAACCTATATAGGTAAAAAAGTAAAAGTTTAAAAAACAGGAATTGGTGGATTAAATGGTTTTCGAGCTCAGGGGAAAGGTAAAAAGCATTGAAATAGAATCCGAAATGCAGGAATCTTATCTGAGTTATGCCATGAGCGTAATAATCGGAAGGGCTCTTCCTGATATCAGGGATGGTCTAAAACCTGTGCACAGGCGAATTCTTTATGCCATGCACGATATGGGCATGAGGCATAATACCCCTTTTAAAAAATGCGCAAGAATTGTCGGGGAAGTCCTTGGAAAATACCATCCGCATGGGGATACAGCAGTTTATGAGTCACTTGTTCGAATGGCCCAGGATTTTTCACTTCGCTACCCCTTAATCAGCGGCCATGGCAACTTCGGCTCTGTTGATGGCGATAATCCGGCAGCAATGAGGTACACAGAAGCAAGGCTGGCCGAGATTGCAGAAGAACTTCTCCTGGATATAGACAAAGATACGGTTGCTTTTACCGATAACTTTGATGCGTCGCTTAAGGAGCCCTCGGTCCTTCCTTCTAAAATTCCCAACCTTCTGGTCAACGGTTCTTCAGGAATTGCTGTAGGAATGGCAACAAACATTCCGCCGCACAACCTTGGAGAAGTCATCGACGGGATAATCTATAATATCGATCATCCGGACGCTACAACAAAGGACCTCATGAAAAGGATCAAAGGACCGGATTTTCCTACCGGCGGGATGATAATGGGGCATGCGGGAATCGTGGAAGCCTATAACACAGGTAAGGGGAAAATAAAAGTCAGGGGCCGGGTACATATTGAACAATCCCCCAAAGGCAAAGCACAGATAATAATCAGCGAACTGCCCTATGAAGTAAAGAAATCCAATCTAGTTATAGCAATAGCAGAGCTTGTCAAGTTAAAGAAACTTGAAGGCATCAGCGATCTTCGTGATGAATCTGATAAAAGCGGTATGCGTGTTGCAATTGATCTTCGCAAAGATGCCATTCCTAATATTATTATAAATTCCCTGTATAAAAATACACAACTTGAGTCAACATTTGGCATTATAATGCTTTCGCTGGTTGACGGCATCCCAAAGACGCTTGGCCTTAAGGCTATTATGAATGAGTACGTAAAGCACAGGTTTATAATTGTCGTCAACAGGTCAAAATATGAATTAAAGGTTGCAGAGGACAGGCTGCATATTGTAGAGGGTCTGCTTATTGCTCTTGACAACCTTGACGAAGTGATAAAGACTATCAGGTCCTCAAAGGATGTACCGACTGCAAAAGAAAAACTGATGAAACAGTTCAAGCTTAGCGATATCCAGGCACAGGCCATACTTGATATGAGGCTTCAGAGACTGACCGGACTTGAAAGAGACAAAGTAAAGAAGGAGTATAAAGAGCTCGAGGAAAAGATTAAGAACCTCAAAAAACTTTTAGGCAGTGATGAGCTTATTTACGGCGTAATAAAGACAGAGCTCGCCGAGATAAAGAAAAAATATATCAGTGAAAGAAGAACGGAAATAGCTGCAAGCGCTGCCGATTTTGATGTAGAAGACTTAATTGCAGATGAAGAAAATGTTATTTCCATAAGTCATTCCGGTTATATTAAAAGGGTCCCCCTTGCTACCTATAGGAACCAGAAAAGGGGAGGCAGAGGAGTAACCGGCTTAAACTTAAAGGAAGATGACTTTGTAGAGCATCTTTTTATATCTTCTACCCACCACTATATGATGTTTTTTTCAAATCTTGGGAAAGTCTACAGGTTAAAAATCTGGGAATTGCCTGAAGGAAGCAGGACGTCCAAGGGAAAAGCAATTGTAAACCTCCTGCCTTTTAAATCCAATGAAAGGGTTGCGGCAATTATCGCAACAAAAGAGTTCGGAGAAAGCGATTTTCTTGTAATGGCAACAAAGAAAGGGATGGTAAAGAAAACGCCCCTTTCGCAATACGACACCTCCAGGAAAGACGGACTTATTGCTATAAATCTTATGGAAGGCGACGAACTTATAAGTGTCGAAAAATCAAATGGCAGCGAAGAAGTCATAATGGTATCAAGAAATGGCCAGGCAATCAGGTTTTCAGAAAAGGATTGCAGGTCCATGGGCAGGACCACCAGGGGCGTCAAAGGGATGAGACTCGTAAAAAGTGACTATTTGCTGGCTATGATAGTTGTCAAGGATATACATGCAGATTTATTTATACTGACCGAAAACGGTTTTGCAAAAAGGACTAACTTGTCAGATTACAACAAGCAAAAAAGAGGCGGAAGCGGAGTCAGGACAGTCATTATAACCGAAAAGAAAGGGAAAGTTGCAGGAGCCGGCATTTTAAAGGATGGGCATGATGTTATAATCATTACAACTAATGGAATACTTATAAGGATACCTGCTGACTCTATACACAGTACCGGTAGAAGTACTCAGGGTGTCAAGGTAATTAAGGTAACCGAAGGAAATTATGTGGCTTCTTATTCAATAGCCTATCCGGAGGATTAAAACAGGGAAATACATTTAAAATCCTGTTTTTTAAAATCTATATTACTTATTTTTTTGAATATCTATTATAATTACAAAATCTAAAAAATAGCTACAAAAAAGGAGGCAAAAAAAATGTATGATAAACCTATGTTCAATGTGGACGAAGATGCGGCTAAAAAAAGTTCAACCGGTCTTGATCCCAAAGTCGCAAATCTGCTGGCTTATCTGTTTAGCTGGCTCGGAGGACTGATTATATGGTTGATGGAAAAAGAGAACAGATTCGTAAAATGGAACGCATTGCAGGCCCTGATACTTGGTGCAATTGGATTTTTATCAATGATAGTTTTTACATTGATACTCGGTTGGATCCCTTATATAGGATGGTTTTTCTTTTCATGGTTTGGGTGGCTGATCTGGGGTATCTCTTGGGTTCTGGCAATAGTTTGTATTATTATGGGATTCTCAGGCAAAACATTCAGGATTCCCGGTGTTGCAAAGCTTGCAGACAAATGGTTTAAGATGTAAGACTGTTTGCAGAAGCATAGTTTAAAAAAGATTTTTTCAAGCCTCATTATAAATATAAAAAAAAGGGGCGATTATGAAAGTTGAAAGAAGGATAATAAAGAGCATAAGTGAGTTTTCAGTCTTTAAGTTTGTACTTGTTGCTTACCTGATATTTTTTATACTGTTTGTAATATTGTTTGCCATAATTGGTCTTATAGGATGGGCATTAATAGCTGCACAGGGCGCGGCTTTTGGGGATGTCTTAAACAGCCTTATTCCGGGCCTTAACTTAAGCGAGTTAATCGGCGGATTAGGAATCGGTATGGGCGGCAGTGTACTTGGAATGGTTTTGTTTGTCATTCTTGGGCTTGTTGCCTCAGTATTTGTGGCTGCCGGCGCAACTGTTTTTGCATGGCTGATAAATGTCATACTGAAAATAATCGGAGGCATCGAACTAAGATTAGCTCCTAATAAAAATCTGGTCGTTGTAGAAAATCCGGTTTCCATTGAAAGCAGAGTCCAGCAGTTATAAGAGACATGGAGTTTGGCAGTTATAAGGAATAGGTTATTTTTTTAAAAGAGCAGTTTACATAATAAGACCAGAAGCTGATAATAAGCAGTTCTAACCATTTATAATATAAATTGTTTTTAGATAAAGGCAAACTAAAAAGATAGGTCTTTTTTTAGGCGCTGTTTGCAAAGCAAAAATGCAATAAGCAAATATTGACAAAAAGCGGCAGAGTTGTTATTTTGTGTAAGCTTAAATTTGTGGCATATTATTATATTTATTGTAAAAATATGCCACAAATGGTTTTTAGTCTAAAGGGCATATAGCTCAGTTGGTTAGAGCGCGTCCCTGATAAGGACGAGGTCTCTGGTTCGAATCCAGATATGCCCACCAGTACAAATGATGTCCCAATCGGCATAGAGCCAAATAGTTCTACTATGAGTTTTTCAGCATTTAAATATTCCTGGTTTGGTCATAGCCATAAACCTGTCCGCTTTTTATTTTTAAATAATTATAAAATGGCCCGTTTTTGATTTTTCAATTACATGCCTTTATTTTTTATAGACAATTTATTTTTTATCTGGTATATTAGACAATTGTGCTGTTGGGAAAAGACGGCACAGTACATTTTTGGGGGTGTAGCTCAGCTGGGAGAGCGCCTGCCTTGCAAGCAGGAGGTCAGCGGTTCGATCCCGCTCATCTCCACCATTTTTTATAGCGGCAGCATACAGAGGACACATTTGTATAGGGTCATTTATAGTGTCGGCATTTATATTGCGCCAACCCATAGTGGCAATATAAACGCTGTAGTGTATAGGGGTAATATATATAGCCTCAGCATTCAGGGTCAGAATAAAGTGTCAAAGTTTGTATAGCGGCAATATGTCGATGAATTTATTTCTGCACAATTCTTTTATGAATATTATTTTTATGCACATAATGCCAATAGATTATGGAATAAAAATGTTTGAGATATTCGATGATATGATAATTTCCCGGACTTCCAAATACCACACACTTTAAGGGGTCTGTTTTGGGGATGTAGTTCAGTGGGAGAACGCTTGTCTGGCAGACAAGAGGTCGGCGGTTCGAATCCGCTCATCTCCACCATAAAAAAGCTTGGAGAAAACCTGCAAGTGAACTCATGGCTTATAATAAACTAAGGTATGAAAAATGTTAAAACCCCTTCTGAAACAACCATAACGATGTCTTCCAAGTTAAAAATTATCCCTAAAAAATAGTCATATTTTTTTAATGAAGTATCGGAGTTTTTTTCAATTAAAAAGCTTGATTCTGTATTATTCTGTAAATTTGATCCTTCAATTTGCATTATCTTTATGTTATCAGATATTTTCATTCCCAGTTCGCTTTCAGCCATACCTATAATCCTTGCAGGACTTCTAAGTTCTGAGATTTTTAACTGAAGCCTGTCAGAATGTTCTTTCTCCAGTAATATTAACCTATTGGCCTCAAATATATTCTTTTTGTAATTTATTGATTGAATTTTAAGGCCAATATTAAGAAATACACCCAGGCATAAAAATATTAAAACTGTTATCGAAATATAAAATATGCCGGAGTTTGATTGTAAAATCCTTTTATTTGTGGAATCCTCTGGTCTTTTAATTAAGTACAATATGGAGTGTGATTTTTTGTTGTAAAGTTCTTCTTTTATAGATCCTGGATTCATTTTTAAAGTTTCGATTTGTTTTTAGTTAATGTGCCGGTTTTTATTTCCTTAAAAAATTGATTTAATCAGCCTGATGGTTTCAAGGATTTTTTTGTTTTTCTTTTCTTCTAAATCCCTGCTGATGTTGATCTCAAGTCCTGGAACAATCTCGTATCTCACTCTTAAATCCCTTATATATTTTCCAGGATCTTCTTCTAATCCCTGTCCTTTTCCCCTAAGGATATCCTTGATAGAATTTAAATTTAATTTTTGTTCCTGCAGTTGTCTTATTGTTAATAGATTTGACAGGTGACTGTCATAATAAAAACCTCCTTTCCCTCTGCCGGAGGGAGGTTCTATGATATTCTCCTGAATATAAAACCTGATAGTTCTTCTTGAGAATCCTGTTAAATCACTCAGTTCTTCAATTGTATATTTCTTTATCTTGTTATTACCTGATTCTTTTTTTGACATGATGTTATTATAACATAACACTGTCATAATACAAGTAACATCAATGGAAAAATAGCTTAATCCAATACTTTTTTGTTCAAATAGAGAATCGTTCCTGAAAATATCAAAAGTGCAATAAAAAAATACAACGGGAACCAAATCAGGCTTAACAATGAAAACTTGCTTGCAGTGTTCTGGATAATGAAAAATATCACCAATATTGCTATTGATGATATGAATGATACGAGCCCTGCTTTCGTGACATCCTGGAATTGTTTTTCATCATAGCATTCTGTTACTTTCTCCCTGATTTTATTACCAGCCAGCATATTACGATTGCCGCATAAGGAATAACCAGCACTGCGCATACAGCAACTATGCCTTTTTTTATTGCCCATAGTGGTATAAAAAATGAAAGAGTTGCAAGGATAATAAGCCCCAGGACACTGGTAAAAATCCCGATATACTGTGCATTGATAAATACGGCTTCATCCTTTAGCGGCACTTCGGCCAGGAGTGGTATACTTAATTGGATCAATATTACGAATATGGAATTAAATCAGAGAAATAGACGGGAAATTATAATATTAATCGATATGAAACTAATATAATATTAATTGGTTTGAAGCTGACATAATATTAATCGATATGAAGCTGATATAATACTAATTGGTTTGAAGCTGCTATAATACTAATTGATATGAAACCACGAAAAAAAAGGGATGTACTATATCCACCGGGAGCAGTTTATTTTAAGCCTCACGGCATACCCATGCTTTATTTAAACATAGTAAATCTGACCATAGATGAGTATGAATCTGTGCGTCTTGGAGATTTGGAAAACTTAAAACATGAAGCAGCAGCAAAACAGCTATTCAAATATTATATCCAGCCTCAAATAAATCGGCGGAGAATGCACAACTAAATTAGCATTTCACTTTAAAATAATTTAGAATAAAGTTCGCTGCAAAGCTTAAGATTTTTAGATGCAATTATTTATTTTTATTTAAAGGCAGTTATTACAGGGCAATTATTTAAGGAAAAGAAAAGGAAATAGAAACAGAAGAGGGGCAAGTAAGGGATGATAAATGGGAAGCATATAGCTATCATTACAAGCGGCGGTGACTGCGGCGGCTTAAATGCTGTCATTAAAGGCGCTGCCGGTATGGCAATGTCGTACGGAACAGATATTTACGTAATTCCAAATGGATATGCCGGGCTATATAATCTT
>JBBQDW010000082.1:0-8846 GCA_038320085.1 Candidatus Humimicrobiales bacterium
TGGCAACAATAGTTTTTGCTTTTTTAATGGCCGGAGGATTACAAGGGTGCAAATCCGCGGGCGCCACAAAAGATATTACAGAAAGTTTGGAAAGCGGCCCTGATATTAAAGGTACGGATGCCGCTGAAACTTCTGCAATTGCTGCGGAAACTTCATCAGAAACTGCGCAGGAAACACTGCAGCAATCCGGTGAAAGCGCTGCAGCTGATATTATCACAGATAATATCAACAAATTTAGCGGCCTTGAATTATCAGATGAAGTCTTAAATTCCAGGCCTCTTGCCATAATGGTCCAGAATAATCCCAAAGCAAGGCCGCACTCAGGGCTCATTTATGCGGACATGGTGTTTGAAATGGTCGCTGAAGGCGGGGTCACCAGGTTTGTTACAGTATTTTCATCATATGATGCTGATATAATCGGTCCCGTAAGAAGCGGGAGGATCTATTTTGCTGAAGTGGCAAGGAGCCTTGATCCCATATATACTTTCTGGGGCACTTATCCGCAGGCTTATGAAGCCATTAAGAAAATGGATATGGATGTTTTTGATGCAAACAGCACAGCATATGTAAATTATACTTCTGCCGGCTGGCGCGATCCAAGCAGGAATGAGGCTTTGGAGCACACAGCATTTATTGATACTTACGGAATAAAGGCAGACGCCAAAAAATACGGCTACTCTCTTGAAGGCGGCCAGTCGCCCATGGCATTTAAAATCGATGCCCCTGAGTCGGAAAGAGGCCCCATAACAGATATCGAAGTCAACTTCTCAAGCGAGTCTTATCTTGCAGGTTTTACTTTTGATAAAAATACCAATGAATATCTTAAATCAGTTGCAGGCGAGCCGCATACTGACTTTGAAACAGGAAAACGGATAAGCTTAAATAATGTAATAGTGCTTGTTACTGATATAACTGGTCCTCTCGACAGCGCAGGGCATATGGCCCTCAGGTCCACAGGAACACCTGAGGATGGCGAGGCATATTACTTTATTGATGGAAACGTCATTGAAGGAACATGGGCCAGGAAGACTATATCTGACCCGTTTGAATTTAAAGATGATGAAGGAAACCAGGTTCTTTTTAACAGGGGTTCCACATGGGTTTGCATTATCAGCAGCACGGAAAGACTGTCATATTAATGCATCCTTTAGATTGCCTTCAAGTTCTTCAAGGGTTTCACCCTGGTGGCTCATAATTTCAGGATGCTCTATATTATAAACAAGTCAATTCGCAGACTTGTATTGACATGCATAATTTTGTTATAATTTTTGCATGCGCCGCTTTATGTTTGTCATATTTATATTAGCTATATTTATATTAGCTATATTTATCACTGGTTGTGACCAAGGTATCCCTGGTAAAGAGATAACCATTGCCGGTTCAACCAGCGTAGAGCCTTTTGCCGATAAGTGGGCCGAAATATATATGGAAAAATATCCCAATACTGTTGTTAATGTACAAGGCGGTGGTTCCAGCGCCGGTATTCAGGCAGCTGAATCCGGAATAGCCGATGTCGGGACCAGTTCCCGCGAATTAAAACTGGAAGAAAAAGATTTAAACGAAATAATAGTAGCTTTTGATGGCTTGGCTGTTATTGTGCATTCCACTAATAAGGCAGACAATCTTACTATTGAACAAGTAAAACAAATATTTGCCGGCCAAATCAGGAACTGGCAGGAATTTGGGGGGAAGGATAAAGTTATTAACGTTGTTACCCGTGAGGAGGGTTCAGGTACCCGCGGTGCTTTTCAAGAACTGGTGATGAAGAAGGAACGTATTTTTAAAGGAGCTATTGTCCAGGATTCCAACGGCGCGGTAAGAGAAATAGTAGCCAATGACCCTAATGCGATAGGTTATATTTCTCTGGGGCTGGTAAACGATAATGTAAAAGCTCTCAGTTTAGACGGAATAATAGCCACTTATGAAAATATAATCACTAAAAGATACAATCTGGTACGTCCCTTTTTATTTGTAACCAAAGATACTCCTACCGGCGAAGTGGAGAATTTCATCGATTTCGTACTTTCCCGGGAAGGACAGGAGTTAATTAGAGAAGAGGGATTAATCCCCGTAAATTAAATACCCAAACTGATTAAAAAGTGAAAATTAGTGACACAGCTTGAACGAAATGAAAAATTAATCCAAATAGCCCTGGGAATTATTGCCTTTTCTGCTATTTCATTTTTAGCAGTAATTACTTTTTTTATCTTTTTCGAAGGAACTCCGGTAATAATTAAATACGGGATTAAAAATTTTCTCTTTGGTATGGATTGGTACCCGAGCGAAAAAAGTTTTGGCATACTGCCGATGATAATCGGTTCTATCGAAGTTACTACGGGAGCGCTTATAATAGGTATACCTTTGGGCCTGGCTTGTGCGGTATGCCTGACTGAATTTTCTTCTAAACGTATTCGTCAAATACTAAAACCGGTCATTGAACTTTTAGCCGGTATACCTTCTGTGGTTTACGGTTTTATTGGAGTAGTAATACTGGTACCTTTTATCCGGGATAATTTCGGCGGACCTGGTTTATCTGTACTGGCTGCCTCAATTATCCTTGGCATAATGATTCTGCCTACTATTATCAGTATTTCTATTGATTCTTTGTTAGCTGTGCCCAAAACTTATCGTGAGGGGTCCATTGCCTTAGGAGCTACTCAGTGGCAGACTACCGTTATGGTAATGTTTCCGGCTGCCAGGTCGGGTATTATTACCAGTATCATCCTGGGAATGGGCCGGGCTATCGGAGAAACCATGGCCGTTATCATGATAGCCGGTAATGCCATTAACATACCTCATTCAATCCTTGACCCGGTCAGGACACTAACCTCAAATATAGCTTTGGAAATAGGTTATGCCACCGGTGAGCACCGCCAGGCACTTTTTGCTACCGGAGTGGTCCTTTTTATTATCATTATGATATTGAATACAATGGCCAATTTAATGTCCAGGAAGAGTAAGGGGCAGAATTGATGTTTACCAAACCAAGAATAGAACAAAAGATCATGCTTGGAATTCTTTGGACCTTTACAGCCATCACAGTTTGTATTCTTTTATTTATAATTTTGTATATCTTAAAAAAAGGTTTGCCGGTCATCAATTATAATTTTTTGATGACTAACCCCGTAGATATGGGTAAAAGCGGAGGTATTTTTTCCACTATTATCGGGACCATTACCCTGACATTTGGAGCTATATTGATAGCCACACCTTTGGGAGTAGGGACAGCTGTCTATTTGACCGAATATACCCGGGAAAACAAATTTACCAGGATAGTGAAATTTGGTTCGGAGTGTCTGGCCGGTATACCCTCTATTATATTTGGTTTGTTTGGTTTTATCCTGTTTGTTATCAAACTGAAATTCGGGTGGTCAATTTTAAGCGGCAGTTTAACCCTGGCTTTTATGATTCTGCCGACTATTATCAGGACCAGTGAAGAAGCGATCAAGTCAGTTCCCTATATTCACAGGGAAGTAGGTTATTCGCTGGGTAGTACAAAGTGGCAGACAGTGACCAGAGTGGTTTTGCCGTCAGCCGTACCTGGAATTATGACCGGTATCATTTTAAGCATTGGCCGCAGCATCGGTGAGACAGCCGCAGTGATTTTTACGGCCGGCAGCGCTTTGCGTATCCCGACCTCGCTTTTTTCATCTTCAAGAACTATGGCTGTTCATTTTTATATTCTGGCCCGGGAAGGTATTTCCATGACAAATGCTTATGGAACAGCAGCCATCCTTGTTATTGCAATCCTAATAATAAATATAGTGGCTTACCTGTTGATGAACCGCTTTATTAAAAAATATTCTTAGAAAGATATGAATGGACACAATTAAATGGACACAATTGCCATAAAAGCTGAAAATTTCAACCATTTTTTCGGCCAGTCCCAGACCTTAAAAAATATTAATCTGGAAGTGCAAAGGAACGAAATACTGGGTATAATCGGGCCGTCCGGAAGCGGCAAATCTACTTTTTTACGGTCACTGAACCGTTTAAATGACCTTGTGCCTTATTCGAGAGTAGAGGGATCATTAACCGTTAATGGTAAAAATATTTATGCGCCCGGTACCAGCATAACAGAACTTCGGCGTAAGCTGGGGATTGTTTTTGCCACCCCGGTACCTCTGCCGCGATCAATCTATGAAAATATTATTTTTGGTCCGAAAATGGCCGGGATCAAAGATAAAATAACGCTGGACAAACTTGTCAGACAAAGTTTGGAAGACACTGCTATCTGGGAAGAGGTAAAAGACCGGCTCAATACTTCGGCCCTCAAGTTATCCGGCGGCCAGCAGCAGCGACTTTGTATGGCCCGTATCCTGGCCCTCAAGCCGGATTTTATTTTACTGGATGAGCCTTGCTCCGGGCTGGACCCTATTTCTACTATGAAAATAGAAGAGTCGCTAAGAATATTAAAAAAAGATTACACCATAATTATAGTTACCAATAATACCAAACAAGCGGCCCGGGTAGCTGACCGTACCGCTTTTTTCCTAAACGGTGAGATTATAGAAATAGGGCGCACAGAAGAGATATTTACCGTTCCGAAGGACCAAAGGACAAACGACTATATCACGGGGAGATTTGGATAAAGATTATGAGTATTATTGAAGTTAAAAATTTGTCTCTATTCTATGGACAGTTTCAGGCCCTGAAAAATATTAATATAGAAATTCAGTGTAATAAAATTACTGCTCTTATCGGTCCATCCGGTTGTGGTAAATCTACTTTTTTAAGGGCGCTTAACCGGATGAACGACTTGATTGAAAATGTCAGTACCTCAGGTGAGGTTTATATAAATGGCCGGGATATTTACAAAAACAATATAGATCTTCTGGCTTTGCGTAAGAAAATCGGATTAGTTTTCCAGCGGCCCAATCCCTTCCCTCTGTCTATTTTTAATAATGTAGCCTACGGGTGGCGTGTACATGGGGGAATAAACAAGAATAAAATCAAAGAAAAAGTTAAATGGGCGCTGGAATCGGTCCAGCTTTGGGATGAAGTTAAAGATAAACTACAAGAATCAGCGCTTGGCCTGAGTGGTGAGCAGCAGCAGCGTCTTTGCATCGCTCGTTTATTGTGTATTGAACCCACCATATTATTAATGGATGAACCTTGCTCGGCGTTGGATCCCGAATGCACTTTAAGGATTGAGAAACTGATGTACGAACTTAAAAAACAATATACCATCGTCATTGTAACCCATAACATGCAGCAGGCAGCGCGGGTTTCTGATTTCACCGGATATTTTTTGTTAGGCGAACTGATTGAGATAGGAGAAACCAATAAGATTTTTACTAATCCCAAAGATTCACGTACTGAGGATTACATTACCGGCAGATTTGGTTAATAAAAGTTTACAATTCACAAAAATATTTGGGGACGTAACAAATTCTGTGTAAACTCCTAATTTATATAAATAGCCTGAAACGAAAACTTATCCCATCCAAGCATAAATTTTTTTAAAGATCGCTGTGAATAGCTTTAAAATCACCGGTAAGAAAATATACCACTCTCTCACCAATATTTACCGAATTGTCCCCTATCCTTTCAATATACCTGCTCATAAGTGACAGGTTAGTGACAAGTTTCACATAATCTTCATCTTTTGAGATAGTGCTGTATAGTTTCTTATAAAGCGCTTTTTGTAAGTCATCTATTGTGTTATCCATCTTTTCTAATTTCAAAGCAAGCTTTGCATCCCTATCCTTGAATGATTCATGTGCTTTTTTAAGAATTGACTGAACGATATTTCCCATTTCAATGATTATATCAAGCAGGCCTTTTTCTATGGGCCTTTGTTCCAGAAGATAAAGTCTTTTAACAAGTTTTGATATGCTTACAGCAATATCGCCTATCCTCTCAAGGTAGATTACTATTAAATATACACTGTGGATGAATCTTAGATCTCCAGCCACTGGCTGATGTTCAGCCTGGACATACATGCATTTTTCCTCTATTGAGATGTCAAAATCATCAACTTTTGTATCATTATCAATTATTTTTTGCGCTAACTCTACGTCACCGGTAACAAAAGCTTTCATGGCATTATTCACAGTGTCTTGTATGAGGCTGCTCATCTCAAGGATATCTCCGGATATTTCGTTTAGTCTTTCATCAAGTGTGTTCCTCATATTTATCCTCTTTATATTTTGTTTTAAGGTTATTATTGGTTAAATAATACCATACATATCATAAATATTGTTAACAGATTATATCATTTTTAGTAATTATTATTTCTTTCCCTTTCGTATAAAGATGGCGCTGCATTTGATTCGGGAACAAATTCAACGAAGACAGAGGCCCTCTTTGAGACATCTTTAAACAGACGGGATTCTTTGAAATTACCGGCTGGGCCCGTGAATTAAATCCCCCGGACCTTGCGCGCTATTGATTGGGGAGCTACAGGCGTGTATTCACTGAATTTGTCTATTTAGCTTTAATAACATAAAATACAACACATGAAACCAAAAATACCAAAATTTGCAGGCATTTCAACTATTGTTGCCATGTCAATTTTTTTGACGGTGTTTTCATATAATTGTTACTTTATATTTCCCGACACTGCTTACCCTGCACAGAGCAGCGCAGAGCAGTTAAAGGCAGAAAAAGAGGAAACACATAAAAAAATAGAACAGGCCCAGAAAGAACAGGATGCCTATTCTTTACAGGTCCAGCAAGTAGAAGGAAAATTGCTTTCTTCATTGTCTGAGCTTGATGATCTTAGAAAAAAAGAGGCAGTGGCTAAACAGGCAATAGATAAAACTACGATCCTGTTAGTGCAAAACGAACTGGAACTGGTGCAGACAGAAAACGAATTGAAAGATAAAAATGATATTTTAAATATAATGTTAGCGGAAATATATAAAAAGGATAACAGGGATCTGATGGCTATTTTCTTAAGGTCCCAGGATTTTATTGAATTTATCTCGCGCTACAAACTGATGAACCTGCTTTTAAAACAGGACCAGGATGCGCTTATAGATGTAAAGGATAAAAAAGCAAGGCTTTTATCTCTTAACGAAAACATATTAAGCCTTATGAAGGACCAGAAGAGTGAACGTGACAATATAGAGAAATTGCTTGAAATGTCAGTAAATAAAAAAAGGGATATTGAGGATATCTATAACGAAAAAGTAGATTTGTTTTCAGAGGCAAAGGCAAATAAGGATGCTTTGATAGCTATGGAGAATCAGCTGGAAGCCAAAGAAGCTGAAGTCACCAATACATTGAAGGATTATAACGCCGGGGCAGCTCCTGCCGGAAAACTGCTTTGGCCGACAAATGGAAAAGTTTCTTCAAATTTCGGTCCAAGGACAAGCAAGGCAACCGGGAACACAAGGATGCATAAAGGAATAGATATCTATGCCCCTTCGGGCACTCCTATCATTGCCGCAGATTCCGGCCAGGTTCTACAGGCAGATTACGATGGAGGATATGGGTATTCAGTACTTGTATATCATGGCGGCGGAGTCGCTTCCTTTTATGCCCATCTTTCGGGTTTTAATGTGAGCGTGGGCCAATTTATAGAAAGGGGACAGGTGCTGGGTTATGTTGGAAGTACAGGATATTCTACAGGAAACCATCTTCACTTTGAAGTCAGGGTAAATGGGCAGCCGCAGAATCCCAGGAATTATTTATAGTGCCGCCACCGGCGATTTTTATCTCTCGTATAATAAAATAAAATAAATAAATATTTTCAAGTTTTTAAATATCATTTTGATTTTTTTGTGTATAATATCACGTTATTGTTCAGTTACAATTTTCATAAACTAATAAAAATATTGGCAGGAAATACAAAGGAGAAGAACAAAATGAAAAATAAAATAACTATGACAGTAGCTATAGTAATGGCTTTTGCTATTGTTTTGTCTGTGTCTTCGTGCGGGAATATGGCCAAAAAAGTCACGGAAAAAGCTATGGAGAAGGTAGTTGAAAATGCAGTCGGCAGCGATGCAAACGTTGATGTCAATGACAGCAGTGTAAAGATAAGTAATGAAAGTGGGGAGGTCCAGTTGGGCGGCGACGCAAAGATTCCTGAAGGATGGCCCGCAGATGCGCCTACTTATCCGGACGTAAAGGTAACATATTCTGCAAAGGGTAAAGATGACTCCAATAAAAATACTTTTGCCATATTTGCAGAGGTTTCAAAAGGTACTGTTAAAGATGTTTATGAGTGGCATAAGAATAAGATGGCAGGATGGGAAACTACAGCTGACAATTATTATACAACTGATGGAAATGATTCTTTCGGCTTGACATTTAAGAATAATCAGTATGAGGTTCTTTTAATGGTAGGTTCGGACGGCAAAGTTATTTCGTATACAATGTCAATTGCTGAACCGATTAACAAATAAAAACTGGTATATAGATCTAAATTTTTATAAATGGGCACTCTCGGCGGAGTGTCCATTTTGTTGGGTTTGCTCTAAAAATCACAGGTATTAAAAACTATCCCGCTAAAGATATATAACCTTAATTAGCGCAAAATCCTAATTGGTGCAAAAGCTCAGTTGGTGTGCAGACTTAAATAGCGAACAGGATCAGATGGCGTCACTTGGAGCATAATTCTAATTGACGCAAAATTCCAAAAAAACTTTAAAAAACCTTTTAAAAAGGATTGACAAAAAATAATAATTAGTTAAGATACTTAATCAATTAGTTACTTAACTAATAATTATCTGGCATACGGGTATCGGGTATTTAATTATGGCAGACAGAAGAAAACTTATAGAAAAATCTGTTGAGGGCATTTATGCAATTAAGAAAAAAATTGTTGCCCAGATGCATCTTTATTTTAGCGAAATGCAGGTAACTCATTCACAGTGGGCAGTATTGCAACTGGT
>JBBQDW010000083.1:0-8774 GCA_038320085.1 Candidatus Humimicrobiales bacterium
AAAACCAGAAAGCGTGTGGCTCAACAGTTTAATTTTATCAGTATTAATACCTGAAAACTTTGCGGCTTCTGAATTTTCACCGACTGCCAGCAGTCTTCTGCCGGCAATAGAATACCTGAAAAATAAAAATAGTATGACTAAACATAAAACCGCAAAAATAAATAACAATGGGATTCCAAATACTCTTCCCTTACCTATAAAAGTAAAAGACGCCGGGATATTGACAAATGAGAACCCCTGGGTAAATCCAAAATTAATCCCTGTAAAAATAAAAGAAGTAGCAAGGGTTACAATAAATGCATTTATGCCAAACTTTGTAGTTATTACACCATTTAACGCCCCGCAAAAAATCCCGACCATAAGTGCAACTATCAATGCAATCCAGCCCGGCACATGCCGAATATCTATCAAATAGCCGGCAGTTATAGTTGCCAGGCCTCCGATTGCTCCGACAGATAAATTCATGTCTCCAACTACTAAAACAATAGCCTGGGATAATCCGATAAATGCATAAAGTGATAATGTTCTGCCGATAGTATACATGTTAAATGATGTTAAAAAACTTTCAGAGAAAATAGAAAGTACGGCAAATAGCACCAATGCTGCAACAAACAAGCCAAAATTACCACTTGCAAAGACATTTTTTAGAAGGCCTTTTTTCAATTTTCACTCCTTTTTAACTTTACTAAGAACTAAATTATATATTATATATCAATTATTTCTTGCTGAATAATTACCTAAAATTCAAAAAAACAAAACAACCCAAACAAAATAATCCGTGCTTGAGAAACTTAAAATTCCCCGGAAAATATTGAATTATTCAGCACGAACTGATCATATGCTGCTATGCGCTAAAGACATTGTGGGTTTATTCGCTGATTTTTCGTCCCGGGAAATTATTTCAAAATTCTTTTTTACAAATTCCAAATGCTTTTTAACATTATTAACAGCTTCCGTATAATCTTTATTTTTTATACTGTTAAATATTTTTTTATGATAATTATATGAATCAATCATAACATTAGGTATTTTTGTTGTCTTGATTAATATCTCTGAAATAGAATACTTTAATAATGGAAAAATAATATCAAAATAATTATAAATTATTTTATTGTGAGTGGATTCTGACAGTTTTTCGTGAAATTCATAGTCTAATTTAACAAATTGCTGTATGTTTTTTTTATCTATATAAAACTTTGTTAATTCCAGATTTTCCTCTAAAGCTTTCAAGTCACCTTCAGTTGCCTTATTGATTGCTTCCCCAACTACGATAGTCTCAAATAATTCCCTGAAATCCAGCAAGTCAGGGATTAAGCTATCGTCCGGTCTGTATTTTAATCCTACCGGGTTAAAAAACGAATCAATAGTAAGGGGCTTAACAAAAGCGCCTATGCCCGGTTTTATTTCCAGTATGCCGACCAGTTCCAAAGCTATCAGCGCTTCCCTTACACTTCCCCTGCTGGTATTGTATTTTAGGCACAATTCATTTTGTGACGGTATGGCCTGACCTGAAACTAAGCTACCCTGCCTTATATCTTCAAGGATACTGTCAATAATAACAGAAGAAACTTTATTTTTATTTATCATTTATTACCTGTTTAACCTGTCATACAAGTACTAACAGAAGTCATTCTATTTGAAAGAATTTAAAAAGTCAATGAGTCAAAATATATTTGTCAAAATATATTTATTAGTCGGATAGAAATGTTCGCTTACAGCCGTTTAGAAATGCCCTATTATTGGCTCAATAGAAATGTCCTATTGTCAGCCGGATAGAAACGTCCTCTTTTATATGTTAGATTTCAGCGAGGTTTTAAAGGTTTTTATTTCGTGCAGTCAAAAGCTTTTCCTCCTGCTCTATTCTTACATTAATTGCATCAAAATCTATAGGATACCTGCCATATTTATTTGCAATCTCAAATAACCTTACAATGTTTTCAGGCGGCATGTTTGCCTGGATATTATGGCCGGATGAAAATATATACCCTCCGCCGGGCGCAAGATCTTTTATCCTTTTAAGGGTATCAATTGTGAGAGTATGTATGTCCTTGTGAAAAACCCCCTGGTTGTTGGTTCCGCCATGGAATAAAAGTTTGTCCCCATATTCCTTTTTTATTTTTGCAGTATCATTTCCTACTGCATTTGCCTGGAGCGGATGGACGATGTCAACCCCCATTTCTATCAGGTCATCAAGGCACCAAAATGTGGAGCCGCAGGAATGGTAGCAGCATACAGCGTTTGTCTTGGTCTTAATAAAAGAAATCATCTTTTTAAACCTTGGCACGACTTCCTCTCTAAAATACTTTGGAGAGATAATTGGCCCGTCTTGTATTCCCCAGTCATCCCCCATCCAGAATACATCGATATAGCCGCCGATTGCTGAATAAAAGCCGTCAAAAAAATCAAGGTTCCAGTCAACTATTTTGGCCATCAGGTATCTGGCAGTCTTTGGTTCCCCGTAAAGATCTATCATAAAATCATTGAGTCCGCGCAGGCACCATGCAAAATAAAAAATATTTGATACCAGCCCTGCCCACAATGAGTAATCTGTATTTTCATGCAGATTTTTTGCTTTTTCCTTAAGTCCTGCAAATCTTGCAGGGTCAGCCGGGTCAGGCATCTTAAATGCTTTTATTTCATCCAGTGTTTTGCCTCTCAGGGGTGCGATATGGACATCAGCATAATAGCCGACTTTTCGGTAAACGGTTCCAAACTCATCATCAAATGTGCCGTCCGGATTTTCTTTAAAGATATAGCCCTGTGGACCATTTGGATAAATATAGCGTGTATCCACGCCAAACATATTTTTTATCTCATCTTTTACAACTGCCAGCCTCTGCATATAATCATAAATGACTATCTCGTCTTCCATATTTAAAAATTTAAGCAGATTCCTGTAGGCTGTTTCAGTCATCCCTGAGACATTGCCGTTATTATCAATCGGAACCCGGTCTGCTTCTTTTCTCGCTATCGCCGCCCTTACACGCTCCCTCGGATTCATAATGCCTCCATATTAATTTTTAATTATAATAGTGCTGCCCGATAACTGGAGTTTTTTGCCAGAAAGATAATCCTCAACATCCTCCGCTGGCTCGCCGCCGGTATAAGCAATATCAACTGCCTTCCCTAAGAATTTTGTCTCAAAACCGCATTTTTGGGCAATATTTAAAAAATTCATTATACCTGCGACATGTACGCAGCTTCCTATTGAAGCGCCGAGTATTTTTCTCAACTTTTAATCTCTTGTATCTTTTAGGTTAGCCTTTTTGGAATGCCGTCTATAAAGACATTCCTGATTTCATCAAGAGTTAGGTTTTCCATTCTTAAACGAACCAGATTCCTGCCTGATTTCCTGAAATCAATTTTAAAAATAACATTGGCAAGATCGATAAGCGCGTCAGTCGCTGTTGTCTTGACGCCAAAAACACGGCCAAATTCAGCTATCGGTACAAGGCTCATGGGAACATCCTCAGTAATATACCGGACATTTGTCATCCTTGGCGCCATTATCCCGACATAACCGGGATTCGAGTGTATTCCGTCAAAGAGATTTCCTTCAACAACATTATATGCCATTGCGAGCCATTCCATTGCAGTCAGCACATTTTTGCATCTCAAAATGTGGGCGACCTCTACCCTTTCCATGTCCACCTCCTCAAGCACTCTAGCTACAGACTGAGTAACACCTTCAATATAGAACTGGAAGTTACCCATCGTAGATTCAATCCTGCTTGCATTGAGTATTGTGATAGCCGGATGGAAAACGGCCCCGATATTATTAAAACTTGTCTCGATTACACTCGCTCCTGAAATAAATTCAGGAAAGGCTTCATTTATCTTGTCAAGGGCTTCATCAGTTTTTATTGCGGGAATTGCTGCAACAGGAATAGCCTGCTTTATCCTGAATATTTTTACCGAAGCCGGCCCCATACCCCTGCTGGCATATATAAATGTCTGGGCCTCAGAGATTATTACTTTACTATTATTGCCGCGCTCCCGCAATATGTTGATAAATTCGAGGGCACCGCAGGTCCGTCCCGGATTTAGTAATACCACCTGGCCGTCTTTTAAGAATGGGGCGCACCTCTCTGCAATTGCCGCATGGGCAAAAGCAGGCACGACAACCATTACTACGTCGGCATCTTTTACTACATCCCCAATGTTGTCTGAAGCCAGGTCAAGCTTGCCAAAACCGCTTATCTCCCCTTCGATCTCTATACCGCCCATTTTTATTATAGGCACTATTCTGGAAAGGGTCCTGTTATATAATTTCACCGGAAATCCTTTTAAGGCAAGGTGCGCTGCCATTGCTTTCCCGCCATGTCCGGCTCCGATAACAGCAAATTTAAGTTTGCTCATTTTTATAACCATTCCTTTCGCTTCGCTCAAGGAACAAACCGGGATGAAAACTGTTGACCATAAGCCTATTGACTATAATAAATTTTGCCAATTTGTTTTCTTTCAGACTTTCACCTCAGTTGAAAGAATATATAAATTAAAAGAAAACAAATAAATATATTGATTTATGAAATCTGCTAAAGATTATTATCAATCTCTTCTTTGTATTCATTAAATGTTTCTACTATTTTTTCGATGAGGGATTTTCCCTTAATTCTTATAGTCAAATACATTCTTGAGCATTTCTCTTTCTGTTGTTCTATAAATGAAGTAATCCGAATCAATTGTTATTATCTCTTTTATTTTTAATCTTTCAGATATAACCACTAGCGATGCATCAGATAAATCCATTGGTACGTCAGAATATTTCTCTGAAAGCTGAATGATTTTATCTATTTCAGATGACTTTATATCCTCAATTTTCAATCCACCAAGTTCTACCCATTTTAAAAAATCTATTTGTGCGCTTATGTTAAAATCAAGCATATGGCATACTTCTGTCATGACAGGCCAACTGGTTGTAAGTATCCCTTCGTAATGTTTAATGAATTTTTTTATCTTGTCGTGATACTTATCATTTTTATTAAATAAGGCTATCAACGGACCTGCATCAATGAGCGTATTTTTCACGAAGTTTTTCCTTCAACTTTATTTTATAATTATCGGACATAACTTCATTGCTGCCATACCTTCCAAACAAATCTTTGCCAAGTTCAAATGGGTTCACAGACCTTGAATGCTGGTAATAGTATTCAATAATTGCTTTTTTTATTATTTCTGATTTTGTCGTTTTTTCTATCTTAATTAAAGTAGAAATCTTGTCTAAAATTTCATCATTTAGCCTGACAGTTGTCATTATATCACCTCCGTAATACGTATTGTATTACATATAAAAACAAGAGTCAACACATTAAATTCAATTAAATTCAACTCATCTATTTTAAAAATATTACTGGCAGAAAAAATTAACTTTTAAAAAATTTTCTTTCCCCTTATACTGATATTAATATCTTTTAGGGGTATATTTTTGCCTGACTGTCCGATTGCCTGCTTTACAATGCTCATCATCCCAAAACAGCATGGCACTTCCATGTGGGCAACAGTTACGGACTTAATATCATTCTGGCTAAAAATATCGGTAAACTTTTTTAAATAAAATTCACTGTCGTCAAGCTTCGGACATCCCACCAGAAGAATCTTCCCTTCCAGCATATCCTCATGGAAATTCGGGTATGCAAAAGGTACGCAGTCTGCCGCGATTAGAAGATCTGAACCATTCAGGTATGGGGCAGTCGGCGGAACAAGCATTATCTGCACGGGCCACTGTCTTAGCTTGGACTCCTTAACTGTAAGCTCTTTTAAAAGCTGCTCTATTTTGGCGGACTTTGCATCCGTTGTGACAGTTGTTTCTGTTTTTACCGTTGTCACCTTACCTTCGCATTCATCTTCATTCCTTAAATCCATGACTCTTGAACTCGGGCAGCCGCATGGTAATCTTTCTTCAGTCTCCATTTTATTTTCCTCTTCTTTTTCTAACGGATTATCGATATTATTGTTTTTAAGATACTCAACAGCTTCCTGGTAAAGCTTCATTTCACCATGGCCCTTTAAATGATTAAGATGTGCCGCAATGGTGTTTTCCCCTGCTTTTACGATATTTGCCATAACTATCGCTTCGTTATAAGGCTCTGCTTCCCTCTCTACGACCCTTATTGCGTCAACAGGACATTCGCCTATGCATGCCCCCAGGCCATCGCAGAACAGGTCGCTTATAAGCCTGGCTTTGCCGTCTATTACCTGCAACGCTCCTTCAGGACAATTGGGTATGCAGTTAGCGCAGCCGTTGCATTGTTCTTCATCTATCTCTATTATTTTTCTTACTGACATTTTTTGCTCTCCTTTTTTTAATCTTTAATAACAATTAATCATTTTATTTTAAGTTTTTACTTTCATTACCATAATAACCACATGTTCAGCATTATCACTAAATAAAACAACAAGATATTTAAAGACGGTTATATTTTTATTTTTTTTAATGATACTATATTTGTATCATTTGTCAAGCTTTATTTACTCCTTTATTTACTCCTATTGTTAGGCTCTTATTCGGGAAGTAAAACTCATACTGATCCAGGCCTGGATATATATGCAGAAATTATCTGATAGTATAAAAATAGTGGAAATTTGTATGAAGGGATTAGTTCACAAAGCGGAGATTAATACTCAAAATGACTTTAATGTTTTATCTATGCTTTCCGGATGCATTATTTTGAAGCACCCAATAGCATAACCAAATGGCTGTTTAAAAGATTCAAACGAGCCAGTTTTCAATTTTAAGTTCTTCAATGTGTTGAAAATGCCGGATATTTCCGGTTATTAAAATAAGATCGTTTGCAATTGCAATTGATGCAATCTGAATGTCAGTGTTTGTTATTACCTTTCCGCTTTTTACAAGCCCTGCCCTGATTTTTCCATAGACCAAAGCGGCACCACCATCAAAATTTAAAACATTTTATCTCCCTTTTTTATAAAATTATTTGAATAGATTAATATAGTCATTATGACATATTGACTAAAATTTTTCAATAGTTTAAGAAGGTACAAATATACCCGGAACTTGTGCAGGCTTACAGGTCAGGCTAAACCAATTTATAATAAACTGGTTTGTATCGGGGTTCTGGAATTTTTTTACCGGTTTCTTTTGCAGATTCAATCCATAGTTTTTTGGCTATCTGAACTTCCTTTAAGGCTTTGCCGGCTGTCCCTCCCAATGCAGAACAATGCTCTATGTCTGGGATATCTGCAACATAACATTTGTCCTCATTACTATAAAAAACATTTATAGATAATCCTCCACTTTCATCACCAAACTTTGAATTATACTTTTCTCCCAGATAACCACAATTAATTTATTTAATTTCATTTAGCTTATTTAACACCGCTTTTGTAATCTCGTCCACAATATTTGAATTTGAAACCTTGCCTGCACTGCCAAACAGACGGATGCTTTTTTCAGCTACTTCCCTGAAGCTTTCCCTCTGTTGATGCATGACTTCAACAAGATCCGCATCACTTCTGTTTATAAAGTCCTTTATTTTTAAGAGAGCCATCGCTGCGCTTCTTCCATAAATATGCATTTTATTAAGGCCCGCCTTAAAAGACTGTCTTAAAATATCATCCGGTATTCCTGAACCGCCATGCAAAGACAGGTATTTTTTTGTTTCTGTTTTAATTCTTTGGAGCAATCCGAGATCTATTATTGATTCTTTATTGCCGTTAATTACTGTTTCTCTTACAATATCTGCACTTATGATGTCAACACCGGTTTTTTCACAAAAATCAATTGCAGATTCTATATAGGCAATATTAAAGGAATCGGTATCCGGCGACTTCAGCACATTATTTTTTAAACAAATGTCTGACTCAAGCATAATCCCTGCGGCATGGACAATTTCTGAAATATTTTTGGTTTTTTCAGTCTTTGCCTTAAAATCCATTTCAGGATTGCCAATGTACATAATAGAAGTAAAGCCATACTTTATGGCATCCACAACCTGTGATGTCTCCCTTGCATTATCCAGGTGTAATATTACCGGGACCTGCGACTTGGATGCAGCTGTTTTAACGGCATTTGCTGCCACTTCAATATCTGTGTACTTAAAATGGGGCGGATGAAAAGTTATGCAAACCGGACTGTTTAAATTTTCGGCAGCTTTCAATATTCCGTCAATGCTTTCCAGGTTTATTATATTAAAGCACCCAATAGCATAGCCATTTGTATCTGCATCTTCAATATACGTTTTTAAGTTTACCAGGGACATAATAAAGTGTATTTAAATATAATATCTTCCTAATTTACCAGCTTTTTAGTTCTTTCTGAATAAATACAAGCAGCTAAAATTTAAAAATCTAAAAAAATTTGTAATAAAGAAATTGGCAACTTTTAAAAAACAATGAATTATTCAGTAAATACCATTTAGTTTTTTACCATAATAGCTATTATTTTATTTAACTAAGTATTATTATCCATTAATTTTTTATTTACAACAAATCCTGACTTAGCTCCCTTTAAATAATTGGATATTTTTGATGATAAAAGCTTCGGTGAATTATAAAAAGTATCATTACTGCCTCCTGCCATATGGGGTGTGATTGTCACATTCTCTTGTAGCAACTCCGATATTTATATTTTCATATCCTGAACGGAGAATGCCGATTATTTTAAGATTACTACAATATTGTATGATTTCTGAAGTAACAGGATAAAAATGGATAATTGCGGCGATAGAGGATGTAAACAATAACCGGAACATGAGCCGCACTTTTGACAGCGTGGATAAACTAATGAAGGATTTAGATGCTTAAAGTAAGGTATT
>JBBQDW010000084.1:0-8773 GCA_038320085.1 Candidatus Humimicrobiales bacterium
ACATATTTATAAACGATTACTCTGTAGAATCGGGTTATAAATCAATGGAGAGAGCCCTCAGCCATTTAAAAGAAATAGATGCAGTTTTTGCCTCCAGCGACCTGATTGCGCTCGGAGCAATGAACGCAATCAAGGAAAAGCGTTTGAGCATTCCGGAGGATATTTCTATTATAGGGTTTGGGGATATATATCTCAGCAAATACCTGGAGCCGGCCTTGACTACGATTAAAAGACCTTTTTATAATATAGGAAAAACTGCCGTATCAATGCTGATGGAAAACATTTCAGGAGATCGCTCAGCAGGAGCGGATGAAAATCCCAGAAAAGTCATAATTGAAGGGATACTGGAAATCAGGAAATCAGTTGCGGCAAGAAATTAAAAGCAAAGGAGGTGTTAATATGGAAACTACAATGAAAGAAAAAGTAAAAAAGACAGCAATCTATCTGTTAGCTAATTTCTGGCTTATTCCTTTTGTGGGAATAATAATACTCGTATCTTATATATCCAAACTTAGCTGATGAGGTAAAACAAAGATGCAGAATGCAAAAACCGGCGCAGGAAAAGTTTATATTAAAACTTAAACAACCTGCGCCGGTTGTATTTAACCGTACTAACCTTACTTTCCTTTTTCCCCTGATATATTACTTTTTAAGCATTTCATCAAAAGCAGTTGTCGAAGGTGTAATATTTATTCTTTTTACAAATTCACACGCTTCAGAGGCCCCTCTTAATCTATCCATTCCGGAATCTTCCCATTCGACAGCAAGCGGACCATCATAATTGATTTGATTTAGTTCCCGTATTATGGCTGAAAAATCTACCGTCCCTCTGCCCGGTGAACGAAAATTCCAACCTCTTTTAGTGTTCCCAAACTCTATATGGGAGCCAAGGATACCGGTCAATCCGTCAAGAGTAACAGACGCATCTTTTATGTGCACATGATATACTCTGTCAGGAAGCTCCCGTATTACAAGATGAGGAGTAACTCCCTGCCAAAGAAGATGGCTTGGGTCAAAGTTCATGCCCAAAGTCTTTCTGTAATCGAATGCTTCCAAAAGCCTTACGAAAGTATAATAATCAAATGCTATTTCAGATGGATGTATTTCCATTGCAAATTTCATCCCAAATTTATCCATCTCATCTAATAAAGGTGTCCATCTTTTAACTATTATGTCAAAACCTTCTTTGACCATTTCTTCCGGTGTGTTAGGAAATGAATACCAGTAATTCCAGATAGGAGAACCCATGAAACCTGTTATTATTTTAATTCCAAGGTTTTCTGCAGCCTGAATAATATATCTGACTTCCTGGATGGCCCAATCCCTCATTGCTTCCGGATTATCGGCGACAGAAGATGGAGCAAATGCATTATGCCGTTTATCATACACATCCCCAACAAGCTGGCCGCAAAGGTGCGCACTTATGGCACACGCCTTTAAATTGTATTTATTAAGGGTATCTTTGATTTCTTTTACATAATTTAAGTCTTTGGCAGCTTTTTTGGGATCTATATGATTTCCCCATGTAGCGATTTCCAGCCCCTCGTACCCCATTTTTGAAGCTGTCTTACATATTTCTTCAAATGTAAGATCTGCCCACTGCCCGGTAAAAAGTGTGATTGGTCTCATTTTTTTATCCTTTTGGTTCTTATTTTAAATGGTAAACTTACTATTTATTACTATTTTATCAAAGATATTGCAATTGTCCAAAGAAACTAACATTGGCCAAAAAATAGAGTTATACTGATAAATCCTGGAATAAAATGGTATTATTCTTTTAGGTTTTTTGCAAGCAGATCCATATAATACTAAAGTCAGTCATAAAAAGATTGCATAAAGAATGGCTTTTAAACACTGGACGTTGAGTATCAATCATGAAAGGACAGCATCAAGAAATGCTTTGGTGCGCGGATGCTGCGGGTTTTCAAATATATCTGAGGCCAGGCCTTCCTCAACAATCAAGCCTTCGTCCATAAAAATAACGTGTGAACCCACTTCTTTTGCAAAACCCATCTCGTGTGTTACTACAAGCATGGTCATTCCGCTTTTTGCAAGGTCCTTCATCACATCAAGTACCTCTTTTACAAGTTCAGGGTCTAGCGCGGATGTCACTTCGTCAAAAAGCATGGCTTCCGGATTCATCGCGAGCGCCCTTGCAATCGCCACCCTCTGTTTCTGCCCTCCGGAAAGCTGCCCGGGATAACTGTTTACCTTATCTTTAAGGCCCACCTTTATTAAAAGCTCTGTACCTTCTTTTTCTGCCTGTGCCTTTTTTAATTTAAGCACTTTAATCGGCGCAAGAGTAACATTGCCGAGTACAGTCAAGTTAGGAAAAAGATTGAAACTCTGGAAAACCATGCCCAGCCTCTGCCTTACCTTATTTTTATTTATCTTTCTTGCCGTTACGTCAACTCCATCAAAAAATATCTGGCCCGAAGTAGGCTCTTCAAGAAGGTTTATACATCGAAGCAAGGTGCTTTTCCCAGAACCGCTCGGCCCGACAATGACCATTACCTCCCCCATATTGACTTCCAGGTTTATACCCTTAAGCACTTCAAGGTGACCGAATTTCTTATGCAGATTTACAATCTTAATCAAATTTATTAACCTTCACTCTTTTTTAACCTGACTTCCATATGGCTTATCGCCCTTGTAAGCGGCACAGTAATAATAAGATATATAATTGCTGCTGCTGTGAGAGAAGAAGGGTTTAATTTCCAGGTCATCATCTCTTTGGCAGTTCTCATAAGTTCAGAGATAGCAATAACAGACAGAAGCGACGAATCTTTAATAAGGGCAACAAATTCATTTGTCAGCGGCGGCAAAACTCTTTTTACGGTCTGGGGTATTATTACATAACGCAGTGCCTGGGCATAAGACATGCCGAGTGATCTTGCAGCCTCCATTTGCCCCTTATCAATGGATTCTATGCCTGCCCTGAATATTTCGGTTACATAAGCGCCGCTGTTAATTGAAAGGGCAGCTATTCCTGCAATTGGAGCCGGAAGGTTTATACCTATATACGGCAAAGCATAGTACATAAATATTATCTGTATAAGAAGAGGTGTGCCCCTGAATAAATCCACATAAATAATTGCCAGCTGATTTAAGACCTTTATCTTGGATACTCGTATAATAGAGGTTATCATGCCTATCATTATTCCAATAAGTTCTGAAGACGCCGAAAAAATGACAGTAAGCAGCGCGCCTTTCAAAAGAAATGGCAATACTTCTTTTATTATTCCAATATTAAAGTATGAGCGAATCAGATCAATTATTCCCTGCATGAATTAACCGGTTTCCTGTTTTTTATTTAATATATCTTTTAAGCAAAAGCCATTACTAATAAAATAGCTTCAATGGCTTCAAGCCTAATGTGTATCTAATAGCTTTAGCCAGTGATATGTTTACCCTGCTATGCAGCTTAAACTGCTTTAGTCTGCATGTGTCTTCAGCCTGATATATGGCTTAAGCAGCTTTAGCCAGATATGTGGCTTAAAATCTAAATGGGGGATTTCTCCCCCATTTATTTGAGAATAAATATTTTATTTTCTTTCGCCGAACCACTTTTTAGATATTTCAGCAAATGTTCCGTCGTCAACTAAACCTTTAAGTGCGGCATTGACTGCAGTAAGCAACTCAGGAGTATCTTTTGCAAATGCTAAACCATAATTTTCATTAGTTGGTATTGCAAACCCTACTTTGACAGCAGCATTATCCTTTGCGTAAACATCTCCTACAATTGAATCACAAATAACGGCATCAACTCTTCCAGCTTTTAAATCTTCCATAGCCATCATATTGTCTTCGTATGTATTTACTTTAATGTTTGCAATCTTTTTGGCCTCCATTTCACCGGTTGTCCCGATCTGCACGCCGGCAATTTTGCCCTCTAATTTACTTACTGAATCGATGCTGGAATCAGCCTTGACAATGGCGGTCTGGTCCACTTTATAATAAGGAGTTGAAAAATTCATTTCCTTTTCTCTGTCTGGCGTTATAGTTACAGCAGAAACCACCATATCAAACTTGTGTGCCAGCAATGCCGGAAAGATACCGTCCCATGCTGTGGTTTGATAGTCGAGCTTTAAACCAATTTTATCCGCTATTGCCTGAGTTAAATCAACATCGAACCCAACTGTTTTATCTCCCTCTTTAAATTCCATTGGAGGGTAAGTAGTGTCGCTACCTACAGTCAATACTCCCGCTTTTATGGTCTTAAGACCGGATGCATCTACTTTTGTATCCTGTTTTACACAGGCAATAGAGCCTATTGACACAGCAATTACAAGGATTGCTATCGCAATCGCAATAAATACCCTTCTTCTCATTATTTTCCTTTCTATTCTTGATTTTCTACCATTTTTCCCTGGTTTTTTGGTATTATACAATATCTTTTGTTTTTTTTAACATATTTTCTAAAATTATTGTATTTTTAGATGGGTGGCAGTATTTTACAGGTATTGAAATCGGTGACGTTAAAAAGCTCCCTGAAAACCGGGAGCTTTTTATTTTTTAATTCCTGCTTAGTAATCAATATTTCAGAATAATCATAAACTAAAAATGTGCCTGGCTCTTTTTTATATTATTGATCCTGTTAATTATTAAGCACTGACTGATTATTATCCCTGAAATTTTCAATTATTAATGATATGTTATATTCAGGTTTATCTGGGATTGGTCATATTCCCAGCCATCGTATTCACCGTCACCATCAGTAACTACAGCGGACCAGTGAATTCTTAACTGGAACCTGCTTTTTCCGGCACTTATTGCGCTTTGCAGCTGGGTTTTTAAAGCTGCAGCATTACAGGTAAAACTGCCACCAGCCGCAGGGTTGAATTGCTGTATTCCTGTACCGCTAAGATCGAAATCTGTAAAAACTATTGGATGTGCCCCCCAGTCTACAACACCGACCCACAAATTTCCCCAACTTGCAGGAATGATACCCCAGGTCTCTTTCAGGTTGAATACGGCTGAAGCAGTGTCAATAGTCTTTCCTGCAAGTCCCGTAATATCAAAGCTTACGAATCCTCTTACTGGGCTGTTGGCGCCGGAATCTCCCGCAAACACATCGCCTCCGTGATCTATATTACCAGTTGACTCTATGTATCCCCCTTCTGTAGTGACTTTAGGAACATTAAGGCTGGCAATTGCTGACTCAACATTTACAGTCTTTGTCTGAGTAGCTTCTCCACCTTTTCCATCAGTAACCTTTAAAGTGATTGTTTGCGAACCAACAGCAGGGGCTGTCCATTTCATTGGATTTGCCGTATCATTATTTATTGAACCACCGCTTACGGTCCACTTATAAGTCAGTATGTCGCCATCAGGGTCAGAGGCGTTTCCGGTGACATCATATTGCTGGCCGGTCTTAATTGTTGCACTCGATAAAGCAATATCACTTATAACAGGAGCCCTGTTTTCCGCACCGCATCCCCATGTCAGGTTAAGCGATGCGCTTGCCTCACCAGCAGAATTTTTTGCTGTTGCAGTCAATGTATAAGGCGACCCCCTGTGAATATTTATCTGTACTTTTTTTGTTCCCCAGGCGCCGTTGCTGTCGTCTTTGCTGAATTTTACAGTCGGGGCAGGCTTGCCTGTCACGGTAGCTTTTACCCTGTAGTAGCAAATATCATCTCCGGCGAAATAAGTCGGGCCTTCATATATCTCTAATTTAATTGTCGGCACTATACTGCCGGCATCAGTGCTTTCAGAAGCTGTTGATGACTCTGAAGATGAATCAGAAGGCTTTGCTGTTGATTCAGTTGATGAATCTTTGTTGTCTTTGTCTGTTGTACTGGCGGCAGACTTGGCTGTTGTGACCGCAGAGATCTCCTCGTCTGTACCGGTCTTGTCAGTTGTTTTTGCAGCAGCACCGCACATATTACAAATTGCTGCAGTTCCAAAAACCATTACTACAATAAGAGCGCATAACACATAGTAGAGTCTTTTGTGTGCCACAAAACTCCCCCTCCCCTTTGTTTTTATTATATTTATAAACTACATAATACTTTTAACAATGTATATTATAATTAATAATGTACATTATAACTCTTGAAAATAACTCTACAAAATTTTTTTAAAAATTTTTTAAAAACCTGTCCTGTAAAATTATCGGCTAAAAATACCGGGTATTAAAATAAATTGTAAAAAATATTGTTTAAAAGTATTATTGTCTGAATAATTTTTAAGGAAGGCTTGCAGCATTCGTCTGAATTGCATCTTGTCTTACTCATTTATATGGGAAGAATGAATATTTTTTACCTATCAATTTTAAATCAGCTGGTTTTGCGATTTCTGGCTGTATTGCGATTTCCGGCTGTATTGAGATTTCTGGCTGTATTGAGATTTCTGGCTATAAATTTATAAAAATCTTAAAACTTGAATTAAAAAAATGAACAATATATTAATAAAGGATCTCGGAGAATACATCCCCTCCGGTTATAACAGTGTAAGTTTGAATAAACTGAAAGAGTTTATCATAGTCCCTTATTTTGTTGACTGGTATAAATCGGACAGCTCACAAAAAATATTTCCCTTATTTTTCCAGGAGATTTCAGACTTGAATCCTACATCTTTTCAAATTCCGGGGGTTCTTACCAGAAATCCGTTTTTTGACCATTCAAGGATAAAATACTTTGCAGCATATAAGGGGGATGTGCCTGCCGGACGGATAATGGCTTTTATAGACCTGAATTTCAATACCCAGCATAACTGCCAAACCGGATGGTTCGGCCTCTTTGAATCCATCGAAGACAGGGATGTCGCAGAAAGACTGATTGAAGTTGCAGTAAAATACTTAAAAGACAACGGATGTAATAAGGCTGTTGGCCCCGCCAAGTTCAGTGCGAGCGGTGAAATCGGATGCCTGGTTGAAGGTTTTGAAAACAAACCATATTTCCTTGAACCGTACAATGCTCCCTATTACGGGAATCTTTTAGAGAATTACGGTTTTATAAAGGAAAACGACTGGTATGCCATGGCTACAGATGTGGCACAGGCAAATATCTACATGGAAAGAATTCAGAAGGTGCTTGGAAAAACTAACGGCACAAAGAGGGAATTCAGTGCCAATGGCGGCTTTGCAATAAGAAATGTCGAGTTTTCGAAATTAAAATATGAGATAAAGATAATAAGGGATCTTTATAACGAAATCTGGAACAAGGGTAATCACCCTCAGCAGACCATACTTACAGAAAAAGAGTTTGACATTTTCGCAATGGGAATTAAAACTGCTGCAATAGAGGACCTGCTTTTTATTTATGAAAAAGATAAAAAACCAATAGGAGTCTCTATAAGCATTCCGAATATAAATGAAATAATCGATAAGTATGACAGGGACTTTGCAATTGCCGGAAATAAAAATTACATTCCTTCCAAACACTTTTTTAGCTTAAAGGATTTCAACAGGGACCTAAAGATTTTCAAAGTAATTAACAGGCGCCTCAAAGAAAAAAAATTTGACGGCTTAAGGATTTTGATCCTTGGAATAAAAGAAGAGTACAGAAAAACCGGAATTGATTCACAATTATATTTCCAGACTTTTAAAAGAGCAACAGAGCTTGGATTTAAAACCGGCTCAGGTTCTCAGCTTGCTGATATAAACTTTGATATTTTAAATCCATTATTTAAAATAGGAAAATTGTCGATGACATGGCGAGTTTACACTCTTGATATCTGATTTTAGGAAGTCCTTTTAGTATCACAAAAAGCCATTATGGAATAGATTGGCAATTAAAAAAGATAATGTGGTAAGGTTAGCGCAGGTATAATTTTAATGCAGATACTATTATTTTTATAACAATAAACCAAAAACTGTCCATGAAGCCAAAAAACAAACAAAGGCAAACTGCATTTGTCTTTCTGTACCTTTTCATTACATCGACAGTACTGATTTTTGTCCCGTACTTCAGTGGTATGGATGGGGTGAACGGCGGTTTTGCCATATCCTTCATTGCCATATTCCTTTCGATATCATTCCTTATTACTTGTGTTGTATTTTTCAAAATGTCAAATAAATTCGTCACTGCGCTCGCTGATGATAATCTTATACTCCACTGGGCTTATGAAAAATCTGAATGGCTGAAATTTGCTGAAAAGGAATATGCGGTCCAAAAAAAAGCAAAGTGGTCACTTTTTATTTTAGTCACTGTGATTTCATTTGTCGTACTTGTAATTTTCTCAATTGTTGTCAGGGATTCATGGCGTATCATGCTAATACTGTTTTTCGGACTTGCGGCACTTCTTGCATTTGTAGCCTTTGTGGTGCCTAAAATACAATATGCAAACTTTAAAAAAACTATTTCGGAGGTTTATATCGCATCCGGATGTGCCTATCTTACCGGGGAATTTCATTGCTGGAGTATTCTAGGTGCCAAGCTGGAAGATGTTGAGCTTGACAATAAAAATATGCAGATAAAAATTACCTATTCTTACCCTACGAGGACCGGTATGAGCCAGACTGTTTTAAGGATTCCGCTGCCAATAAAGGAAAATGCAATATCAGAAGCAGAAGAAGCGGTCTCTCGGCTGGAAAAGTCTAACAATCTTTGATCTGACCCCTGATCCTCTTTTATTTTTTATCTTTACCCGGATACCTTATTTTTACCAAGGTTTCTTGTTTTTACCCAGACATCCTGGAAGGAAATTTAAATAAATATTTATTTTTGTTGCGTTTTATTATTATTTGTATATACTACTAATTCAGTAGTTATAATAAGTTTAGTAGTCAAACAAAATTTTGAAACTAAATATCAGCAAAAACAAATAG
>JBBQDW010000085.1:0-8686 GCA_038320085.1 Candidatus Humimicrobiales bacterium
CATTGTCCTTAAAAATATAAAAAAAGGTAAAATAAAGCTCAAAAAATAGAATATGTATATATAATTCTTAAGGATATATTTTTTAAATCTACTGTCAGAATGATCCACGCCTATTTCCTTTTACCTTCTCCATCGAGATAATTACGCAATGTGTTAAATACCAGGTGCGCAACTAGCTGGCCCCCTTCAGGCGTCCAGTGCATTCCGTCTGATGAAATATATAATCCCGGGTTTTGAGACATGGGTCCGGCAATATCTACATACGGCACTCCGTTATTTGCGCAAACCTGCCGCAGCACAGCATTATAAGAAGGCCAGCCTTTTTTCGCAGGATGAATACCGGTATCAATATAGCCGATAGAGTGAACAATTACTGTGGCGCCTATCCCCTTTGCTTTATTTATTAGTTCCTGTATGCCTGCTGCAAAAAGGGAAGTGCTGCCGCCAACATCATTTGTGCCGTAGCCTATCACTACCACCTGGGGTTTGTAAACAGCTACAGTGCTGTCAAATCTTCTTACGCCTTCATATGCCCTTTGCTGTGAAACTCCGCTTCCAATTGTCTTGTATTCTGCATGGGGATATGTCGATTCAAGGGCACCATCAAGATAGGCCGGCCAATTTGATTTTACAATCTGTGAATCCCCCATGCAAACTATGGTAAGGAATATATAGGACCTTACTTTTATTGCTGCAGATTCAATCTCAAAACTCTGGTCATCGCCAGTGATAGAAAATGCAGATGCAATTGTCCCCCCACCGGTAAGAGAACCGGATATCCTGGCTTCAAATGTAAGGCTGAGAGGCTCATTTACATTGATTATTTTTATTTTCCACTTTAAAGTATTGGCTTCCTGGTCAAATACAGAAGAATCTGCCGGAAGCGCTGAATTTTTAACATAAGAGGTTCCTTTAGGTATTGGGCAGACAATCTCAATATTCTCTCCCGCCCTTAAACCGGAGTTAATAATATTAACAGTATATTTTAAATTATCTCCTGCCCAGACATCCCCTGCTGCCGGATGCTCAACAGTATTTGTTGAAGTGCTGAAGTTTGGAAATCCAAAGACTTTATCTTCTGCAGAGACCTCTTTTATGCTTTCGTTTTCATATGTTAAAGATGCAATATCTTTAAAAATTTCGAGATTATCAAAACTGTCACCTATTTTTGCTTTAAATGAGAAATCCTTAACCTCTCCGGTATTGATTTTTGCAATGCCCCAAATTATCTCCCCGGTTTTTTTGTCATAGGCTGCATCCGGCTTAAGAGAGTTTTCATAAAGTATGAATTTATCCGGAAGAATGTTAATCAGCTTTACATCCGCAGCATTCATATCCCCGGTATTACCGAATGTAATGTTAAATAAAATATCATCACCCATGCTGATTTTTTTACCATTTAGATCTTTATAGGAAAGGGAAAAACCGGAAAATTCCGGGCTGCTTTTCACTGTATTTTCCAAATCCTGGCTTATATTAAATTGTTTCTGCTTTTCCCTGGAAATATAATTAAATATAGCATTACTGACTTTTAGTTCAGTGCCGTTATCAAGGGGGTTATTTACCTTTACAGTAAAAAACACTTTGTCGCCCGACTCTTTTGCCAAACTGGCTACATAAAACATAATTTTTTTTCCATCAGCGATTATCTTGGAACTGCTGCTTGATGAAACAATTTCGGTATTGGCCGGAATCTCTGTTTCAATTGACAATTCAGTAATATCTGTATTTCCTGTATTCTTAAACTCAATAGAATATTGGATTTCTTCGCCCGGAGCTACCGGCTCTGAAGTGCTTTGCAACATTTTATTATATTCATTCTCTTCAAAATTGGGCTTATTAAAGTAAAGCGCATAATAATAAAGCCCTGCCAGCACCATTAAGGCAACGACTACAAAAACAACAGGCAGTATGATCCATAATTTCTTATGACTGCGTTTTAAAGGAGCAGCGGTTATTTTTTCAGCTTCTGGCGGCAAGGGAACTTTTAGGCTGGGCGCTTCTTTTCCAGGTGCTTTTTTTACAGGTGCTTTTTTTAAGGGCGCCTCCTTCCTGGTGGCCTTTTTCTCAAATGATTTCTTTTGGGATTCTGGCTTTTTTATAGCCTCAGTGACAAGCTCAATTAACGGCTCATTGACTTTCTTCTCAATTGATCTATATTTCAAAAAATCCTTTTTATTGTCTTTATTTTTTTTACTCATTTTTTTCAGAATTGGACATATTTCATTTTTATTGTTTACCGGCAAAATAATTTTTTAAATTTTACCATGAATTAAATAAATAAATAAATAATGATAAAATTATCGCATTTTATTGTTGACTTTTTAAAAAACGTCAGCACAGGGGATAAGTCTTTTTTAAGCTTCAACTACTAATATTGTTCAAAATCCAAGAAGAATTATGAGGCTTTTTAGTACAGTACACTACGAACGTGGTGACACATTTTACCATAATCTAGCGATTAGTTGAAAATTTATCCAGCCATAGAAGAAGTTATAAGCGTTATAGAGATAATTGGATATCATTTTCTAAAACTAAATATTAAATTTAAATAATATTTTTATATTTAATTTATGGAATAAACTCCAACAATCTTAAACCTTCTGACATTTTTCTGGGATTAAAACCAAGATCCTTTCTCGCCTCAGAAATATCAGATGGCTTACCGATTATCAACCGGTCAAGCTGGTCGTAAGCGACTATATCGGTTTTAAATACTGATGCCAGGCGAAAAACAAATTTTAAAAAAATCAATGGGATGTTTACAATCTGTCTTTTTAGTCCGGTAAAATTTATCATTGCAGTTACCAATTCTTTATAACTTAATTCTTCCGGACCACAGATCACATAGCTTTTATCGCCTGGATTATCACTCTTTAAAGCATTAATTATCGCTTCTGCAGCATCTTCTATATAAACCGGTGCTAATTTATATTGGCCCTTTCCTATTACGGGGATAAAATAATGATTTTTAATCAACTTATTGAGACGGTTGATTTCATCCTTGCCATCTCTGCTGTATACCTCACCCAAAGATAATATCAACCATTTTAATTTTGATTTTTTTATTTCGTTTTCTGCAGCAAGTTTGGATTCTGCATAATCTCCCCCTCCTTCACAAGCAGCTCTTGAGCTTATAAAAATGATTCTGTTAATTCCTATTTCTTCACTGGCTTTTAACAAATTTTTTGTTCCCTCAAGATTAGAATTATAGTATTCTGCTTTATTCTTAGCATGAGTTACAGCTGCCAGATGCAATACTGTATCGACAGGCCCAATGTCTTTTAAAGCATTTCTCAAGCTTGCCAAATCAGATAAATTGCCTCTGCAGACCTGGATTTCTGCGTCTGTTTCAACCTTATCGTCATCAAGAAGTATTGCAAAAATTTTAAATTGCCCTGCAGCAACTAATTTTCCTGATAATATTTTTCCGATTTTTCCAGTTGCTCCGGTAATAAGAATATTCATACTTTTTTAAACCATTCGCGAAATCTGTAAAGAGTTAAGAATTTAATAAACTCAATAATTGCCTGCAATTTAACAAATGATCTTCGTTTCCCCTGCAAACCAAGGAAGATTGTCGGGATCTCGCCAATCTTAAAATTTAGTTTTTTAGCCTGAAGCATCATTTCCGCATCTATGCACCAGCCGTTCTCTGACAAATTTAACAATAAATATTTTTCACGCTTTATTATTTTTGGTTTTGAATTAATATCGCTCGAACCAATGCCGGGAAACAATAGGTTAATTACAATATTGTAGCACCAGGATATTGTTTTCCGCCAATGGCTGTCCCCTCTTTTTAAACGATAGGTTTTTACCAAATCAAGATTTTCACTTTTTATTTTTTGGTAAACTCTTATAATATCGTATTCCGGCATCTGCCCATCTCCATCAATAACAAGCATGTATCTGCCTCTGGCTTTACTTAGACCGCTTCTAAAATCCCAGCCCATCATCCCGCCCGGTAGTTTAGGGTCGGCTATGTAAAAAATTTTATTATTCTGGGCAGATAATTTTTTTACAACTTCCGGAGTGACGTCATTACTGCCTAAATGATAATTTCCGACCAATACTATCTCATAATCAAAAACTTTATTGGCCTCCAAAGTTGAAATAATTTTAATAGTAAAATCTTTTGCTTCCTCACCTGATCTGTAACACAAAACTATAACCGATAAATCCGGGATATTATCGGTTTTGTTATTAAAATCATTAATTTGATTCATATTAAGCATAGGACAATTAACTATTTATTCAATTCTTCTCTCTCTTTTATATAGTCTGCGAGAGATTCCTTCCATGGCCTCAGGTCAGCCAGCCCGGCTGCCCTTAAATTTTTATTATCCAGCACTGAATATGCCGGCCTTTTTGCTTTGGAGGCAAAAGCGTCGCTTGTTGTCGGGGAGATGTTTGGACTTAAGCCTGACTGCTTAAAGATCTCGCAGGCAAATTCATACCATGAGCAGCTTCCGGAATTTGTCATGTGGTAGAGCCCGTATTTTCCTGTCCGGATAAGCTCGTATAGTTTGGCGGTTATGTCTTTTGTGCTGGTCGGAGTTAAAACCTGGTCATCAACGACTTTGATGTCCTTTCCTTCACTTGCAAGCCTTATCATGAGCTCTACAAAATTATATCCTTTACCCAGGCTTCCTGCGTGGCCATAAAGTCCGCAAACCCTCAGCAGGTAATACTTCTTCATCATGTATTTGAGCAGGTACTCGCCTGCGAGCTTTGATATGCCATAGACGCTTACCGGGGCTGGGCAGTCATCTTCAGTAAACGGAGTTGCGCTCTCATACCCGCCAAATACAAAATCTGTACTGAAATGCATCAGCGCCGCATCAAGAGACAGGCAGATCTCAGCCAAATTTTTAAGCCCGGCGACATTTACTTCAAATGCTTTGCCCACCTCATCTTCACATAAATCAACCTGGTGAAATGCTGCTGTATTTATTACAAGTTCAGGTTTTATTCTCAGTAAAACATCACTGCACAAATTCTTATCACAAACATCAATATCACTTATGGTAAGACCGGTTATATCCATCCCTTTATTAGTAAAATATTTATAAATATCCGTTCCAAGCTGCCCGTCAGAGCCAATAAGAGCTATTTTCAAAGCCGTCTCCTTTAAAAGCAAAATATTTAATAAAACAAATCTTTTTTTACTTTCGAAAATATAAATATATATAAACAGCAAAAAAGCAAACTTACAAAATTATATAAAAACAGGTAGCAAAATAAAAGAAAATACTGTCCCCCGTTCATATTTAACATTTAAAAAAGCTTTAAAAATAAGTAGCAGGTTTATCAGTATATGTTAACAGCAGATTTTATTAAAGATTTCCATTATCAATATTTATTCCTTTAAATTTGTCAAAAAGACCACCGGAAACATAAAAAGAAAATAATATGTATAGTAATTTTTGTATCAACGATGTAAATTATTGTATATTATAGTAATGTATAGTTTACTTTTTTTGAATAATATGATAACTTATACATTACTACATATCTAATATAATCAATATTTACAGGCACAAAACAATGGAAACAGAAAAAATTATTAAGGTTATCGATTTTTGGAATGAGTTTTCAAGAAGCGGTAATTTAAAGGATAGATCAGTCCTGGATAACATCAATTTTAAAACCAAGGAAATAACTGATATTATCGGCCCAAGAAGGTGCGGTAAATCTTCCATCCTGAAATTAGTCATAAAAAAACTAAATCTAAAAAACAATTATATTTTCATGAATTTTGAGGATCCTTTTTTTATTGAAAATAAGAAGCCATTAATAATAGAAGAACTAATCTCAGTTTTTCAACAATATTTTAACCGGCAGCTTGATTATCTTTTTTTTGATGAGATACAGCAAATAGATCAATGGGAAAAAGCAATCAGAAAATTAAGGGATTTGGGCAGTTACAAAATATTTATAACAGGTTCTAATTCCGGCTTGATGGAAAGTGATCTTTCAACGCTTCTGACGGGAAGACATCTTTCTTATAAAATTTTTCCCCTGGACTTTAAAGAATATCTGAATTTTAAAAACATAAGAATTACCGGTAATAAAGATCTAATCCTGAACAAACAAAAGATCCTTAAACAATTTGATAATTTTATGCAAACCGGAGGCTTTCCTGAAATAGTGCTCACCGAAAATATGGAACTGGCAAGGACATACTTCTATGACATTCTGCAAAAAGACATAATAAGAAAATACGATATAAGGCAGAAACTCATATTGGAAAGAATAGCATTATATATGATAAGCAATTCAAGTAAAATTATTTCAATTGAATCCCTTAAAAATGCATACGACATTTCATATGAACTTGCAAATTCTTATTTGGAGTATATCAAAAGCGCCTTTCTGATATTTGATATTTCCCAATTTGGATATTCGGTAAAGAAACAACAAAAATCCATGAAAAAATATTATTCAATTGATACGGGAATGCTAAACGCAGTTTCATACAGTTTTTCAGAAGATAGAGGAAGAATACTTGAAAATATGGTTTGTCTTGCCTTAAAAAACAGTAAAAAACAGTTTTACTATTATAAAACACAAAATAATACAGAGATTGATTTTGTGGTTTCAGAAAACCTGAAAATTACAGAACTTATCCAGGTTTGCTGGGATTTGTCTGATTTAAAAACAAGGGAAAGAGAAATAAAGAGCCTGGTATATGCAATGAAAGAACTTAAGCTGAGCAATTCAAAAATTATTACCTACGAACAGGAAGATGAAATAAAAATAGATGATAAGATTATTCATGTGATACCCGCATATAAATGGCTGCTGCAATAATATGAAGCAATAAATTAAAAAAACTTAACTATATTGAAGTTATAAATTAAATAAAAACTTAGCTTTATTAATACCAGACTATGATTAATCTGAAAAATGTACAAAAACTGCTAAAAAATATGCAAATGATTATCCTTAAATTTTAAACCTTGAGGGCAAAAACCTGTTTATATTTATTCCGTCAAATTCGCTTAAATGGTCATCTGACTCAATCATTGCGCTGATAAGTTTGCCGGTTGCGCAGGACAGCGCTATGCCGTCACCTTCATGGCCCGATGCTATCCAAAGATTTGAAAAACCTGGGATGGGCCCGATAAGTGGTTTAAAATCTTCGCTGAAAGGGCGAAAACCGCTGAAAATCCTAATAATGCTTGTTTCGGAAAGCAGCGGTAAAATTTCAACGGCTCTTTTTAATATACGCGATATCTTATTATTATCAAAACCGTCTTCGAAATCTTTAAATTCCCTTACGCTTCCAATCAAAAGATTGCCGGATCTTGTCTGTTCAACCGTAAATCCGGTTTCCCGGTTCTCATCAAACTTGCAGCATATATAATCATAATCAAGGATTGCGTGCATTATTGCTGCCGGGATCACCTCGGTTACAATGAGGTTTCCACGGCGGGGCCTTACAGGGATATCGATGCCCAGTAATTTTCCAACTTCTCCTGACCACGCGCCGGCACAGATTAAAACCTGCCCGGCAATGATTTCGGCGCCTGAGGATGTAACGGTTATGCTTACCTCTCTTGTAACATTGCTTTTTGGCAGGACAACACCCCGCTCCCTTTGTTCAGGCGGCGGACTGCCAGTATCACTGTCCTTATTAATGACAGTGTCATTACCCTCATTATTTACAGTGTCGTAATCCTCATTACTTACAGTATCATTATCCTCTTTACTCACGGTATCATAACCCTCTTTATTCACAGTGACATTATCCTCATTACTTACGGTATCATTGCCCTCTTTACTCACAGTGGCATTATCCTCATTACTTACAGTGGCATTATCCTCATTACTTACAGTGACATTATCCTCATTACTTACAGTATCGTAACCCTCATTACTTACGGTATCACTTTTATTACCGGTTTTATAAGACCCGTATCGTAAGCCTGCATCGCTGCTTTTAAATTCTTTTATGGTAAACGACTCTGCGGCCTCACTTGTTAAAAATTTCACGCCGTTTTTTTTGGCAGCCAGGTAAAATCCATAATTTAAAGCAATCGGATTTACCTGACCCTCTTCTTCGCAAAATGTCGCAAAGGTTATTTTTTTTGAAATGAAAGGCTCAATCCCTGAGAGGCTGTTTTTATCCAGCACCCGGGTATTTATGCCGGCTTTTTTCTGGCTTGCATGAAATGCCGTGACCTCCTGGCCGTTGTAAAGCCCTGAAAAAATAACAAGGCCGCCGCACCGGTCGTATTCTATATCATACGAGAGTTCATCCGACAGATTTGAAAAATATTTGAGGCTCTTTTTTGTAAGAGAAATGATGTCAGGGTCCCTTTTTGACTGGAGAAACAAAAAACCGTCGCATGCTCCTGAGGCACCGGTTGCAATAGAAGACTTTTCAACAACAGTGACTTTAAAACCGCGCCTGGAAAGATAATATGCAGAGGCGGTGCCCATCACACCGCCGCCTATTACCAGTATATCCGTATAGATCTTTTGATTAGAAGACTTTTCCAATTCTATTCAGCCTGTTTTCCATATTAAGCAGCAATGTCATCCAGGGCATATTGTAATAATAAGGATTATCTATGTCAGCATACAGGCCTTTTTCAAGATACCCATACATATCAAGAACACTCTCTTCAATAGAAACATCCGGTACAAAGCCAAGCACTTTTTTAAGTTTTTCACC
>JBBQDW010000086.1:0-8634 GCA_038320085.1 Candidatus Humimicrobiales bacterium
AATGGCGGCAAAAAAGCTGACAATCAGTGACTTTTATGAAATGAAAAAAGAAAGTAAAAAAATAACCTGGATAACAGCTTACGATTATCCGATAGCTTCATTTGCGCAAGCTTCAGGGATGGACATGATACTTGTCGGGGATTCGCTTGGAATGGTAGTGTACGGCTATAACGGCACGGTTTCCGTAACAATGGATGAATGCATAATTCACAGCAAGGCTGTAAGGAGAGGGGCCCCCGATGTATTTGTTGTTGGAGATATGCCTTTTGGCAGTTATCATACAAATGATTCTGATGCTGTTGCCAATGCGGTACGTTTTGTCAAAGAAGCAAATGTTGATGCAATAAAATTGGAAGGCGGCGAAAGGGTCGCAACAAGGATACGAGCAATAAGCGACGCTGGCATAGTTGTTATCGGCCATATCGGGCTCACACCTCAGTCATCTGCTGCGCTGGGAGGTTTTAAGGCACAGGGAAGGACCACAGAATCTGCAGAAGCAGTAATTGCTGACTCCATTGCGGTTGAAAAAGCCGGCGCAAGGCTATTGCTTGTGGAAGCAATCCCTCCGGAACTTGCAGCGGCCATTACAAAGATTGTAAAAATTCCGGTTCTTGGGATAGGCGCCGGTGTTGATCTTGACGGTCAGGTAATGATATGCGGCGATATCCTGGGTTATTTCCAGGCGTTTACTCCAAAATTTGTAAAAAAGTATGCAAATGTTGCAGAGATAATGATAAATGCAATGAAGGAATATGTCGCAGATGTGAAGGGCTCAAAGTTTCCCGGACCGGAACATACATATTCGATTTTGCCGGAAGAGTCAGAAAGGTTTAATACCATGCTTAAAAGATACATCAAATAAGGCGCAGCAGATAAGATGCATCAAATAATATACATCAGGTAAGATATGTCAAATAAGACATATCATGTAAAATACTCCATGAAGATAAAATATAACATAACATAACAGAACCTGGCAGCATAAAATTGAAAACTCTTAAAACATCCGAAATACAACGGGCCAAAAAGCGGGTTTCCGGTTTTCTCGAAAAATACGGCATGCATTATGCCTGTATAGATATAAGTGCCCACGTAAAGCTTTTTATCAAAGAAATGACTGACGGCCTTGAGGGCAGGGAAAGTTCCCTTAAAATGCTCCCCACTTTTATTGAGTACAGGAAAAAAATTCCGAAAGGTAAACCGGTTATTGTACTGGATGCTGGGGGCACCAACTTAAGATCCGCTGTTTTCTATTTTAATGCCGGCAACAAACCGGCTTTTGCAAAGTACAGGCAAGCCTTGATGCCGGGGCTTAAAAATGAGGTTTCAAAAGAAGTATTTTTCAACACAATCGTAGACAGCATCAGTGATATTCTTCATGAAAGTGATAAAATCGGCTTTGTTTTTTCTTACCCAATCGAAATTTTCCCTAATAGGGATGGCAGGCTTATAAGATTTACAAAAGAGATAAAAGCTAAAGAAATAGAAGGACAGTTTATTGGTGAAAACCTTATGAGAGTAATAAGGGGCAGGGGTTTTAAGAATATTAAATCAATAGTTCTGTTAAATGATACCGTAGCATCACTGCTTTCAGGGATTTCTTCTTTCCAGGAAAGAGAGTTTGCCGGTTATGTGGGCTTTGTTTTGGGGACAGGAATGAATGCCTGCTATATTGAGAAAAACTCAAATATAAAAAGCAGGATGGCAACAGATTTGCCACAGGGAGGGCTACAGTTAATAAATATTGAAGCGGGCCAGTATTTAAAAGGACCTCTCGGAGAACTTGACGAGGTTTTTGACGGCAAGACGTTAAATCCAGCCCTTTCAACATTTGAAAAGATGTTTTCCGGCGCTTATCTTGGCGGCCTTGCGCATACGGTCCTGGAACGTGCGTCATCAGATGGATTATTTTCAGAAAAATTTACCGGAGATTTGACTAAGCTTGAAAGCCTTAACTCCTGGGATTTGGATGATTATCTTTATTTCCCACCTGAAAATGAAAAACTGGCAGGTTTGGTTCCCGGTATGAGTGAAGTAGATAAAGTCTCCCTTTATTTTCTTTTTGACAGCCTGGTTGAAAGAGCTGCAGTACTGTCATCTATTGTTCTTGCAGCTTCGGCGATTAAAGAAGATACGGGGTATAATCCATGTACCCCCATATGCATTATTGCCGATGGAAGCAGTTTCTATAAGATGAAAAATTTTAAGACAAGAGTTGAGTATTACCTTGAGGGTATTTTATCCAAACACCGAACCGGGACGGGCACTGATAATTCAACTTATCTTGACCAGGGCGATTTATACCATGAGCTCCATGCAGTAGAGGAGGCCATTTTAAAGGGTGCCGCTGCAGCAGCATTGGCTTAGCGCCAACATTGACATAATTATAGGTTTCTTTATGATATATTATTTATTATTTTCTAAAATTCAGGTATTTTTTGGGCAAAAAAATTAAATATTTCAGCCTTAATATTTTACTGAAATATATGTTATTAATTAAATATTTTGACTTCATAATGTATTGTGATAGAATAAAAATCCTGTGATATAAAAATTATAAAATACTTATAGATAAGAACTTTAATATTTTTATCATTTACCAATTGATTCCTATTATATGTCTGAAGATAACTCAGTAATTTTAACTAAGAATATTATTCTCAGTTTTCCAAAAGCAATCTCCAAGGATGATTTTGTCGGCAAAATCATGGAGGTTGCCAACAACCTTGTCACTTTCCTAAAAGATAAAGGCTGCAGCCAGCTCGGACATATTAAATTTATTTTTACGACAAATGGTGAAGATTACCTTCAATTAAGTATTTTGGATATGGAACAGAGCCCCAAGATTGATGGTATCTTAAGGAAAACATTTGAAAAAATAAAACTTACACTTAATGTAATAGTATTCGGTGTCAAAAAAGAGGATATAAACCAGAAGATTTTAGAAGAAATAAGCAGCCTTGAAAACTATTTTCATATTTTATAATTTGGGTATACACCTTACTTAAGTTCATACTAAATACGATATCATTGCAGGAGAATAATTTAGACAAACCACTGTATATAGTGGTTACCTGAGTTAATTTGATTCCCATATTTTATAATTTATTTTTGGTTTATTTCTAGGCTGATATCGGGGTTTATATATTCAAGGGAAATGAATCTTGAAAGACTCGAGTAGTCAATATCCAAGAGCTCTTGCGGGTCCAAATAACTATCCATGTATATTACTCCAAAGTGAAGATGCGGTTCTTTAGATGATGGATCATCACTGGCGCCTATGGTTGCAATAACATCGCCCTGGGATACTCTCTCGCCTCTGGCTACGCAGCAGTCAAGTATATTTAAGTAAGTAGACCTTATTTTGTCATTATGTTTTATGACTATTGTCCTTCCGCCAATATTTGAAAACCCTGTATAGGCCACGCTCCCGTTTCCAGAGGCCCTGACCTTGTCACCGGGTCTTCCGGCTATATCAATCCCTGTATGTTTTCTTGTAACCAGCTCACCTTCATCAAAATATTCCTGCCTGAAGCTGACTATAAATTCCCCGTCTAAAGGGGAGATGAAGGGACAGTAAGAAAAGGCTTGTGCTGCTTCAATATCAAAAAAAACCGGCAAAACAAGAAGGGCCGCAGTAAGTATTAGAAAAAACAATACGTGAACAATAACTTTTGGCAAAATACTATATTTAAAGATACTGGCGTTAATAGTTTTCATTTGCCATTATTATAATTATTTTTTTTAATTATGTAAATACATAAATAAACAATTATATAAATAAGGCAAAAGTTCTAAAAAGAATATACTTTTACAGGCAGATTCTTTAAAAGCATGACTGAAGTTAGGCAACTGTAATAATCGTCGTTAATAAAAATTTTATGCTATGCCGGACCGGTAATTTATTTTTCATCTATTGACTTTAATACGAAAGGAATACCGAGTCTTTTACCGTTTGAAACCAGTTCTTCCACAACATTTTTAAGTACCGGTACGCCATGCAGTTTGTTATATTTTGCATTATCAAATTCTTTTTCACCCGCAATATAGATTTTGTCCTGGCCTGCAGCCTTAGGGGAATTTTTAAGAAGTTTTATCATTTCATCGATTTGCTTTTTAAAGTCTATCAAAGGCCTGAATGCATTGATGTTTATAGCCATAAAAAAGTGGCTGACATCACAGGCTTTTGGTTCATTGGGGAATCCTACTCCGGTAAAATATGATGCGCCCGAAAGTGCAGAACACAGTATCTCTACCATTGCGGCAAGGCCGTATCCCTTGTAACCCTTCATGATATCTATGCCTCCAAGCGGCATAAGTGCGCCAGGGCCGCCGCTCTGTACCTTTTTAGGGTCCTCGGTGACATTTCCATCATCATCAATTCCCCAGCCGTAAGGAATTTTTTGGCCCTTCTGTTCATAAACCTTTATCCTTCCAATAGGGACTACGCTTGTCGCCATATCAAGTACAAATGGATACTCATTATAAGAAGGAACTGCAATGGCAATCGGGTTTGTGCCAAGGACCGCCGTTCTGCCATAAGTGGGGGCCACAAGAGGCTGTGAATTTGTAAGGCTGATACCTATCATGTCTTTTTCTAGCGCCATCATTGCATAATAACCGGCTATCCCGTAATGGTTGCTGTTTCTTACAGCAGCAATAGCTATATTGGATTTTTGGGCCTTTTGAAGGCATTTTGTCATGGCATCATGTGAGACCACATGCCCAAGACCATTTCCGCCATCATAGAGCAATGTTGTATCTGTCTCTGATATTATCTTATATGGTGTAAGCGGGTCCATGTATTTTTTTTCAAGCCTGTTTCCGTAATAGCTGTAAAGCCTTATTATTCCATGGGAATCGACTCCCCGGATGTCAGCTTCTATAAGTACATCTGCAACTATTTTTGCATCCTTTTGGGGAACTCCAAGCTTTTCCATGTAACTAAGCGCATAATCAAAAAGATCTTCTTTTTTAAACCTTAAAAATACGTCTTCCATTGACTGCTCCTTTTAAATTTTATTAAAATTTCCAGAAATTATTGAATTATTCAGCGAACACTAATTAAATAATATTACAAAAAAATTTGCAAAATAATTATTAGTGTAGTTGCAGTTTTTGCTATTTTACCTGCATGAGCCGACAGCAACGCGGCATGGTCCGCCTGTCTATGTCGATAGTAACGTGGTATGGTGTACGCATTTCTACATTTAAAATTTCCGGGTGTCCGGTATTTGTAAATTCAGGTCGTCAGGAACACGATAGCACTAATTTTTTAATTTTTTTAAAATTTAACTAAAATTTATTTACTAATTTGCCGATATTTATTTATAATAATAACTTGCCGCAGTTGCAGGAAGGTTTTTAAAAGGTTGCAGACAGAGACCTTCGGGCCACACAAAATTATTTTTTATAATGACATGCTACATAGGATATGGAAGGAAGGAAAATGAAAAAATCAACATTGATAATTATAATTGCAGTGCTTGTTGTAGTTTTAATGCTAAGTTCTGCTCTTGTAATTATACCCGGAGGCGTAAAAGACATTATTAAACAGAAGGCAGGGCTGGGCGGCGGAAGGCCCATTGCGATAATGGTTGAAAACAGTTTTCCTGCAAGGCCGCAGTCAGGCCTTTATCTTGCGGATGTAGTATTTGAATTAGTAGACGAATACGGCATAACTCGCTTTGTTGCAGTGTATGCTTCAAAGGACGCAGGAATTGTCGGGCCGGTCAGAAGTTCCAGGATGTATTATGCAGATATTGCAAAATCCTTTGACCCGATTTATGGATTCTTCGGGACATATCCCCAGTGCTATGCATATATCGAAAGTCTTGGCATGTACACTATGAGTGCGATGTCCGATGGGTCAGGACTGAGTAATATTGTTGGTTTAATGCCTTATTGGAGGGATAAGTCAAGAGCAAAGGCCTCAGAGCATACGGCGTTTACCTCTACTGTAAAGATAAAGGAAAAAGCCCAGGCCGTAGGATATCCAATGGAGGGCAACGGGATCCCTTATAACTATAAGGGTGATGCAGATGAAGGCAGCCGAGGCAATGTAAATAATGTGTTTATTGATTTTGGGACACCTTCTTACTCGCCAAAAGGCTTTAATGTAAATTTCAAGTACGATAAGGCATCAAACAGCTACTTAAGATATCAAGGCGGAAAGGCCCATGTTGACCATGAAACCGGCGGAATCATATCCGTTAAAAACGTAGTTGTTTTAATAACTGATATTGAGGGACCCATCGACAAGTATAAACATATGGCCGTAAGGACCACAGGTTCAGGCCAGGCATTTTATTTTATTGATGGGAATGCTGTTGAAGGAACATGGGAAAGAGGCGGACTTGCAGATTCTTTCAGGTTTATTGACAGCGGCGGAAACGAAGTTGCCTTAAATGCCGGAAATACATGGATTTCCATTGTTATGCCCGGTAAAGTCGGCTGGCAATAAAACTTCAGACTTTGTAATTGTTTTAGATTGGGCGATAAGAGACGAGACGATCTTATTAAAACCTATATTAACAAATTACGTGAATTTTACGTGAATTTGAGCATATAAAAGAAATTTTAGTATGTAAAAAAAGATCTACAGAATAAAAAAATATAAAAAGGTACTGCCTACCGGATATAAGAACAAAACATCAGGAAGCAGTACCTTTTTACTTTCAGGTGGGAAAGTATGTTGCTATCATACTAATATGGGGCATTTCTATCGGACTAATAATATGGCATTTATAAATAGCTGCTGCAAATAATAAAATAGCAGAGGCTTAATTAATTACTAACTACTCATCACGGAATATTAGATGCTTCCAATAGCAAAATAGCAAAATAGTTCAAAAAATCTTTAAAACATAAGAGTCTCGTCCATCGCGGATAAAATAAAATACTCGAAAATAAAAAAATCCCGGCCATGAAATCTCTTTAATAAATATATCCCACCTTTAGGCTATCATATTCCAGGAGTCACCTATATAATTAATCCATGAAATGTATAACACATAATTTTTTTTATAAATAAGATTTGGGGTATAAATTTAAAGGAGAATTATAAAAATGAATATCCTGGTAGCATATGCTACGCAATATGGGTGCACACAAAAATGCGCCAATATACTCTCAACGGACCTAAAAGACAATGATTCATCGGTATCTGTTATTGATCTTGGAAGCAAAATTAAAATTGATTTAAGAGAGTATGGTACTGTAATTATCGGAGGGCCCATAACAGCCGGGAAAATAAATGCAAAAGTTAAAAAATTTTGTAAAGATAACCTCCCGGAATTATTAAAAAAGAAGATAGGTCTTTTTATATGCGGAGCTGCTGCCGATCAATGGGAAAAAGAAATAAGTGATAATTTTGTGACAGAGCTTTTAAATGTTGCTACCGCAAAAGGGTATTTTGGTTTCGAATATAATTTTGAAAAAATGAATTTTGCAATGAGGGCCCTAATTAAAAAGATAGCAAAAATCGATAAAAGCGTCTCCAATATCTTTGAAGACAACATAAAAGAGTTTGCAGTAAATATGAAGAAGTAAATATTTTAAAACATCTTATTGAACTCAATGCATACAAACTCCTATACTTTGTATACATTCAAAAAAAGATAGCAACAAACTTATGAAATTTATTGAAATAGGTACAACAAGGACTCAGCAAAATGGTATTAAAGCCTATGTTGACACAAAATTAGTAGCCAGTTATAAATAAAATCACTATATTTAAATCAAAAAGCTTGAAAATATCAAAAAACAATAACTTGCCAATTTGAGGCAGAGGTTCTACGGCAATTTATTTTATAATGCTCCTCCAGGCTTCCAGAGTATAGCTGTAACAGTGGAAGCCCTAGCTGCAAGGATAGTAACAAACAGCAGTGTTCATAATAAAAATTTAAGTATATAATTTGTCTTGCCGATTATATAATATATTGACACCATTACATTAGTTAAAGTAGCAGGATAAGTTTTCTTAAATAAAAAAAGGAAGAGAAGGAGTATAAAATGTCAGCTTCAGTTAGTAAAACAACTCCACTTGTTATTAGATTCAAAGTTGGCATAGTCATAGAAAAGGATAGCATTGGTTATATTGCTTATTGTCCAGCATTAAAGGGGCTCGCCGTAGAAGGTGACACTAAAGAAGAAGTAAAGAAAAACTTTGCAAATGCTTTTATATCTTATATTAATTCAGCATTAAAGCATGGAGACCCTCTTCCGATTTGTTCCACTTTTAAAGTTTCCAGTGCAGTAGCACCTATTATAGAAAATATTGACGTACCCATAAATTTTAATTGTAGTTCTTTAATTCCTGCATGAATAAAAATATTTGGGAGCAAATTAAATCTATTGACAAAGACGGGTTTATAAAGGCTTTACTAAAAGATGGTTGGGTACTCGATACCGTACACGACAGATTCAGGACTTATCGAAAAGGCACAAATAAAGTAACAATTCATTACCATAATACAGACATTAAAAATCCTAACTCTTTTATCCCCCATATAATGGTTTAAATAATAACCATGTTTCTATTAATAAAACCTCTGGGAAAATATAGATATATTCATATAGTACACAACTATAGGGTAGGAAAAAAAATCAAGCACAAATCAATAATGCATTTAG
>JBBQDW010000087.1:0-8544 GCA_038320085.1 Candidatus Humimicrobiales bacterium
AGCATGGGCGGAAACGCCTATGCTTACTCGAGAAAAAATATTTTTGTGAGGTAATGGCAAAATGAAGAAAATAAAAGAAAACTATATAAAAAATGGTATAATTATAATAATGGCGTGACCCGAGGACTTGTCTCTGGAATGAGTAAACCAGAGTCATAGTTTATTTAAAGCAGCCAGATAAAGAAATAGAAATCATTTAAGATTTTAATGGAGACATGCAATGGACATCGATATCAGAAATATTGAGGTTTTAGATGACCAGATGATTGAAGTATTAAAAACAAAATCCCCCCAGCAAAGACTAGCGATGGCATTTGGTATGTGGAGCACAGCCAGCAAGCAATTAACAAGCTATCTGCGCGGCCGGTATTCTGACTGGGATGAAAAGAAGATTCATCAGGAAGTAGTAAAGAGATTATCCCATGGAGCAATTCGATTTACTTAGACATTTAATCAGTGCTTTTGAATCCGTTGGTATCAACTATTTTGTGACGGGTTCTATTGCATCTATGTTTTATGGCGAACCAAGATTTACTAATGATATAGACGTTGTTGCAGAAGTCAAAGAACAACATATCCCGGACTTGTTAAAATTATTTCCCAGTGATGAATTTTATATAAGTGAAGGAGCTATTCGTAATGCGATTAAGCATAACAATCAATTTAACATCATTCATCCATCCTCCGGATTAAAGATAGATGTCATGATTTGTAAAAAAGATCCTTTCAACAACAGTAGATTTGAAAGAATAAATAGAATCTCTCCAATTGAAGATACACTGGCTAACTTTGCTTCTCCTGAAGATGTGATAATTATGAAGATGCGATATTACAAAGAAGGAGAATCTGAAAAGCATCTCAGAGATATAACCGGTATGCTCAAGATATCCGGTGATATAATTGATAGAAAATACATTGAAAGCTGGGTAGACAAGTTGGGCATTAAAGATATCTGGCTAAGTATCTTAGAAAGGTTAAAATTATAAATCGGCTAAAGCCAGATATACTATTGCTGTAATGTGCTCTGAAAAAGACCCGCTCAAATGCCACCGCTATCATTTAATTGCAAGAGAGCTTAAAAAAATCCGGTATTTCAGTTTTGCAGCAAGAATCGAAAGGAGTTAAAAAAACATGGCTAAATCAGCCAGTATAAATATGCGTATTGAGCCCGAACTTAAAGAAAAAGTTGAAAACCTGTTTGGTGAACTTGGCCTGTCTACTACAGAAGCTATTAATATATTTTTGCACCAATCGATATTACAGGGCGGACTGCCATTTGAGGTTAAAAATTATAAGAAAGTAAAATACTTTGCTGATTTACATCAAACTATTGAACAATTGGAACAAGGAAGGATTCTCACTAAGAGGGTTGACGAATTGGAGCAAATGGAAAATTGAATATAATTTTTTTTGGAACGGTTAATTATTTACGGGTGGGGCGTGATTGCTATTATAGTAACCCGATTCCTGTCCGGCCCATAACACCAGAATACCCTATATGCAGCCGGAGTATTCTGTTCAGCATAAGCCTCAAATATTTTTTCGCCCGAAGGTCCTCTCAAGCTGGTAAACTCGTGTGTTTTAAGGCTATTATGTCTTGGATCTGATGATAAAAATTTTATAGTCTTATTAACTGCATTGTATCTTTTAGAAAGGCCTTTGTCAGCTTTAAGATTTTCTAATTGCTTTCTTGCCTGGTCTGTAAGAAATATTCCAGACAAATTTCTCTCCTATAGTTTATCGGTATCAAGTTTTGATATTTTTCCTTCAGACAAATCTTTTATTCCTTCTTGAATATTTTCAAAGGCTTCTTTATTCTTAAACAGCCAGAGCTCTGATGCGGGGATTTCAACAATGGGTTTTAGAAGTATTTCTCCCTGCCTGTTTTTATATACCTTAACTCTATTAAAGCCCAAAGCAAGTTCGCCGATAGTCAGCCTGCTTCGGCTATCAATTGATCTTGTATCTATTTCCTGGAATTCATCATTGACATTAATAATATTGTTTTGATTATCCTGCATTGCAAGCACCCCTTAATTGTGAATTTTATATAAGAATAGCACATAACCCATTATGGGTCAATGGGCAAACATCTCTAAAAATCTTTTCATTTATCCAGCCTCAGGCAATCTCCAGTAAAAAATTTTACTGGACGAGGATCCATTGCTGAAAGATGAATTGCAGAAATTGGAACCAAAATATCAATTGATCGGTAAAATCATAGAATTAAAAAAAGAAAAAAAGTTAACTCAGTCTGACTTTGCAAAAAGAATAAATGACAAGCGGGCCAATATTGCGCGTCTTGAAAATGGAAATTCCAACCCTTCATTAAAAAAGCTTTTTGAAATAGCAGAGGGCCTGGATGCTGAATTAAAAATAGATTTAATACCAAAAACAGCAGGTTAAAATGTAAGTGTCAGGTCTTTTACAATACACTGTTTTAATGAGGTCTAAATATCCACAAGTTTATTATCCTTCTCCTGGAAATATATATAATTTAGATGGAATCTATCAATAGAGCGTTGACAAGCCGCACTTATAATAGTACTATTTTTAGTATTATAAAAGGAGCTATTATAATGGTAAAAATAATTACAGCAAATGAACTTAAGATCAGGGGAGTCTCTGCATTTGATACTGCCGCTTCAGGTGATACTGAATCTGCGATAACAGTGAGAGGTAAAATGAAATATATTGTTCTTCCTATAGAAACATATAATTATTTGAGGGAATGCGAACTGGAATCAGCACTGGAAGAATCAAAAAAAGATCTTAAATCTGGTAATTTTGTTGAAGAATCAGTAGAAGATCATATAAAAAGAATAACAAATGGCTAAGTTAATTTATACGGAAAGTTATATTAAAAGAGCTGTAAAATTTGCCAGAAGACATCCAGATATCCTTCCCCAATATAGAAAAACATTAAAACTCCTTGAAATAAATCCTTCTCATCCTTCTCTCAGATTACATAAACTGGAGGGAAGGTTATCCGGGCTTTATTCTGTATCAATTAATATTTCATACAAGCTTAGCATCGATTTTATTATTGATGAGGACAAGATAATTTTGATAGACATAGGAAAACACTCAGAAGTATATTAGGTTCATAGATCTCTTATATGACAAACAGTTGGCAGATCCTATGTATTATAATCAATCATACTTAAAAATACCTGTTATATAAATTGGACATTCAAACTTACCATTTGGGAAATTTCTTGAATTATTAAAAACATTTGATAAGTGGCTGGCCACTTTACGCAAAGTTAGAACCAGGATCGCAAGCTCAGATAAGATTATTTTTATACCTGAATTGAGTTTTTAGTTTAAAAATCCTATTTTAATTAGCAGGCTTTTGGGATAAACCTTATTTCCACCTTTTTATTGCAGGCATCTGCAATTTTTTGTAAAAACCGTAGTGATGGATTGTAATTTCCACTTTCAAGTCTTGCAATACAGGATTGAGTTGTATTTATTAACCCAGCAAGCTCTTTTTGGGTAAGGTTTCTTTCTTTTCGCAGGGATAAAACCTGGTCTATTATTTGATAAAAAGGCTCAAGCCTCTCTATCTCTTTTAAAACTTCAGGGTCTTTTTTTATTATTTCCCTTGCTTCTTTCCAGTCCATAATATTAAACCTCTCTTTTTAAGTATTCATTCATCCTGTCTCTGGCAATCTCCAGTTCTTTTTTTGGAGTACTGTAACTTTTTTTAGAAAAAATATGCATGCAGCAATACAAAACTATTCTCCCTGAATAAAAAATATATTACTCTTGAAATATTACTACTAAACTTTATCCGCATTTCCCATAAACCCTTGTATCGTGAACCCTTAAGCTTTAAGACACTTGGATAGATTAAATTTATTCCATGTTTTTCTAAAACATCAATATCATTTAATATCTTCGCCCTTTGTTTTGGAGGTAAGGATAAAATATATTCCAAAACAGGGGTATCACTATTTGGTTTGATATAAAATTTTATTTTCCAGTTCATATAATATTATAGCTTATATGCTATATATGCAATATTAAATTTATAATTTTTATTATTCTCAAAAAAGTTTTTATCTTGGTTAAATTATATTAACATATATATTTAAAAACATAAATATGTAAATAATAAATATAATCCTTCACTAAAAAAGCTTTTTGAAATAGCAGAGGGCCTGGATGCTGAATTAAAAATAGATTTAATACCAAAAATAGCAGGTTAAAATGTAAGTGGCAGATCTTTTACAATACACTGCTTTAATGAAGTCTCAATACCCATAAGCTTATTATCCTTCTCCTGGAAATATATATAATTTAGGTGAAAGCTGTCTTGTCCATTGGTTTTAACTATTACATCGGCAAAAGACCTATCGTTGTCCGCTGGATTTTCTCTGGAGGGCATTACACAGGTAACATACAATTCTAAACTTTGGGGAAGTTTGCCGCCAAAGCCAAATATTTTCCACCACTGCTGTCCCCAGTCACTTCTTAATAGCTCACGTATAAATGTTGCATAAGCCAGAGCCTGATGGATTACTTTTGCCGGCGGTTCTTTAACGGTATTTTCATCTTTTAATTCCATAATACAAAGCTTTATGGTGTTGCTTTTTCCAATACGGGATAAAATATCAATGCCTCCGCCTCCATAACCAGCATATTTTATATTTTTTATATTGCTGCCATATAAAGGTGTGGGCATCTGGAACCGGGCAATACCTGAGATTTTGACAGGCTGGATATTGCAGATAATTTTATTTATACCTATCTTTTTTGTAAATTCTGTTAAAAACATACTTTCAATTCTATGCTCTTCATTCCTTTTTCCTGCCCCACAATTCTTTTGAGATTATTAGAAAAATGACGCCTGAAATTAGCAGCTTCTTTTGATGTCCATTCAACATTGTCTAATTTAAGAGTGCATTTAGGGCATTCGAAAAACTTTCCATTAGTTTCATCAAACCCTTTTGTTGAAATGGTGATTTTGCCGGGAGTGACTTTAAGCTTTGCGACATCCTGGCCTAAGTATCGCAAACTGAATTTCATTTGGCCTTTAGCTTCTGATACAGTCATATACAAGTACAGAGGAGCCCACTCATGGGATCTATTTTTTTTCAGGTTTTGAATTATTTCCATATGATTATTAATCATTTTTGCATAATCTGTGTAACGCAAAACCCACTCTTTATTCCCATCTAATTTTAATAATCCTTCCACAAATAAGATAGTGTCTTTGCATTCATCAATAAAAGCATTCATTCTAAACCTCCCAATATTCGCCATCTTTATGTAAATAAACGTTTTTAAATAATCCCTCAAATTTTTCCGGCGTGAAAGTATGAATCGGAACTATTTTTGAGGGATTTAATGCTTCTGCGAACCGCTTTAAATCATCAACACCTGCATGGCCGGATGTATGTACACTAACCTTTGTGATTTTATGGTTATTTATCCACTCCCGCAAAAAAAAGTTAGAGTCCTGTTCCCAATAACCTTCCCATTGAGAATAAATATATCCGGCATCGCTAAGCAAACCGGCTCTTTCAAGATCCCGCATGTGCAGCGGGCGAAAAAGCAGGACGTATTTCGATGACAGCTCCTGTAGATTTTCCATAAATATCCGGTTTTTAGAATGTTTTTTTAAGAGGTCAAACCATTTATTGTTTTTTATCTGGACCCGCTGTGACTGTGGAATGTAAAGAGCTACCCGGGGCCAACATGCCTGCGGGATATGCCCGCTCCCGGTAGCCTCAAGAACTACTGCAGCGTAAAGGTCAACAACCAAAGTTTTGCCGGTCCTCTTGCAGGCCCTGAAAATAGAAACAATGCGGTCAATGTTTTGTGAAGATGCATGTACCAAAGTAAGACCCTTGGCGTCTTTAAAAATACCAACAAGCCTCTCCTCAATTTCAGCCTCGCTTGGGAATGTTCCATGGTTATCTAATCTGCCAATTGTAGACCCCTCCATCATCAGTACATCAATGCTTTCCGGCGGACTGGCAATCAAAGCTTCTGTCAATACGGCCTTCCGTCCATGTATCCGGAAATCACCGCTATAAAATAAGCGTTTTCCTTCAGCTTCAACAAGTAGGGAATATGCATCAAACCCGGAATGGTTAATTAAAAAAGGAGTGATTTTAAATGGTCCAATTTTAAGAGGTATTTTATTTTCCAAATCCAAACCGGCAGCAGGAACCGGCCAGTTACCGTGCAAAAAAGGGGAAACACTTTCCAGTATTCTTCGGGCATGGATACCTGTTATCACCGGTATTTTACTGCTGATATGGGAAAGCAGTCCAAAATGATCCAGGTGGGGATGCGAGATTATTACAGCTAAAAGAGAAGGATCGCTGCCGTCAAAGCCTGGAATGTCAGGCAGGTACTTCCTGTCATTTTCTTTTGCATCCAGCGGCAAACCAAGGTCGACGATAAGTCTTTTACCGGCGGAAGTGACCTCAACGCAACTTCCTCCTATTTCTTTGGCGCCGCGGTGAATGCATACCTGCATATCCTGTCCTTATAATATTTTTAGATAAGAATATAAAAACCACATTTTGGTACTTCTACTTTAAAGGTTAGCATAATTATTTTATATAAAATATATTTATTTGATTTGGAGCATTTAAAAAATTTTATATGACAAACAGTTGGCAGGGCATATGTGCTATAATCAATAATGCTTAAAAATACCTGTTATACAATTGGACATTCAAACTTACCGTTTGAGAAATTTCTTGAATTATTAAAAACATTTGATATTGACTGTGTGGTAGATGCCAGAAGCATTCCCTACAGTAAATATGCAAAACAATTTAATAAAAAGAGCATAAACAGTGAGCTTTCAAACCATAATATCTATGATTTTATTTCAAAAAGTCGCCTGCAGTAATTGTAAGGCTCAGTATTGGATAGGCTGGGTAGAGTTTGACAAGGCTGATGAATATTGCCCTAACTGCGGTGAGCAAGGCGGGTTGGAAGTAACTGAAGAAGAATTCACCATAGTTAGCAAGTGCAGTAATTTTGATTGTATCCATTATGCAATCAAAGGAAGCAGCTGCAAACAGGGATTTATTACAATTAGCCAGGACGGACATTGCCAGCAGCAAGAGAAAGCATAGAATATATACAGGAGCAATTGACTTATAGTTTAATTATATCAGGTTTTTTAAATATGTAAATATACAAATACATAATAGGGCCTTTGATAATATAATAACTAAGATTCAGTCAATTACTAAAATAAAATACACTGGTATTAATAATAAAAATATTTCATTGTACAATCAATATATTTCCAATTAAGTTTTAAAGTTCATTTAATAATTACCATGATAAAGATTTATTTAGTCGGAGTAAGTTGTGTTGGGAAAACAACATGTGATAACGAATAAGTAAAGTCCATATTCCGGGAGGGCATCAGCAGAGTTATCCAGGGCATAAAAAAGAATTATACTATTGCTGTCATTTGCTCTGAAAAGGACCCCCTCAAATGTCACCGCTATCATTTAATTGCAAAAGAGCTTAAAAAAATCCGGTATTTCAGTTTTACACATTTTGCAGAATGGGGAAATATATGAGCAGGAATAAATTAAATCAATTAAATATAAACTTGGAGCATAAGAATAATTGGAGCCGGGGAATTAAAATTACTTTTGATGGAACGGGCAAGGCAGAAACTTGCTTTACAATAGCTGAGTCTAAATAAAGTACAAAATTCATATTAAAAATAGTTGTGTTTAATAATATTTATTTGTAATATACTAATAATATTTAAATAATAAATATTAAATTTTACATATATAATTTGACAGGACTGTAGAAAAATGGTAAATTTAGTTTCTGATAATATTTAACCACCGCAGGGATGGTATCCCTGTTTAGAGGCCTCTATTGTGGAGGCCTTTCTTTAGTTAGCCCGACATGTGCAGTAACTTGGCGATGAGAGTTCGCTATGAGCTTGGTAGTGGGAACCATTAGCCAACAGCAAGGGTGTCCATCGTGAGGTGGAATCTGAAGGAAGCTTGAAGGCAAAATCCCGCACTGACGAACAGAAAATGCATATAAGGCAGATGTGGAACGGACGAGTTTGCTAAACAAAACAAAGTCCAACACTATCCGAATTTCACGGTGTAAATGCAGCGGTGGCATGGGAGGAAAGTTACTTCTCTTAATCGGGGAGGTCTGGCAGGTATTCTTGCTAAAGCAATGGTATGAAAAGGGGTTAATATTACCAAATCCAAATGTAAAAATAGGACTTGCTGCCGGTAAAATATATTCAAAAGATGAACCGAAGATTATTGATCATTTTAAAATAAATGGTTGGATATTGCTAACGCCTGGCATTATTTTTCAACGATTAAAAGAACTTGAAAACAGCCAATATGAAAATGACCCATATGTAATTGCTTCTAAAATAATAAGTATGAATCAAAATACGGCTACTTAAGGCCAATTATACCAAAGGTTATATACCAGTATCTTGACTGTGGTATCCTTCATAACGGTTTTGCCCGCGTCAAATGCCATACCTGTAATCATGAATATTTACTTGCTTTC
>JBBQDW010000088.1:0-8462 GCA_038320085.1 Candidatus Humimicrobiales bacterium
GACAAAACCAGGTAAGTATGAACCGGATATAAATTTCCAATACCTAAGTTTTGCGGCCCATTACAACACAGTAATTTTGCCTGCTCGCTCAGGAAAATCTAAAGATAAAGACTATGCTTCATACTGCACTTCTCCCTTACGGTCAAATTTTTAATAAATATTTTTCTGTATTTTGGGGCTCATATAGATATTCAATCCTATCTGTAACTTTGTAAAAAACAATTTTTCCTTCATTTCTCATTTGTATAATTTGTTCTTGCGAAAGATTTTTCTCAAACATTTTTTCTTTTAAGCTAAGGCACCCTTTATCCCTAAGGCGTTTGGAGCGATTCTTTATACCATATGTTCTGATTATACGATTTATAGTTCTTAAGTTAAACATATCACCATTCCATGCGCGGTAACCTTTTTGGTTTAGTATGTCGGCAATCTCAGATGGAATATAATTTTCAGTTAGCTCATCTACTTGCCTTATTATATCTTTTCTTGTCTTTCTGACTTCGCAAATCGGCAGTTTCCTCTCAATAAAAAGTGTTTTGCATGTGCCTGCCTTAAACCTGATATTTGCAATAATTTTTTCATCATTTTTAATTGTTACGTCCTCTATTAGCAAACGGAGCATTCGTTTTTTCTCCCTAAAGGAAACATTTGCGCTATTCCAGATTTTAGCAAAATCATTTGTTATCTGCATAATATCTGAATTTGTAGTTTTAGTAACTTCTTTTAAATCATTCTCCTTCTTTTTTTCATATTCCTGGCCTGCTTTTTCCAGTTGGTAAATTTTTAAATTCCAATTTGCCTCGAGCTCTGTTGCAACAAGGCGGTTCTGGGGATCAACTAACATGTACCTTTTTCTTGCAAGTTCCATCTCGTATCGCGTTTTTTCTACCTGCTGTTTGTAAAACTTATCAGCCTCAAGCTTTCTTGTATTTAATTCATTTTGTACATTTATTGCTGCCTTTATCGCAAGCGGATTTAGCATTTCAAGAAGCATTTTTGAAATTTCTTCATCGACTTTTTCGCCCATTACCGTCTGGCATACCTTTGCCCCATTTTCAATATAATCTTTTACGCACATGTATATGGGAACAAGCCTGGAGCAATTCTTTTGATATCTTACATTCATTCTTTTCCCGCATTTGCCGCATATAATTATTCCCTGCAGTAGTGAGGGCCCTTCCCTTGGCGGACTTTTTTTCCTGTCTTCTCCATAAGCATATGCATTATCTTTTAACTTTTTAACGTTTTCTTCAAACTGGTCTTTTGTTATATATGCAGAGTGGGCATCCGGCATATAGGCATGCCAGCTCTATCGGCATATTAAGTGATTTTTTGCCGTTAACTGTTTTCTTTATCTGCTGGCGTCCGTAGTAATATATACCTGCATATATGGGGTTATGAAGAAGTCTAAGTGCACGGCTGTGTGCAAGCGGCTTCCATGTAAGCTCTCCCTTTCTAAATCCATTAAGAAACCGTGTGGGTATTTTAAGTTCCAATTTATTAAACTGCCTTACGGTAGCACATGCAGAACCGGTTCTTTTGAAAGTATTAAAAAACAGGTTTAGAGCATTCTGCACACTCAAATCAAAATCCTTTACTATCTTATCATTCTCATTATATACATATCCTGCAGGAAGAACTCTTTTTAGCTCTCCACGCTTGGCCTTTGAAATTGTTCCTCCTCTCATCCTTGCATGTAAAAAGTGTATTTCTGCTTCGCTCATTGTACCCTTTAGGCCAAGAAGAAGCCTGTCGTTAAAATCATTGGTGTCATAAATACCGTCCTCATCCATAATTAATGTATCGGTTATTGCGCATATTTCAAGGAGCCTTAGCCAGTCAGAGGAGTTGCGTGATAGTCTTGAAACCTCGATACTTATCACGATACCTGCATGGCCCATCCCGACTTCTGCCACAAGATTTTTAAAACCTTCACGTTTTTCAGATGACGTCCCTGATTGGCCAAGGTCATTATCTATGGTAATAATTGCTTTATCAGGCCATCCCAGTGCTGCCGCCTTTTGTTTTAGCCCATATTGGCGTTTTGTACTTTCTACAATTTTCATATACCTGGCTTAAGAGTTGACTGCCTGATGTAAAGATATGCATTGCGCGACAGATGTGTTGTTTTTAGTTTGCCTCCATCATGCTGATACATTGCTGGTCCTCCTTTCTAAAATCATATTTGCTAAAAGTATTGTTATCTCCTGCTGCAAATCCTGAGGTAAAAAACTTGCCATTTTTATTTCCGGTTGTTTTTTGTATTTTAGATTATCATAAACTTCACTTTCCTTTTCTGTCTTAACCCAGAAGAGAAATCCCTTTTTTAAAAAAAGATCAAGCCCTAAGGGACGGCTGAAATTGCACGTGCCGCCAAGAACATATGAGCGCAGGCTCTCATAGTCTTTGATAATATCAGGAGAAACAGGTGTTTTTGCCTCAGATATTTTGTTGTTTTTTTTTAGCCCTTTCTATTGCCCTTTCTATGCTTCTTTGATGAACTTTGATATCAAAGTGCTCCATGATTTTTTCTTTTATCTGCGCTGATCTTATCTTAGGATTTTCATTAATTAAGCTATTTGTAAACTCCATGACCTCTTGCCCCATCTTATGCGCACTTCTGGGTCCTCTTTTGTCGGGAAAGAGTCCTGCCAGTCCATACTCTTTAAAAGCCTTACTGATTTTGTAAAATGATATTCTTGAAAAACCATATGTCTTTGCCGCCCTCATGATAGTTATGCCATCTTCCTCGCTGTATCTAAGCATCTCGTATTTGACCTGCAGGATATCGGTTGGATCAAAGAATGCCATTTTTTTAAACTTCTCATCTGTAACTTTATCCGCGGCCTTATTTAATGTCCCACTTTCCTTTAGAGCTTTAAGTCGGCCATCATCTGCCTTTTTCATATAACCTCCTTCATAAATTATGTTAGTGTAATTATGCCATATATTAATATTTTGTCAATCTTATTTCATATTTATTATATTTTTGGTAATAAGGCAAAATTATATTTACAATTTTACATAATTTACTTAACACTCTTCTTTATCTGATTTTTTAAATCTTTTAAAATTTTAGACAACTCCACTAAGTCTGAGTACTTAAAATTGCTTCTCCTGCGGATTGGACATTAAAGAAATCGGGCTCTGCCACATCTGTCCAGGACGTCATTACCGTAGCCGTATCACCGTTTTTATCAAAATATGCTACTCTGTCTTTGCACAGGATTTGCTACAGCCTTTATTACATGAATCATTTTTTATGACATATTCAGATTGACCACTTCCCTGCTTCTTTCTTTTGCCCCGGCTTACGTTGCTATAATATCCCATATACCTTACCATTTGCATCTGCCAAATTGCTGTTTTTATTATTGGCTGAATAAAAAACTGACAATATGGCGAATGATTTATTGACAATATGGCGAATATTTTATTGACAATATGGTGAATTTGACCTTTAATTATAATAAAGGTGGTGTTAATATGTATTTACCAAGATTAATCGAAAAAACCATAAATGAAAAACTGTCTTACATTGGTGCAATTCAGATTGAAGGTCCCAAATGGTGTGGAAAGTCAACTACTGCTTCAAGATTTGCCAATACAATAATCAAGTTACAAGATCCTATTGTTTATACAAGGTATAAAACTTTTGCTGCAACCAGCAAGGCAGATTTACTTTATGGCAATAAACCCATCTTGTTTGATGAATGGCAGAAAATACCTGAAATTTGGGACTTTGTCAGACTGGATATTGATGAGCAAAACGGTAAAGCAGGACAATATATTTTAACTGGCTCAGCCAAACCAAAAGATGATCCTGACAGACATTCCGGTACAGGTAGAATTGCTCAAATCAAGATGAGGCCTATGTCATTATATGAATCGAAATATTCTTCTGGAGAAGTATCTCTAGAAAAATTATTTAATGAACAAAATTACTATGTAAGAGGTGAATCGAAATTAACTATTAACGATCAAGTTAATTTAGTATGTCGTGGTGGTTGGCCAGGGCTACATGGACAACCTATCAAGAATGCGATTAATTATGTAAAAGATTATTACGAAAGTTTAACAAATTCAGATATAACGAGCGTGGATGGCATAAAAAGAAACCCAAATCGTGCAAAAGCGATACTTAGAACTTATGCAAGAAACATCTCTACAATAACCGATTATCAGACTATGATTAGAGATTTGGAAAATGTTGGAGAAGGTGTAGACAAAACGACATTTGCTTCGTATTTAAATGCATTTGAAAAATTGTTTGTGATTGAAAATGTTGATGCATGGACACCTAACCTTCGAAGCGCTACAAGAATTAGAATGAGTCAAAAAAAACAATTTGTGGATTCATCTATTGCAGCAATTGCATTAGGTGTAACACCTGATGAACTTGGTAAGGATATGAAAACGTTTGGTTTTTTCTTTGAATCTATGGTAACCAGAGATTTAAAAGTATACTTAGATAAACTAGGTGGCGGATTGTTTCATTATAGAGACAAAAATGAACTAGAAGTGGATTGTATTTTAAAATCAAATGATGATAAGTGGGCAGCGGTTGAAATAAAAGTTGGTGGCAATCAACTTGATGCTGCAGCTGCCAATTTATTAAAACTTAAAAATAAAGTTGACACAGAACATATGAAAGAACCATCATTCTTAACGATTATTTATGCAGGGACATCTGCCTATAGGAGAGCCGATGGCGTATATGTTGTTCCAATTGGTTGTCTAAAAGACTAAATGTTTAATCATACAAGTTTATGCAAAATTCCAGCGTGCATAAGTTTTAAGTAAACACATTATTTGTATTTTGGGGATTCAAAAGACATTCTGTAAGTTTAAGACAATAGCTTTCTCATATCGCTTATCATTAAAATAGGAATTATCAGCTTCAATATTTTCTAGAAAAATTTTTATAAGAGTAAAAACTAAAAAAAATAAAACAACTGATGCTCCGGATACAATTGCGAAACTTTTCGCTCTCTTTTGATTTTTCTTACGGTTCGATCGGAATAAAATAAGACTAATAATAAAACTTAATGGCATAAAAACTAAAAACGGCATCAGCATGGAACTAATAGAAAAATTTTTAAGTGGGAAAATAGTCAACAATAGATATAATAGAAAACCCGCTCCAACAAAAACTACTAAAGTTAACGATATCGGCCTTTTTGCAAGTTTAACCTCATTTTTAACATCATTAGAATCTTTTTCTTCTTCTTGCACTGCAGTCTCCATTAATTATTTAAATGTAGTTGTATACTAATTTTTAGGATTATCTAAGATGTATATTTTTTGTGGGATATTTGGTAAATCTGGGTTTACTGTTTAATATATCTAATAGTTTTTCAAATATAACTCTCATCAACTTTTTCAAATTTTGTAGCTTTAATTCTAATTTGACCAGCGATTAAAGTTCTTGAGTGTCCGAATTCCCCTGTCTGCTGTTATTGTTATCTTCTGATTATTAATTTATATATAATTTTATACTATAATGTATTAATTTATATTTACATTTTTATATTTAAGGTATATTATATTTTATGTTAGACATATATATAACATTTTGATAAGTTCTTTTCCCTTTATTTAGAACAAGAGGTTAATAATATGGAAATAAAAACTGATACAAAAACACCGATAAAAATATATGATAATGTGCCAAAAGAGGCTCAGAATACAACAGATTTATCCAGGCTTCAGGAAAAATTTAAAAAAAACACTTTTAAGACCAGGGTTCATATTATAGGAAACATTTTATTTTGTTTCAGGGTAAAAAAAGCAATAAAACTATTGCCTGCTCAAATTTGTGAGTCTTTTGATATTATTTTTCCTGCCAAGCACATTATTTCAAGCGGAAGGCTTAAATTAGATCCGGACCTTGGAATATTATACCTTAATCATTTATTGCAACCCTTACAGATTGCTGAAATATTTAAAAAACTGATTATCGATAACGACATTAATCTGGAATATTATAAAAAATATGAAAGTCTGCCTGTTTTATCAAGTTCAATTGGAAAAATATATCGCAAATTATTCAGGGATTCCATAGAAAATCGTATAGATACCGGGACAATTAGAATCATTAAAACCCCACCCAGAGGGAAAATAGCTACAGAGGACCAGCACTTTCTGATGATGATTATGCAATTAAAAATGTACATCAGCTTTATTGCAACCAAAATTGAAAAACACTCTGATATAGCTTTACTGCTTGAAGAACGTAAAATTTTTAAGAAAATCCTAAAAAAATCCTATAAAGAAAATCTTGGTATGCTGAATCCTAAAGATTTTGCCGGCATTCGTAAAGTAATCGAAGAAATGGATAAATCAATCCTTAACAAGCGCCTCATACTGCAAAGGAGATTTATAAGACGTGTAATTACAGCAATTGATCAGTGGCTGCAGCCAGAAAGAAAAACTCAACAGATTAATATTTATGGAGAAAAACTCGAGAAGCTTTCCACGCAGCTTAATATTGTCGAAGGAAAAAAGAAAAGAATAACAACCAGGCGCATAACGGCAACAGCAAAGTTTTTTCTTAAATTTTATGATAGCCGGATAATTGCTATTCGAAGAAAGCAGATCAAATACAATTATCTTATGAATGTGCATGATAAGCAAAAAAATTATTCACAAAAATTGGGCTCTTATCTTATCGATAATTATCATAACGCCCTTATGCCGTTAAGTTACTTAAAATCATCAAAAGCTGTTTGCTTTGACTGTTTGCGTTTTGCGATTAATGCGGTTTTTATAGGATTATATATATACATAATTAAAATACCTTTAATTTTTATACCGGTGTTTAGCGCACTTGGATTGTTTGTCTTTCAGCCAATTGCAAACAAATTTACAGTATTATTTATGTCAGCGTTTGTAAGGAATAGTGGCATAAGAAGACTCCCTGCATCTGAGCTTAAAAGGATAATGGATGAAAGGACATTTGATTTAAAGAGCCGGCAATATCTATGCGCAATCGACCTGCCAATATTTACCGGAAAAGAAGATGAGCTTGAGACAATTGTACATTATATAAAAAGGAATATTAATAATCTCCAAAATACTCTTAATTACTATGAAAAATTAGGAATTATCTATCAAGTAACTTCAAACACTGCCGATGAGGAATTGGTCGAGAAAGAAGTAAGTATCATAAAAAAAATACAGTTTGAGACTGACAGGCTCTATGGTCCCAAAAGAATCTATTTTATTTATCTTCACAGAAATTCCAGTGTGGCTAAAAAGGTCGGGAATATACTGGCAGCTCATATGTTTAAATATCGCGGCGTCACCAGTTCTGCAATATACAGGAATCCTGAAAAGTATTTCACCACTATAAATGAAGGGCCTATATTTGACAGAGTTTTCGGCAACATTTCAGATTCTCTATGTGCAAAAAGTTCACAAACTTTTCCTGAAAAGTATAGCAACAAAAAGCTCAGTAAAATGATAATACAGGGAGAAAACATACCTGTTGAAGGCAATATTGATTTTACTTTTTTCGTGGATAATAAAAATGAAATAAAACCTGCCAGCTTTGAAAAAGCTTTAGCAATTATGCTTCACCCTGAAAATTTAAACATTGTTATACTTCAACCCCAGATGAGTATTGAGGATCCTGTCTCAGAAGGGCAGAATGTAACCTCAGCATTTCTCAGAATGACGAGAATAGCCAGAGACATTCACAATGTCAGATATCTTAACACACTTCACAGTCTTTATCATAATATGAGCGCATATTACGGCAAGGGCATGATAAGGATTAAAAGTTATGACTATATGGTGATAAACGAAGTGCTTAACCTCAAATATGTTGACTCGCATGATTGGCAGGAAAGTGTTTTCAATCATGCTGTCCTGGCTATAAGCGGGGATGGAAAAACATCTATTGAGAATATAAATGAAAATACTTTAAATATGCTTATTGAAAAAAAGGAAGATAGTTTTGTCCATAACCTGCACTTTGAAAAAAACATATGTACTATTACCGACGAGAACGGAATCACAAGAGAATTACTTTTAAAAAATGGCACCCGTGAAGACCAAATACGGCAGGTCCATAGCTTTGTGGATAATGGCGTTGAGGTCGGGGAACGTGATCTTATTTCGACAATTGGAAATTATAACAGGGACGTACGCTGGCTGAGGGGCGATTTGCAGATGTTTAATACCTTCCTTCCTTATGCAGATTCTATGCCGCCCTACCATAAGCTCCATCTGGAAAATATTTTTCGACGCTTATCAGGTGAATTGGCGCTATTTTTTTGGGTATTGATAAATTTTTTATTTTCAGTTCTTCTCCCATCAGGGACACAGGCAGGGCAGGAGCTCCTTTTTATTCTGACTCTATATTTTGCTGTGACAGCATTCGGTTTTTCCGGAATAGACCTTTTTATTTATCCAATATTTTTCGAAATCGACAGCAAGATTCATGACAAATCACAATC
>JBBQDW010000089.1:0-8344 GCA_038320085.1 Candidatus Humimicrobiales bacterium
TACTGTCAGCAACACTTTTAAGCCTGCTGAAATAGTAACAGGCGCCAAAATACAGGTTCCCTTGTTTATTAATGAAGGCGATGTAATAAAGATAGACACAAGAAGCGGTGAATACATAACAAGGGTAAGCAAATAGCAGGCAAATCTTAAGCGTGCACAGCAGGAAAATATCAAGTATACAGCAGAATAATTTTAGGTAAGTAGCAAGAGGGCAGCAAATGAATAGCAGGCAAATCTTACGGACAGCAAACAAATATTAAGAAAACAGAACGCAAATATTAAGCTGAAAGCCAGTGAATATTAGTGTAGGGCAAACGAATATCAATAAGCATACAGAAAATTTTAGGTAAATAGCAAGTGGGAAGCAATTAAAAGCAGGCCAATAACAAACAAATATCAAGCGTAGGGAAGGCGAATCTTAAGTAAACAGCAAACGAATATCAAGCGTACAGCAGATGAATAATTACTGAACAGCTTTATATATAAGCACAATTATACACTTGCATAATAAATTATTTAATTTATAATTATGTCAACAGTATCAAGAAGAAAAGCCAGGGAAGAAGCAGTCATTTTACTATATCAAAGTGATCTTTTGGAAAAAGATATAGAAAGGATCATCACAGATGAGATTTCCCTGGGCAGGGAAATAGATAATTTCACATCAGACATCGTCAGGGGAGTAAAAGTCAATCTGAAAGAAATAGATACACTTATAAAAAGAATAGTTGAGAACTGGGCACTCGAAAGAATTGCAATCATAGACAGAAATATAATTAGGGCAGCTATTTATGAAATGCTTTATGTTAACGAAATACCGTTAAAAGTCTCTGTTGATGAAGCTATTGAAATTGCCAAAAAGCTTGGCCAGAAAGAGGACACTCCAAAATTTGTAAATGGCGTGCTTGGAAAAATATTTCTTGAAATCCAGCAGGGCAAAACTTTAAATAATATTGGATAATTAATAAAAAATATTTTAACTTTTTGAAAGTATTGCTGCACAATGAAATAACAGGAGTTATGTGAAAAAGAAAGAAAACATTAGTTTTATTAAAGAGACGGGCTCTCTTTATCCGGAATTCCTGTTAAAAATAATAAACAGCCGCATAAATGAATACCTAAAAAGGTATGCGGACATTCCGCAGATACTTAAAAAAGCCATAGATTACAGTATGGCTAACAGCGGCAAAAGATTCAGGCCGATATTGTGCCTGGTTGCTGCCAAAAGCCTTGGGAAGGATTATGAACTTGTCCTGCCCACTGCCTGCGGCATTGAATTTATACATACCTATTCACTTATCCATGATGACCTTCCTGCAATAGATAATGATGATTTCAGGAGAGGCAGGCTCACATGCCATAAGAAGTTTGGTGAAGACATTGCAATCCTTGCAGGTGATGCCATTTTTGCAGAAGCATTTAATATTATACTTTCAAGTCAGGAAAGCTCTCCAGACACACTTATACGTGTTTTAAAAGAAATAGGTTTGGCTTCGGGAGCTCATGGAATGGTTGCGGGCCAGATAGTAGATGTTTTTTTTGCAGGGAAAAAAATAACAAAGCCGCTCCTTGAGTTTATGCACACAAACAAGACCGGAAAGCTTATCACTGCAGCAGTAAAAAGCGGCGCAATATTATCCGGTGCCAGTGAAGGTTATCTTGACCTTTTTGGCAGGTATTCAGAAAATATCGGACTTGCTTTTCAGATCACTGACGACCTGATAGACCTGGAATCGACAATTAAAATGACCGGAAAGACTTCCGGAAAGGACCAGATTCAGAATAAGAATACATTTCCCAGTATGTTTGGCATTGAAAAATCAAAAAAAATTGCTAAAGAAAAAATAAGCATGGCAATAGAAATTGTAGAGAGCATGGATATTGAAAAAGAGTGGCTCATAAATATTGCCAAATTTATATTGCAAAGGAAAAGTTGAAAAGCCTTGCAGAAGTATTGTTTGAAAAAAATCTTGCGCCTGATATTAAGAATGCCCAAATTCTGGTAATAGAGGGCAGGGTAATCGTCGGCGGTGTAAAAATTGAAAAACCGGGGACAAAAATTCCTGATGATTCAATTATTACAATTTTAAAGAGGGACATCTACGTGTCCAGGGGCGGGATAAAAATCGAGAATGCTTTTGCTGATTTTAATATCAGCGCTTCAGGTAAAAAAGCCATAGATATCGGTTCTTCAACAGGAGGATTTACAGATTTTCTCCTGCAAAACGGTGCCCGCAGCGTAATTGCAATAGATGTGGGGTATGGGATCATCTCATGGAAGTTAAGGCAGGACCCGAGGGTAATAGTCATGGAGAGGACCAACATTAGAAATATCGATACAAAAAGGCTGCAGTATTGCGCCGATCTGACTGTAGCGGATGTTTCTTTTATTTCATTAAAAGCCATTTTTAATAATATTTTTTGCGTAACAAAAGCCGGTGGAGAGATGCTTCTGCTCCTAAAACCGCAATTTGAAGCGCTAAAGGGTGAAGTCGAGCCCGGCGGAGTTATTAGAAACAGGGAGCTGCATATAAAAATACTGGAGAGGATCTTAAGTTTTTTGGCAGAGCTTAATGTTTCTGTAGAAGGTATTAATTTTTCAAAGATTAAAGGAGCAAAAGGTAATATTGAATTCTGGCTTTACCTTAAGAAGCTTGGTGATGAAATAAAAAATATAAATCCTTTAAATTTTAAAAAAATAGAAAATAATTATGTTAAAATAATTACTGATACAATAGATAAATCAACAATATTTTTTAATTAAAAATAAAATGAAAAAAATAGGACTTATATCCAACAATAAAAAACAAAAAGCATTAAATATTTCCAGGAAAATATATGAATACCTGGTAAACAGACAGGTAGAGGTTTTACTGCTTTCTGATGACAGTATGGCTAAAAAATACAGCCTGCCGGTTGTCAGCGATAATGATTTTTCAAAAAGTGCGGAGGCTATTATTTCAGTGGGCGGAGACGGTACTTTTCTAAAAGCCTCCAGGCATTCCTTCAAACGGCAGATCCCGATTATGGGAGTTAATGTAGGAAATCTTGGATTTCTTACAGAAGTCAATTTAAAGGATTATTTAACTGCGTTAGATGACCTCCTGAGGGGCTCTTTTAAAATTGAAGAAAGAATGCTTCTTGAAATGATAATCCGGAGAGGAAAAACAATCATAAAAGATAATGACGAGGATGCTTTCACTGCGCTTAACGAATTCACCATAACCAGGAACATGATGGACAAGATAATCGACCTTGAAGTCATCGTCAACGGCCTGGAAGTCATAAGCTTCAGGGCAGACGGCATAATAATTGCAACTCCTACCGGTTCCACCGCATACTCACTGTCAGCCGGAGGGCCGATTGTAGAACCAATGAATGAATCTGTGATAATCACTCCTCTGTGCGCACACAGTTTGTTTGCAAGAAGTATGGTCATATCACCAAAGAACAATCTTGAGATAAGGCTTAAATCCAAAAATAATAATGATATATTAAGTATTGACGGCGTAAAGAAGGATATAATTCTTCGCAATGGCGATATTTTAAAGATTTACGAATCTGACCTCAAATTAAAGCTTATAACATTTAATAATAATATATTTTTCAAGATTTTTAAGGAAAAGCTTTTAAAATAAGACCGTACCCAAAATATGCTTAAAGAACTTCAAATAAAAAATTTTGCATTAATTGATGATATTTCTGTTAAATTCGGAAAAGGGTTAAATATATTATCGGGAGAGACAGGAGCCGGGAAAACCCTTATCATTGAAGCAATCAACCTTTTATTAGGTGAGCGCGCAGACAATGAGCTTATAAGGGAAGGCAGTGAAAAACTTATTGTCCAGGGTTATTTTGATTTAAGCAAAAGTGAAAAATCCATAACTTTTTTAAAAGATGAAAATCTTGTTGATGATGAAACAGGATTTGAGGATATAGTCATATCGCGGGAAGTCAGTGTCCAGGGTAAAAACCGTTCGTTTATAAATGGTATTTTTACGCAGGTAAGTGTTTTAAAAAACCTGGGGAATTGTTTTATTGATTTACATGGCCAGCACGACCATCAGTCCCTGCTTGAACAGGGGACCCATATAGATATAATTGACAGTTTTGGCAAAGCCGATATATTTGAGACTAAAAAAGAGTATGAAGAAAAGTATTTCAGATTTTTTCATGCTGCAAGAGAGCTTGAAAAACTGGAAAAACTCCAGGCAGAAAAAGAATTAAGGCTTGAAGAATTAAAATTCAGGAAAAACGAGATTGAAAAACTTAACCTGGATGAAAACGAAGAAGTAAAACTTGAAACTGAAAAAAATATCCTTAAAAATTATGAGAGAATATACAATGCCTGCATTGACTCAAACGCAGTACTGAATGGCAGTGACAACATAGTCAACTCTTTGACGGATAATCTTGCAATTTTGTATAAAGACATAAGTGATTTGGCGCTTATCGATAAATATTTTGAGAAATTCCTGCCAGAGCTTTCTTCCTACAAAATATTTATCACTGATTTAAATGATTTTTTGAAAAACTACATAAATAATATGGAATTTTCAGCACCAAGACTTGATGTGATACAGGAGAGGCTTTTTAAGATATCAGAAATCAAACGCAAATATAATATGGATCTTTCTCAAATAAAATCTTATGCAAAAAAAATACAGGATGATATTTTAAGCTTTGAAGGACTTGATTTTGAAATTGAAGAGCTGCAGAAAAAAACAAAAGCGCTTAAAAATGATCTGGAGGACAGTGCAACAGCTCTTTCAATTATAAGAGATAAAGTTATAAAGATTTTAAAAAAAGACGTCAAAATCGAGCTTGAGGACTTAAATTTTAAAACTGCTGAGTTTGAAGTAAAAAAAGAATATCTCAGCGATGACAACAGTTCATTTAAGCTAAAAATCAATGGAAAAGATATCAAGGCTACAAAAAAAGGCATAGACCAGATAGAATTCCTGCTTTCTTTTAATCCGGGAGAAAGCATAAAACCTCTGCGAAAAATTGCATCAGGCGGAGAAATATCAAGGATAATGCTTGCGCTAAAATCAATTATAAGCGGTATTGACAATATTATCACAATGATTTTTGATGAGATAGACACAGGTATCGGAGGATCTACAGCCATCATTGTAGGAAAAAAATTATATATTATTTCAATGAGGTGCCAGGTAATATGTATCACTCATTTGCCGCAAATTGCAGCATTTGCAGACGACCATTTTTTTATCGACAAGACTGTTGAAAAAGAACGCACAAAAATAATGATAGACAGGCTTGAACCCGATAAAAAAGTAAGAGAAATCGCAAGGATGTTAAGCGGTCTTGCCGACAGTGATATATCCCTGGCGCATGCGGTTGAACTGCTTGAAGAAACAAATAAAATTAAAATAAATGAGCGTGAAGGTTTAAAGAGCCTGTAGGGGAAGGAAGAAAAATTGCAGACGAAATTTATTTTTGTAACCGGGGGAGTGCTCTCTTCTCTGGGAAAGGGCATATGCGCCGCATCTCTTGGAAGGCTCTTAAAATCAAGGGGCTTCTCAGTCTCGATACAGAAACTTGATCCTTATATAAACATAGACCCAGGTACCATGAATCCTTTCCAGCATGGCGAAGTTTTTGTAACTGATGACGGCGGGGAAACCGATTTGGACCTTGGCCATTATGAAAGGTTCATAGACGAAAATCTTTCAAAATTCAATAATTTTACAAGCGGTAAAATATATAAAAATGTTATAGACAAGGAAAGGCGGGGCGATTTTCTGGGAGCCACCGTCCAGGTAATACCGCATATAACAGACGAGATAAAAGAATGCATTAAAAAAACCCTCGAAGTTAAAAAAGTGGATGTGCTGATTACCGAAATCGGCGGGACCGTCGGAGATATTGAAAGTCTGCCGTTTCTTGAAGCAATACGCCAGTTTAAGAAAGATATTGGAAAGGAAAATGTCCTATATATACATGTAACCTATGTGCCGTTTTTAATAACCTCCGGGGAGCTAAAAACAAAGCCGACACAGCATAGCGTCAAAGAGTTAAGAAGCATAGGGATTCAGCCTGACATTATTATCTGCAGAAGCGAAATAAGGCTGGCTGATGATCTTAAAGCAAAAATAAGCCTTTTTTGCGATATAGAACAGGAAGCAATCGTAGATGCAATTAATGTCAAACACCTTTACGATGTCCCGATAAATCTTCAAAAAGAGGGGCTCGATTCAATAGCCATGTATAAGTTAAACCTGAAGTATAAGGTTTCCGATATCCGGGAATGGAAAAACCTGGTAGACACCATAAACAACCTCGAAGGAACGGTTAAAATCGGTATAGTGGGAAAATATACAAATCTTAAAGATTCATACATGAGCATAGTTGAATCATTAAACCACGGAGGGTATTTCTTCGGTAAAAATGTTGAGATAAAATGGATAAATTCTGAAGAACTCGATAATAATGAAAGCTGGGATGGATTATTATCTGATGTGGACGGCGTGCTTGTCCCAGGAGGTTTCGGGGTCAGGGGGATAAACGGTAAAATCAATGCCATAAGATATGTCAGGGAAAATAAAATTCCGTATTTTGGGATTTGCCTCGGTATGCAATGTGCGGTTATAGAATACAGCCGGAATGTAGTCGGGCTTAAAGGAGCAAACAGTTCTGAGTTCGATGAAAAAACACCCTATCCCGTAATAGACCTCATGCCTGACCAGAAAAATATTAATGCATTGGGCGGCACAATGCGTCTTGGCAGTTATCCGTGCAAAATAACCGGCGAAACCCTCGCATTCAGCGCATATAAGGAAGAGCTGATAAATGAAAGACACAGGCACAGATACGAACTCAACAATAAATACAGAAAAGAATTGGAAACAGCGGGGATGATAGTTTCCGGCGAATATCCGGAAAAGAATCTCGCAGAAATAGTTGAGCTAAAAGGTCATCCATGGTTTGTAGGATGCCAGTTTCATCCTGAGTTTAAATCCAGGCCCAACAGGCCGCATCCGCTTTTCAGGGAATTCATTGCAGCAGCCATAAATTATTCAAATATAAAAAGTAAATAAAAATGAAAACTGTAAATAGTAGATAAAATCTGTTGAAATAAAAAATAAATATAAAATATAAAATATAAAAAATATATAAAACTTGTTGAAATGATTGGTTGGTGAAGAAGTAAACTATATAATTTGGGGCAGGAAACACCCCATATTTTCACTTTTATCATTTGAAGCTAAAAACCATGTAATATAAATAAGTCAAATTGAGAAAGTCAGAGTAAGTATTATAATCTTTAAAAGGAGCCGACATCAGAACCCTTGTAAATCCAAAAATAAAAAAGATAATAGTGGCAGTAAATTCAATACTGCTTCTGATAATAATTATATTTAGCCCGCTTGCGTACTATCTTTACAATTTTAATTTTTACAACAGCCTTTTTGTAAAAAACGGCGTTTACAAAACTCTTGACAAAAGTGACGTAAAGCAGCTGACTGAAAATGTTTATGATTATTTTAAGTACAAAAGAGATTTTGAGGCTTTCGACTTAAAAGGCAATATAAAATTCTTCAATGAATCCGAAATCAGCCATTTGGATGATGTCAGGATTTTGCTTAAAAAAATATTTATAATTTTTTATATCAGTATTGCACTTTTTGTCCTGCTTACTATTTTGCTTATAGAAAAAAGACCATGGAAATTTTTGAAAAACATAAGCCTGTCTGCGCTGATTTCATCCGCGGTCCTTATCAGTCTTTTTGCTATTCTTTACTTTCTTGGAAATAATTTCTGGGCCCTGTTTGACAGATTTCACTATATTTTCTTTCCGCAGGGAAACTGGGCCTTTCCGGAAGGTTCCCTTATAATAACTATATTTCCTTTCGGGTTTTTTTATGATTTTTTCTTTAAACTAATCGTTACTTCGCTTGTAACAGCAGCAATTCTGCTGGTCCTGGCAATTGTGGCAACAGCAGTGGTAAAAAATAAAACAAAAAAGGCAATAAAATAACATGAATAAAAGTATTTTCATGTCACTTATAAATAAGGAAAGGCTTCTAACCGATTTCATTGAAATACTTAAAATAAAAAGCCCTTCAAGAAACGAATTGGAACTTAGTTCTTATGTATTAAAAAGGCTTTCCAGTCTTGGCGTAAGCGCAAAAATGGATGATACCGGTAAGAAAATCGGTGGAAATGCCGGAAATATAACAGGGTTTTTAGCTTCGAATGATAAAAGTAAAAAAACTCCGATATTTTTTGGCGCTCACCTTGACACTGTCTCGTTATGCGGTGAGATCCTGCCAGAAATAAAGAATGGGAAAATTTTTAACGCAAGCAAGAACTGCATACT
>JBBQDW010000090.1:0-8310 GCA_038320085.1 Candidatus Humimicrobiales bacterium
TCCTGTTTTCAAGCTTGAAAGTATTTACAGGATGGCCCGGAGATTCTTCTTTTGACATAATTTGGGAGAGCGACGCTTCAAATAACAGGGCATGCACGTTACAAAACTTTTTTATTTCATCCACAGACATGCCTTCGTTTAACAGGGACTGTTCGACCTCTGCAATTTCTGTAGAAGTTATACTGCCTGCTTCACTGTCAAATTTCTTTTTTGCGTCTTCAATTGAGAGCCCCTTGTGAAGATGCTGTATGATATTTTTAATTATGTCTTTTTTCTGCTGTTTCTTTTTCAAAAACTCACTCATTTATTTTTCTCCTGTTTTATAACATGCTAATTTTTAAGTTTATAAACACTCTCGTATAAGCTCCATCACTTAAGCAAAAAATAATCAAACCATTATTACTTCTTTTACTTCCGGAACTATTTCTTTTAATGCTTTTTCGACACCAAATTTCATGGTCATGGCCGACATAGGACAACCACTGCAGGCACCAGTCAGTTTGACCCTGACAACACCGTCTTCTACGCCTATTAGTTTAATATCTCCGCCATCAGCCTTTAGTGACGGACGAATGCTCTCCAAAGCTTTCTCTACTTTTTCTTTCATTATATCTCCTTTTTATATCGGGGTTGTTAATTATCTTATACTTTTGTTATCAGTTATTATTTATAAAATTAATGATACATATTTAGTATCATTATGTCAATCTTTTTTTTAGGTTTTTTTATATTATTATTTATTGAAATAAAATATTGGAAACCGTCTTCAAAGTCTTTTATATTAAAGTTTATTGATTCCCCTATCTCTTTGTCAGAAAAAGGCAAAATAATTATACATTAACGGACTATGATTTTCTTTTGGTAAGTCTGGATTTAAATGTTCTAAATTTAAAAAGGTCTTCACACGGCTGGCTGGCTTCGCCATTCGCCCGAAAATCCCAAACTATTTTATTATTAGCAGAATTTATCATATAATAATATTTATGGAATACTTTGCAAATTCAGATATTGGAAATCATCGCGAACAAAATGAAGATTTTTATTTTGTAGATGAAAAAACAGGCTTGTTTATTGTCGCTGACGGTATGGGCGGCCAAAAAGCCGGTGAGGTTGCAAGCAGGGCAGCAACTGAAAGTTTTGCAAAACATTTTTTAGACTTTTTAAAAGAGAATTCTGAATATATTTCTGATGATCTTATAAAATCTGCCCTTGCCGATGCATTCAAATATGCTAATAAAGAGGTTTTTGACCTCTCTGTATCTGATGATAAGTTCAGCGGTATGGGTACTACCCTGACTATCTGCTATGTCAGTCCGTTGATAAAGGAAACTGTATATTTTGCTCACATCGGCGACAGCAGGGCATATTTTTTACGTGGGAAGGATTTCAGGTTAATAACAGAAGATCACACCCTGGTTGGGGAACTATGCAAAAAAGGTGTTATTACTTATGACGAAATGTTTGACCATCCCCTGAGAAATTATTTGAATGATGTTGTTGGGACAGACGCCGATATAACCCCGGATATTATTACTCTTGATGCCCTGCCTGATGACCTGATAATCCTTTGTTCTGACGGGTTAAACTCCATGCTGAGAGACAATGTTATTTTTAGCATAGCCTCATCAAGACATAAAAAACCCTTAAATATTACTGAAGAATTGATAAAAAAAGCCAAATCAGCGGGCGGGCAGGACAATGTAACTGTTATTACAATAAAGCTATAGTATTGGCAGCTTTTTCTTTTAAAAATAACCATTAAATAAAATAAACCCCTAAAGATATGTCAGAGTCAAGGCTTACAGGAACCAGGATTTTTGAACGCTATGAAATACTTTCCAAAATTAATTCCGGAGGCATGGCAGAAGTATACCTTGGTAATGATTTGGAGCAGGATAAAAAAGTAGCCATAAAAATACTGCATGAGACATATTCGAGCAACAAAAACTTTATTGCAAGGTTTCAAAAAGAGGCCCAGATTTTATCAAAGCTTAATAATCCAAATATAGTTTCGGTATATGACTGGGGCCACTTTAATAACCTTTACTTTATAGTAATGGAATATGTCAGTGGTGAAAGTTTAAATAAGTTGATTGAAAGAAACGGCCATTTAAGCCCAAGACAGGCAGTGGGCCTTGCCATCCAGGTGTGCGATGCGCTCGCTGCGGCACACGCAGACAATTTAATCCACAGGGACATAAAACCTCAAAATATAATCATTTCTGATGGCAATACTGTAAAACTAACGGATTTCGGGATTGCAAAAATAGTCGCCGATGACCTGACAAAGACAATGAGCATATTTGGGACGTCGCATTACGTTTCCCCGGAACAGGCTCAGGGGAAAATACTGGATTACAGGAGCGATATTTATTCTTTAGGCATAGTGATGTATGAAATGCTTACCGGGGATGTCCCTTTCAGAGGTGGAAGCTCAATAGATATAAGTCTTCGCCATATAAGTGAAAAGCCTGTACTTCCCTCAAAAATCATTCGGGACATACCGAAAAAAATTGAACAGATTCTTCTGCAATGCCTTGAAAAAAACCCGGATATGAGATACAGGGATATTTCAGCCCTAAAAAAGGACCTTAACAACTTTCTTGAAGGTAAACCGCTCACAGCAGACATCCTTTTAAAAAATGGCAGTCAGAAAATTAAAACCAGGCGAAGCAATATTGATTTTAGCCATACGGACAAAACTTTTGAGAAGTATTATGCAAAAGCCAAAAGACTTAAAATTTCCCTGTTGTCTTTAGCCGGAGCTTTTTTTATATTGTTTATAATTTTTCTAACATTATTTTCAATAAATAGGTCAAACCTTCATGATTATATCGATAAATCAATTATTATAAGAGTGCCGCCGGTAGAAAGCCTGGCATTTGAAGATGCAAAAAAAATAATCTCTGCCGACAACCTGCTGCTTGAAGTCAGTAAAACCGAGTTTAATGAAAATATAGAATCGGGCCATGTCATCTCCCAAAGCCCTGCATTTAATACTGAAATAAGGCCCGGAGGCACTGTCTTTATAACCTTAAGCAAGGGTAAAGAGTTTACTTATGTAACGATTCCAAACTTTACGGGATTTGAAAAGAATTCTGCCGTAAGCGCACTCGAAGCAGAAAGTTTAAAAACCGGTGTAATAAGTGAAGATTTTAATGATTTTTTTGCAGGCGGAATAGTATTGAGCCAGAGCCCGGCCGCCGGGGAAAAAGTAAAGAGCGGCACTGCAGTTAACCTGACCTTAAGCAAGGGGCGACAGATGATAACCCTGCCGGACCTTGCGGGCTATGATTATTCATTTGCAAAATCCACACTTGAATCCCTTGGACTAAATATAAAAATCAACAGGCAGACATCTGACACTCTCTCGCCCGGAATCGTTATGGCAGTTTCTCCTGCTGTGGGCGCTGATTTAAATAAAAATGATGTTGTTACCCTTACAATATCCACCAGAGAGCAGACAATAATGGTCCCTGACATTGTTTCAATGGACTTTGGGCAGGCCGAACAGCTTCTTATTTCACAAAATATAGGATACGAGGTAAGCTTTATTGCTGTTAATTACTCAATACAGAAAAATTCAGTTATTTCGCTATATCCTGAACCGGGAGACAATATCCCAATTTCAGAAAAAGTAACAGTGTTTGTGGGCCAATAGAAAAAACGGTTATTTTTTGGTATTATTGCAGATGAAAATCAGGTCCATGCGTGCCAAGACATAAGAGAAAACCACAGCCTGAGAGAAAAACGCATTTAGCAATTTGGCATTTGCCGATTTGGTATTTACTCATTTATTATATTAAAGCTTCCCATGGCTTCAAACTTTTTGGCCCTTTCGGCTTTAAAGTCAACCCCCGGCATGTTACTGTAGCGTTTAATTGTACCAAGCAGGAAAGCTCTTAGGATTTTTATCATTCTTTGCGGATTATTTTGAGCGCCGCCCCTAGGTTCGTAGATTATTTTATCAATGACTCCCAGCTTTAGAAGGTCCCTTGAAGTCAGTTTAAGGGCCCTTGCTGCCAGTTTTGAAACCGAAGAATCCCTCCACAGTATTGAAGCGCAGCCTTCCGGGGAAATCACTGAATATGTTGCATTTTCAAGCATCATGACATAATTGCCGATTGCCAGTGCGAGGGCTCCGCCGCTGCCGCCTTCCCCTATCAGTACTGCAATTGTCGGGACATTAAGTTCAAACATCTTCAATATACTTTTGGCAATTGCGCCGGCCTGCCCTGAATCTTCAGCTTCAAGAGCTGGGTAGGCACCGGGGGTATCAATTAAAGTAATCACAGGGAAATTAAATCTGTCTGCAAGCTCCATAATACGGTTTGCCTTCGCATAACCCTGAGGCATACTGGAACCGAAATTATACAAGACCCTTTCTTTGATATCCTTGCCTTTGTTATGCCCGATAACAGCCACAGTGATCCCTGCTATTTTGCCGAAACCGGCGATTATTGATTTGTCTTCCATGTTGTTCCTGTCACCTGACAATTCAATAAAATCTTCAAATATACCTTTTATGTAGTCAGGAGTATGGGGCCGGTTTTCATTTCTCGAAAGCTCCACGACGTGCCATGACCTTGCTGCTTCTTTTTCAACCGTTCGATAGTCCTCGATATTTTCTGCCAGTTTCTTTTCCGCGTCATTGAAGTGAACGCCTGAAAAACCTCTTATGCGTTTGAGTTTCTCAAGCTTAAAAACTGACTGCAAAGCCTCCTTCAAGAAATTTTTTGGCAAACTTTTGAGTTTTTCAATTTCCATTTTTTATCTTTATATCTGTTAGTTTTTTAAAATATATTCTTAGTTTTTTATAATAATCAGGTTACGCCTTTATAAATAGGATTTGACTGCCTGGACAATCAATGAACAATAAACAGTAAATAATAATCAATAAACAAATTATTAATATTAATATGTGCCTGCAAAATACCGGGCCAGTTTATTAAATACTTGGAATACCTGGTTCTACAAAAAGCCTTAAAAGCTTTTCAAGCGTTGGTTTGACTTCCCGCCTGTTTACAATCATGTCTATCTGGCCATTTTTAAGGTTCCTGTCAGCAAGGCCAAAGTCTGCAGGCACTGTTTTTTTGATGGTCTGTTCGACAACCCTTGGTCCTGCAAAACAGAAAAGGGCCCCGGTCTCAGATATGATTATATCAGCAACTGTTGTAAAGCTTGCACTCACTCCGCCGGTTGTCGGGTTTGTTATAACACAGAAATAAGGTATTTTTGCTTCGTGTATCCTGTTTATGCAGGAAACTGTCTTTGCCATCTGCATAAGGGATAATATGCCTTCCTGCATTCTTGCTCCGCCTGAGGCAGCAAATATAATAAGCGGAATCTTATTATTGATACTGTTATCTGCAAGAATTTTTATACGCTCTCCAAGGACACTTCCCATACTGCCGCCCATAAAATTAAAATCCATGACCCCTATTGAAACCCTGTTTCCTGCTATTTTGGCTTCACCGGTAATTACAGCCTCGTTTAATCCGGATTTGAGCTTGGCTTCAGTAAGCCTGTCTTTATAAGCCTTAAGATCATAAAAATTTAAAATATCCACCGAATTTATCTCGCCTGCAAACTCCTTAAAACTTCCTTCATCAACAGTGGTCCGAAGCCTTTCTCTTGCACTCATGTAATCATGAAAATTGCAATAAGGGCATACATTTAAGTTAAGGAGGAATTCTTCCTGAGCGATTTCCTTTTTACATTTCTTACAGATTATCTTTTCCATTTTTTAGCCTGTATATTTTTGACCCTGTACATTTTTTATTCTTATATTTTTATTGTGTATATTTTTATTGTGTATATTTTTATCCTGTGTATTTTTACCATGTATATTTTTTATTCTGTATATTTTTACCCTGTATATTTTTTAAAACCGAGCGTCACGTTGTGCCCTCCAAAACCCATTGAATTTGAAAGCGCAAAATTAACAGTCTTTGAAACACTTTTATTGGGAGTAAAATTAAGATTACCGCATTTTTCGTCCTGGTTATCAAGATTTATTGTAGGTGGAATAATGTCATTTTTTATGGCCAGTACTGTTGCAACAGCCTCTATGGCCCCGGCTGCCCCAAGGCAATGCCCATGCATGGACTTTGTAGAGCTTATATTTAGCCCTGAAGAATACTCGCCAAAACAACTGCTTATTGCCGCACTTTCCACAATGTCGTTTAACGGTGTCGACGTACCGTGCGCATTAAGATAATCAATTTGGCCGACGCTTACCCCTCCTTCAGCCAGGCAATTGTTTATACACCTTACTACACTCTTACCGGATTCTTCAAGTGCGGTCATATGGTATGCCTCCCCGCTCATGCCGTAACCAAAAATTTCAGCGTAAATATTAGCGCCCCTGGCAATAGCATATTCAAGATCCTCAATTATCAGGATACCTGCACCTTCGCCCATTACAAAACCATCCCTGTCTCTGTCAAACGGCCTTGACGCTTTCTGCGGCTCGTCATTTCTTGTTGACATTGCGGTCATGTTGGAAAAACCTGCCATACTGAGTGGTGTAATCGGGGCCTCACTTCCGCCTGTTATCATTACCTTTGCTGCTCCTCTTTTTATAAGTTCATAAGCATCACCGATCGAATTTGAACCGGCTGCGCAAGCGGTTGTTACTGTGCTTACAGGACCTTTGGCGCCTGAAAATATGGATGCCTGCGCAGCTCCCATATTGCATATTATCATTGGAATTAGAAAAGGGCTCACCCTGTCCGCGCCACGCTCAAGCAATATCTTATGCTGAGATTCAATTGATGACAATCCACCAATGCCGCTTCCTATAAAAACCCCGACCTCATTCTCATTTGAGCTGTCAATCTTTAAGTTCCCGTCAGTTATCGCAAGGGATGTTGCAGCAACTGCCAGCTGTGCAAACCTGTCCATTCTTTTTGCCGATTTAAAATCTATGAATGCTGCAGGGTCAAAATTTTTTATCTGCGCTGCAATTTTTGACCCATGTTTTGACGTATCAAAAGTATCTATAAGGCTCACTCCGGACTGGCCCGATATTATATTTTTCCAGAATTCAGCAATGCCCGTGCCAACTGATGAAACCACTCCAAGCCCTGTGATTACAACTCTTTTACAACAGTTCTTTTCTTGTGCATTAATTGCCATACTTCTCTTTTTACTCCTGTTTTAACTTATTAAGTAATATAAAATCCAATTATGTGATTTAGAATCAAATTAGGTGATTTAGAATCAAATTATGTGATTTATAATCTAATTATACGATATAAAATCAAATTTATTCTAAAAATCCTTAATTTTTTTAAAATTGCAAATCCAGTTAAAAATTTAAATTAAAGTACTTTTTATGCTTTAAACTTATTTATTTTGCTTTTGGTCTTGCTTTGAGACACTGAATAAAAAATATTATATTCCCATTCCACCGTCTAAATTTAAAACCGCTCCTGTCATATAATCGGAATCGCCGCTTGCAAGAAAAAGCACAGCTTTTGCTACATCATCAGGCGTGCCAAGTTTCCCTGTAGGGATTGCGCTTATCAGTTTTTCTTTTATTTTATCATCAAGTTTTGCGGTCATCTCAGTTTCTATATAACCAGGCGCAACTGCATTTACACAGATGTTCCTTCCTGCAACCTCCTTTGCCAGGGATTTTGTAAGTCCGATAAGCCCTGCCTTAGAAGCTGAGTAGTTGCATTGTCCGGCATTACCATGCACTCCTACTATAGATGAGATATTGATGATTTTTCCGCTCCTGTTTTTTACCATGTGCCTTACTGCATACTTGGAACATATAAATGCCCCTGTCAGATTTATGTCTAATACCTTATTCCAATCTTGAAGGCTCATTCTTAAAACCAGGTTATCAAGCGTTATGCCCGCATTATTTACAAGAACATCTATTTTTCCATTGGCCCCTGCAATCCTGTTAATTGTTTTTTCTACCAGCGGCTCATCAGTAACGCTTAGCATCTCAAAAGACACTTTGTCTTTTCCATATATTGACCTTAGCTCATGAAGTGTTTCGTCTGCAACTTCCCTGCTGACATCAAATATCCAGATAGAAGCGCCTTCTTTTAAAAAACATTCACATATCTTTTTTCCAATGCCCGCCGCCCCGCCGGTTACTATACAAATCTTATTTTCAAGCCTGCCCATTAAAAAATCCTTTCGATTTCAAAAAATCATTATGTTTAAATTCTTAAGTTTTCTGCTGCCACTTAAGAGTTGCCGCTTAAGAATATGTGCGGTGTCAAAGACTGCCTGGCATTAAAGATTTAAATCATGCTTTAAGATAAGTTTTCAAACTATTGATCTCAG
>JBBQDW010000091.1:0-8285 GCA_038320085.1 Candidatus Humimicrobiales bacterium
CCCTTTACCAGGTTTTCCTTAAATGCGCCTATCCAGCATGTGCCCAATCCCATTTCAGTGGCTGCAAGCATAAGGTGTTCCAGCGCTATTGCAATGTCTATAGGAAAGCTGTTCATGTAACCGCCCATTGCGGCATAAGACTCTTCCTCATTTGCGCACACTGCAATTATGAGCGGAGCTTCGGCAATAAAGGACTGGTTGTTGCAGGCAATTGAAAGGTCCGCCTTTTTATTTTTTTCCTTAACAAGGATAAGTTTCCAGGGCTGCAGGTTTTTTGCGGAAGGCGCTTTCCTGAAAGCATCAAGGATGTAATCAATTTTTTCCATTTCTACTTCTTTACCGTCATATGATCTTATGCTTCTTCTATGGGTGATTATCTCCATCAGGTTATTAAATTTACGCATTTTTCTTCCTCTCTTTCAATAAGTGAAAAAAGATAATTCATTGATATGCCCGGCTTTAAAAACATGCATGCCGGCTTTAAAAGCAACACTGCAAAGAGATAATTCATGCATGGCAAACTTTAAAAGCAACACTCCAACTACAAAATATTATAACCATAATGTCGGATTAATTACAACAACACTTGAGTTGACATTATTTTTAAAAGATTAATTACTCAAGCCGGCCGATACCTAAAACAGTAAACGGTATAAGCTGCGTATTTCGGTTGTCAGGGGCCCCGGAACTATCCCGGACCCGACTGGATGGCTGCCAACCATTTTTACAGGCATGATTTCCATAATCGAGTTTGTTAAAAATATCTCATCAGCTTCAAGTAAGTTAAAATAGTGGATCCTTTTTTCTGAAAACTTTATCCTGTTTTTGCAGCAAAGATTAATTACCAGCTGTCTTGTTATCCCCGGAAGGATATTCTGAGTCAGCCCAGAAGTATAAACTTTGTTATCTTTTACTGCAAATATATTGGAAGTTGCGCCTTCAAGTACAACTTTATCCCTTGTCATAAAAAAAGCTTCCTGCGCAAGGTTTGCAGCGGCTTCATTTTTTGCAAATATATTTTCAAAATAATTAACGAGCTTATGTCTGTAAATATCATTCCCAACAGCATTTCTTTTTATTGAAGATGGGAAAATATTTATGCCTTTTTTATAAAAATCTTGCGGGTATTCCGTAAGTTTTTTTACAAATATAATAAGATCGGGTTTGGAACCGGGGTCAAATAAGAGCTTTTGCCTGTAGGTTCTCCTGGCTACTACTATCTTTATGTATGCATCCTTGCCAAGCAAATTGTTCTTTAAAAGGAGCTTGAATGCAGCGGTCCTGATATTTTCCGGTGTAAAAAATTCAGTGCCGTAGCATAACTGGCGCATGGAGGAAAAAAGCCTGTCAAGATGCATGTCAAAGGCAAGGATATTGCCATTGTAGGCTCTCATTGTTTCAAACAGTCCGTCTCCGAATAAAAGTCCACTGTCGCTGATAGAAACTGCAGCCTTTTTTGAGTCCGTATATCTGTTATTTATAAACATGTATTCTGTCATTTTGCTGCCAAATTTACTCAAGTTTACTCAACTTTATTTCCAAGTTTACTCCAAATTTACTTAAGTTTTTTTCCAAATGTACTCTGGTTTACTCAACTTTATTTCTAAGTTTATTTCAAATTTTTTTGTGAAAAAAATTCCAGGGTTTCTTTTAAAGCAGCACCCTTATCCAGTGTTTCCAGATATTCACTTTCAGGGACGGAGTCCTCCACTATTCCTCCCCCCACATTATAATAGAATTTTTTATTCTTTATAATAAATGTCCTTATTGCAATATTTAAATCCATTGTACCATTTATGCTGATATATCCCATAGAACCGGTATATATATTTCTTGCTGTCGGCTCAAGCGAGTCGATTATTTCCATCGCCCTTATTTTTGGAGCCCCCGTTATGGATCCTCCCGGAAAAGCTGCCTTTATAATATCAATATGGCTATACCCTTCCTGCATTAATCCGGTGACAGTAGAAACCAGATGAAAAACCTTTGCATATTTTTCAATTACAGCGTGCTCTTCTACCCTGACTGTGCCGTATTTGCAGAAACGTCCCAGGTCGTTTCTTTCAAGATCCACTATCATATTAAGTTCAGCATGATCTTTTAAGCTTTCCTGCAGCTCTTTAATGTATCTGTTATCTTCTTCTTTGGTCCTTCCTCTTGGCCGGGTGCCCTTTATAGGTCTTGTCTCGACCTGCCGGTCTTTTAAAAACATAAATCTTTCCGGTGAAGAGCAGCCGACTTTTAACCCGGGAAAGCCCAAAAACGCTGAAAAAGGCGCAGAATTTTTTTGTCTTAGAATATAATAAAGATCAGCAGGGTCCACATTAATACTGCATGAAAACCTCTGCGAAATATTAGCCTGATAAATATCTCCATTATGGATATGCTCCTTGGTTTTTATTACAGCCCTTATATAATCAGGTTTTAAAAAGTTTGAAGTCAGTTCCGGGTTGCCTATTTGCCTTGCCTTATATTTCTCTATTATAAGGTCATTTATTTTTTGGCTGTGGCTTTTTAACCTGTGCTTTAACAGCCGGATAATCTTTTCTTTTTCCTGCAGCATATCTTCCCTGACACTATTTGCAAAACTATTATCCTTACCATATTCGATATCTGAAAAATTCTTAATCAAATAACATCTTCCAGTTTGATGATTGAAAGCTAAAAACTTTAAATAGTAACAAAGATAAAATACGGGCACTTTTAAATCCTTCCGTGCTTGTGAAGGAAGCCTTTCAATATAATTTTTCAGGTCGTAGGAAAAATATCCTATAAATCCACCTTTATAGTCCGGTAATACTGTCTTTTCCTCAGCATAAGATAGCATCTTCCCATCTGTATTAAATGACATCTTTTCGCCGAAATCAATATCTGTCTTTAGATGGCCGCCTTGCTCCGAAATACTGTGCCCCGGTTTGAACTGGACTGCTGATTTTTGCCTGCCGCCTGTTTCCATATTACTGCAGTGCTCAAAAATGCTGGAATTTTGTAAGCCGGCTGATGATTCCCGGCCGGTTTTTAAAATATCAAAATAAATAGTTTTTGTATTAGTGAAAATATTTTTTTTGAGTACCTGTTCTAAAAATTTAAGAGGATGACTGTTAACTTCTTGTCTTAAACCGTTTCGCAAATCAACGGCCTCATTTTTAATTCCGGAACTTTTTACCACAAATTCCGGTTCCCATGCAAGATAAGAATAACCGGAAAACCTGTTTGGAACCAGGCTGCTGTCAAGAAATGAAATATATTTATGCTTTTTTGTTATGCACAAGGTATAAAAAATATCCTCAAAATTAAGCCCTGTTTCCAGAGGCGTGATTGCAGTCAGCATCTGATTTTCTTTTTTTTGTTTGGTGTAAGCCATGGTTGTTTAGTTTTTTAAGATTCTATAAAATTCTTGAGTATTTTCAAGCCGCAAGCCGTAAGAAATGACTCCGGATGAAACTGGACTCCTTCAAGGTTGTATTTTTTATGCCTTATTCCCATGATTATGCCGTCTTTTGTCCTGGCAGAGATTTCAAACTCGCTTGAAAGAGTGTCCCTGTCTATTATCAGTGAGTGATATCTTGCTGCTTCAAAAGGGTTTTCTATTTCATTAAATATCGTTCGTCCGTCATGATAAATCATTGACGTCTTTCCATGGACAACGACCCCGGAATTAATTATTCCGGCGCCAAAAACTTCTGCAATACACTGATGGCCGAGGCAAACACCGAGTATTGGAATATCCTTACAGAAATATTCTATAACCTTTTTAGATATCCCTGCTTCCCGGGGCCTCCCGGGTCCGGGCGATATGACTATTTTTGATGGAGCCATTGCTTTAATCTCATCAATTCCTATTCTGTCATTTCGCCTGACTTTGATGTTTTCACCCAAAATTCCCAGGTACTGAACCAGGTTAAATGTAAAAGAATCATAATTGTCTATCATCAGGATATCTATTTTTTTACTACAGTTTTTTACTTTGCTATTGCTGTTGCTTATTTCTTTACTGCTGTTTTTTACATTGCTACTGCTGTTGCTTATTTCTCTACCGCTGTTTTTTATTTTGCTACTGCTGTTGCTTATTTCTTTACCGCTGTTTTTTATTTCCTTACCACCGTTTTTTATTTCCTTAATGCTATTTTCTATTTTTTCAGGGCAATTTTTTATTACATTGCTGCTTATTAAATTACTTTTGTTTTTTATTTTTCCCGGCATACGCATAATCAAAAAAACTATAAAAATATTTTAAATAAATCTTTATCTATCTTACAGTAATAATTAATTTAATTCCTGCCCTATTTTTGTTATGAACTTCTTTTGTTATGAACTTTTTTGTTATAAGCCACTATTATTTTTTAATCATTAAAAAACAGTTGGGTTTTAAACTTTTAAATCATTAAAAATCAGTGCAGTTTTAACTTTTAAATGACACACTTTTAACTTTTAAATGACAATCACTATTATTTTTTTTATAATTGACTTTTTTAATAAAATATTTCACTCTTTATGATTCAAATACTTAATATGTTTTTTATAAAATGATTCAGGTTGAAAATCTTTCCAAAAAGTTCGGCAATATAACTGCTGTTGACAATATCTCATTTGAGATAAAAGACGGTTCGATATTCGGATTTCTGGGACCAAACGGTGCTGGGAAAACGACAACTATCAGGATACTTTCCACACTAATCAAACCAACCAGCGGCACAGTCATCATTGACGGGAAAGAATTGTCAAAAAATGGAGAATACATAAGGTCGATCCTTGGAATCCTTACTGAAACACCCGGGATGTATGAGAAGATCTCAGCAATTGAAAATTTGAATTTTTTTTCCGGGTTTTACAGGATGGAAGAAAAAAAAAGAAAGCAAAACATAGAAAAATTTCTTAAAATGTTTGACCTTTGGGAGAGGCGCAATGCCCTGGTTGGCACATATTCCAAAGGAATGAAACAGAAGCTTGCCATTGCGCGGGCACTTATTCATGAACCGAAGATATTGTACCTTGACGAACCTACTGCAGCGCTTGATCCGGAGAGCGCTTTTATGGTAAGAAGCTTTATAGAAAATCAAAAAAATGAAAAAACCACTGTCTTTTTATGTACGCATAATCTGGAAGAAGCCTCAAATCTTTCTGATGTTGTCTGCATAATTAAGAACAGGATTATAAAAATATCAACTCTTGAAGAGCTGCAGAGAAGTAAAAAAGGTAAAAAAATAGAAATCGTATTTAACCAGCCGGCCCTTAAATATGCCGATTTTTTTCAGAATTTTACTGAGGTAACAAATCTAGAAGCGAAAGAGAATAAAATTTATTTTTCACTGGATAATCCTGAAATAATAAACCCGGCAATAATTAAAAAACTAGTTGATTGCGGAGCTGAAATCGTTTATTTCAATGAGATAAAAGCAAGCCTCGAAGAAATATACCTGGATTTGATAAGAAGCTAAAACTAAAACAGAAATTTAAAAATTCATGAATAACGCATTAAAGATTTTTAAAAAAGAGATAAAAGAAGTTCTCAAAAATAAGAGCATCTGGCTTCCGATACTGGCAGTAAGCATAATGTTTTCTGTAATATTTCCCGGAATAATGGTCATTGCCCTGGATTCTTTTGCCAAGGACCCTGATATGGCGGGTTTTATTGCAAGGGTTTTCGGGGCGACAGATAATATCCAGGTTGCACTGATGCAGTTTATTATAAAACAATTCATGATATTTTTGCTGCTTATCCCGGCAATGCTGCCAAGCCTTATTGCGCCTGCTTCAATCGTACTTGAAAAAGAGAGTAATACTCTGGAACCGTTAATTGCCACACCCATAAAGACAAGTGAGCTGCTGCTTGGCAAAACCCTCACGAGCATGGTACCGGCTTTTACAATAACCCTGATTAATTTTGTCCTTATAACTATTGTCGTAGACGTACTTGGCTACATCAAGCTAAATATGTTATTACTGCCAACTCCTGAATGGTTTGTGGTGACTTTTCTCTTAAGCCCTATTATATCTTTCATAATAACAATGATAAGCATTATAATTTCTTCAAAATCGACTGATATAAGGTCCGCCCAAGGTTTGGGTGCAGCCGTAATATTTCCAATCTATGCAATAATCGGCGCACAGATAGGCGGGCTGTTTTTACTTAATATAAAGTACCTGCTCCTTGGGTGCCTGGTCCTGGGCCTTGTGTGCCCCCTGGTCCTAAAGCTTGCAATAAGAGTATTTGACAGGGAAAATATACTGACCAAGTGGAAAATGAAATAACAGGACCCTCTTTTAAAAATCCTTCTGTTCAAGAATTACTTTTTTAATGATATCGATTTCCTTCTCGGTAAAATCTTTGGCTTTATGATAAGTCTCTAAAACACTGTTTACGATCTCAGAATATTTCCCTTTGGTCATATCTTTTATTTTTTCAGCTTTTTCTTCAACTTTTTCACCGATTTCAAGAACAGCTCTTTTGATGTCTGTCCTTAGCTCTTCCCCAGTCTTTGTCGTAAGAAGCAGAGCTGTAACTGCTCCTGCTGCGGCTCCTATGACAAAGCCTATTATCCCGCACCATAAAGCTGATGAACTGTTCGAAGATTCTCTGTATGACATAACTTTCCTCCTTTTTTAGCAACTTGCCCTTTAATTATTTTAACAGTCTTATAATTGTTACTGTTACTGTCAGACTGTTTACTTTTAGATTATAACAAAAAATAAAAAAAATAAAGGGAATGGAAGAAGTTTATAGTCTAAAACTTTAAAATCAATCTTTGGGACAGATTATATTTAGGGCAGATTGAATTAATGACAGATTATATTTAGGGCAGATTATAGTTATGGCAGATTGAATTAATGACAGATTATATTTAGGTCAGATTATATTTAAAAAAGGTTACAATTTTTTAGCCAGTCAATACTTTCTTCGATTGTCTGCCTTATGGGCCTTGGGTTATAGCCTAACATTTCTGTTGCCTTTTTATGGCTTATAAAAGAGTTGCTTCTTAAGGTCCTTAGAGAATAAATTGTAAACATGGGTTTATGACCTGTTACCCTGTAATATATTGGAGTAAGTATGGCCACAGGATAGGCTATCCATACTGGCAGTTTATATTTTGGTACTTCAATACCTGTTGCATATTTTAGCATCAGCATCAGCTCTTCCATTGTTACTTTCTGGCCTGAAAGTATATAGGACTGACCTTTTACACCTTTTTGAGCTGCGAGGATATGGCCCATTGCAACATCTCTTGCATCAACAAAATCAAAGGCCCCGTCAACAACGATTTTTTGTTTTCCTTTTCGGTATTCAACAAACATGGAACCCATATTTGATAATTTGAAATCATATGGCCCCATGATTCCTGTCGGACATACAATAACAGCATCAAGACCCTGACTTGCCGCTTCAAGTACTGCAATGCTGGCGCGCGCTTTTGTCCTGTTATATTCGCCCATTCTGTTATCAGGGTCAAAAGGCAGTGTCTCATCTATAATTGTGCCAATTTTACTTTCCTTGTAGGCATGTATGGAACTTGTATAAACCAGCCTTTTTACCCTGCATTCAAAGCAGGCTTTAATTACATTGTCAGTACCAATAATATTTATTTCCTTTAATCTTTTATGCTGGCCGGGCAGTATCGATATTTCGGAAGCAAGATGAAAAATATATTCCGCGCCGTGAAATGCTTTTTTTAGTGATTCAGAATCAAGAACATCACCATATACCTTTTCAACTTCACAGTCATTAAAACAAGTCGTATCTGAAGATTTCCGGACAAGTGCCTTTACATCTCTGCCCATATTTAAAAGCTCCCTTATAAGAGCATTCCCCAAAAGACCGGTAGCGCCTGTAATTATATCCATAGTTTTATATAATCTAGAAATTTATTTTTTAAAAGGGTTTTTAATGAAAAACAGGTTGCAGCATTTGAATGAAAGATTTTCATCTTCAAGGAGCCAGCCTATTGATTTTTCCATAAATTAAAACAATCTCCGATAAGAATTCCCACATACTATTAAAACAGCTCTGAAACCAGGCCGTATATCTTTTTATATTTCTCATATTTTTCAAGGTATCTTTGCTTTATGCTATTATCTGGTTCAAAACTGTCTTTAACCTTTACAAATTTGGAAAGAGCTTCGTTTAAGGTAAATTTGCCTGTGCCGATGCCTGCAAGCATCATCGTTGCAAGACATCCTGCTTCTGTTATATCCATGCGAAGTATGGGTCTGTCAAGAAGCGAAGCCTTTAATTTAAGCTCATAATCGGATTTTGCTCCGCCGCCGTTTGCACGAAGCTCAGTGAGCTT
>JBBQDW010000092.1:0-8107 GCA_038320085.1 Candidatus Humimicrobiales bacterium
GAAACTGTAAAAGATACGATTAGAAGGGGTAAAGAGACAGCGGAGAATTTCAATAAGTTAAAAGACAAGATTACAAAAAGTGATGAAGATAGGTTAGAAGAAATCCTCAAAAAACTGGATATTCCGTCAAAGGAAGAGATAGACCTGATAAGAAAAAAACTTGATGAATTGGAAAGCAAGTTAAAATAAGCTGCTATTATTGTTCTTAGTATGACAATAGTGTTGCGTTTACGATTAATTTAACAGGCGACCTGATGCAGGCAGCATCGGCCCGGATTGTGGTCGGAAAATGCAGTATTATATATTATAAAAAAAGCCCTGAGTTTGGGTTTTTTTGATATTTTTAATTATACATTTACATATTTGTGTAAATATATTATAATCTCCTCACAGTGTTAATTCCCTGTAATTTTTTAATGATTTTACAAAAGAGGCAGATTATATTGGAGAAAGCAGATACTGACTATCTTACTATAAAACAATGGCCCGAAGATGAGACGCCCCGGGAAAAACTTATAAAAACAGGATGTGTAAACCTTACTAATTCAGAGCTTTTGGCAATTGTTTTAAGGACCGGCTTTGGCAATACTACACGGAAACAATCGGCTTTGGACCTTGCAAAAACCCTGCTTTCACAATACAGGGATTTAAATGATATTTCTGAGCTTTCGGTTGCGGAACTTTCCGAAATAAAAGGAATCGGCTGGGCGAAAGCCGCACAGATAATGGCCTCTTTTGAACTAGGCAGGAGAAAGGCGGCTGAAAAAAACGGCACCAATATCAGTTTCAAATGCAGTGAGGAAGTTGCAAATTACTACATACCGCTTCTTAAGGACCTCAAGAATGAACAATTCAGGCTTGTAATGCTGAATATAAAAAACAGGATTATAAGGGAAGTCATGGTCTCCCAGGGTTCGCTGACATCATCAATTGTGCACCCGAGAGAGGTATTAAAAATTGCCATAAAGGCTTCCGCTGCTTCTGTGATATTTTTGCATAACCATCCAAGCGGCGACCCTGAACCTTCAATAGATGATATTGAGATCACAAACAGGCTGTGTAAATCCTGCTCGATTATTGGAATAAATGTGCTGGATCACCTTATCATAGCTGAAAACGGATACTTCAGCTTCAAACAGAAAAACATGCTGTAGGAAATAATGAATTCACCTTTTCACATATTACATTTTTATGATATACTACTTTTGGGAGATGATAATATGAAAAAAGAGAGATTAACAGTTGTATTGAAACCGGAATTGCGAAAAAGGATCAAAATCAAAGCAGCCGAAAGAGATGTTACAGTATCTGAAGTGGTAGAAGAATATCTTGAAAACATGCTGGAAAAAGAAGAGGTCGAGGAAGATATGGCTCTTTCAAAATTTGCTGAAGATAGGGTGAAGTCTTACACCGGCCAGGAATCTTTAACTCACGATGAAGTTTGGAGATAAGCTTGTCTTACCTGGTAAAATATCATAAAGCCGTAAAAGGGGATTTAGGCAGCCTTGAAGTTTCGTCTAAAGCAAGAATTAAAAGGGCAATAGAAACAATACTTATAATCAACCCAATAAAATCAGGGGAAACATTAAAAGGAAACTTCAAAGGCTTTAGAAAGTTGAGGATTGGTGATTATAGGATTGTTTATAAAGTTATTGAGAAAGAAATTTTGATTTTAGGAATCAGGCATAGAAAAGATATTTACGAGGTTATGAAAAATAGGGGAGACTAAACCCGATTTTTTGCCGGTAAACAATTTAGCGCCACCGGCGCTACCAATTCTTTAAAATTCTTTAATAATGTTTTGTAAACTTACAGTTCTAAATGCTAAAGAAAGTTACGAAAATGCATACAAATATTGAAAACAAAATGCTGAAAACAATTTGACTTATAAAATGATTTTTAATACTATATGCATGCTACATTTCTGATTTCATTTTTAAAAGGGCCCATAGCTCAGCTGGTTAGAGCAGCGCACTCATAATGCGGAGGTCCCTGGTTCGAATCCAGGTGGGCCCACCACTTAAAAATTGCAACAGTATTATAAATTACTGTAACATTACTGTGACATTACTGCGACATCTACTGTGACAATTAACATTAGATGGTAATATTTTTTATAAGAATTTATGGATAAATAAATTATATGCAAGAATTGCAGCCAGTGGCAGAAAAGCATATTATTAACCAATTAATTTATACATATTTTTCGCCTTTTTTAGGCGCAAAGAACTTATAATTGTTGCGCCCGCCCGCCTTGACGTCGTATAGTGCCAGGTCAGCATTTTTTAGCATGGTGCTGCTGTCATCTCCGTCTTCAGGAAATAATGAAATACCCATGCTTAAAGTAATAGAAAGTTTTCTGCCGCCAATCAGTATTTTTTTCCTGAAGGAATCAACGACCTTTTTGGCAATTATTTCCACATCTGCCTTATTGCTGATTTCCGGCAGCAGCAGTAAAAATTCGTCTCCTCCAAACCTTGCAATCGTGTCGCTTTTTCGCAGGAGGTCCCTTATCTTTAAACCCACATAAGTAATAAGCTTGTCGCCGGTGTCATGCCCGTAAGTGTCATTGATTTTTTTAAATTTATCTATATCTATTATTATCATTGCAAACATTTTTTTATGGCGCCTGGATGCTATGATGGTCTGCTCAAAACGGTCGTTAAAAAGAAGCCTGTTTGGAAGGTTTGTAAGCGGATCCCTAAAAGCCATTTTCTTTATTTCATCCTCCAGCCTTTTTCTGACTGAAATGTCAGTAAACGTCCCTATCATCCTTAAAGGTTTTCCGTTTTCATCCCATCTTATTACTTTCCCCCTGTCCAGTGCCCAAATATATGTCCTGTCTTTTTTTCTTATCCTGTATTCAGCTGTGTAGAAGGGTGTCTCGGCCCTTAAGTGCCTGTTTATATTTTCCATTACATTTGGCAGGTCATCAGGGTTTATCCTTTCCTTAAATTCAGAGAACTTATTTTTAAATTCAGCCTCATCAAAACCCAGAGTTTCCTTGAGTACTTTTGAATAATAAACTTCGTTTGTCTCAAAATTCCAATCCCACACACCGTCACCGCTTCCCTCAAGGGCAAATTCCCAGCGTTCTTCAAGCTCTCTTAGTTTTTCTTCTTCCTTTTTCCTTGATGTAATATCAACTGCGATACTTCTTATGCCGGATAATTTCCCTTCACCGTCAAATATTGCAACTGAGGAGACAAGCATTGGAAAGATCGTATTGTCCTTTTTAATTGCTGCAAATTCAGAACTTTCTGATTTGCCGCCTCTTGCCAGAATGCTGAATTTCTCTTTTGTTTTTTTAAAATCTGAATGGGTGAGAACATCGTAAAGATAAAGCCCATTTTGCAAATCAGATTCACTATATCCCAGTATTTCAAGAAAAGACTGGTTTGTAAAAATTATACGGTCGTTTTTGTCTGTTTCCATGACGATTTCAGGCAAAAGCTGGACAAGGTCCTTAAATCTTTTTTCACTTTTTAAAATATCCATTTCATTTATTTTAAGTTCCCTCAGCATCCTGTTTATGCTGACAGCAAGCTTGGCTACTTCATCCCTTCCTTCATAAGGGATGTTCCTGGTTAAATCTTTTGTTTTGCCTATCTCTTCGGTTTTTGCACTCAGGGAGACTATCCTTGATAATACAAATTTTTCTATGATTAAAAACAATGACAGGCAGCTTATTAGCCCGACAAGCGCTACGACTATAAAGAAAGTATAGATATTGTTTCTTCCTTCAGTAAAAGTATCCCTTGGCGATACGATCTTAAGAAGCAGCAGAGGGTTTGAATCGACATCCCGAATTACTGTATACCCTTCTATTTCTTTAATACTCTTATAGTTAATCTCATAGCTGCTTCCGCTAAGCAGGTTTTTTAAGATGTCTTTGTATTCAATCTGTGTGCTGCTTTCATTTATATTTAAAAAAAATACGGGGTTTGTAAGGTCGTTTCCTATTGAGTCAACCATGTCCTTATCAAGAAGCTGGCCCACTATCATCGTACCTGCCGGAGAAGCTGAGATGTTATCATTCTGCAACACAGGCTTTGATATAAAAATGCATGGGCTATTTTCGAGAAACAGTATGCCTGAAAGCCCATTTTTTATATTACTGCTTCCGGTAAGATATTTGTTATCTGACAGAAGCGTTTTTGTGTTTTCTGACAGGCTGTTAGTATGCCACCCGCTTTCATCATATAAGACAGAAAACCTGATGTTTCTGTCGTTATCAATTAAAGCAAAAAAATTGATTTGCAGTTCTTTGAAAAGTTCGGGAGAAATATTGCGGTCAATATAAGCATTATTTTTATCCAGCATATAATCATATGCATCATTTGAGATGGAAAGGTCTGCAGCAACCCTTTCGGTAGAATCAATGTTTTTGTTAAGTATTTTTACGGCCTGGATAATCCTGTTTGTCAGCTCAATTTTTTCCAGGGCAATATAATTATTAAGGACTGAAAACCGCAAATAGAAAAACAAAGCAATAAGAATGCATACAAAAATCGATGCGACGATAATTAAAGTTTTTTTACTTACACCCATTATTTATTTCTGTTATTATTATAAAATAAATTTGGCAATATAAATATAATTACCGAAATCCGGCAAAAGAATAATACAGACCTTCGGCAGGTAGAAAATAGGTACGAATATCCGCCAAGTGAAAAATATGTACAAATAAATATTGAGCAAATAAAAAAATAATGACGAATATCCGGCAAATTAAAAAATAATTAAAGGCATTCTTACAGGTATTCTTTCTTAGATATTATGATACTTTCTGAATTAATAAAAATTTTTGATACGCTTCTTAAAAAAGAACTGGCATTTGAGGGGGATAATTCCGGGTTCCTTATTGGCAGGGCGCAAAAGGATGTAAAAAAAATACTTATTGCCCTTGACGTTACTGATGAAGTAATTGATGAAGCAATCGGCATGCAGGCGGGGTTGGTGCTTGTCCATCACCCGCTAATTTTTGACCCGTTAAAAAGTATAACGTCCCGGGAAAAAATTCAATTAAAAATATTAAAGTTAATTGAGAATGGTATCGCCGTTTACGCCGCGCACACGAATTATGACGCAATGCCCGGAGGGCTAAACCAGCTGATTGCAGAAAAAATACGCCTAAATAATACGGAGATACTTGAGCCCCTGGATAATTTTGACGGTGCCGGAATCGGGCGGATTGGGAACCTGGAACATGAAAAAACCCTGGAAGCTTTCTTTAAGGACTTAAAAGAACTGCTTGACCTTGAGGGCCTGCAATGGATGTCGGGCAATCCGGCTGCTGATATAAAAAGAATAATAAAAAGGGTAGCTGTCATAAGCGGCGGCGCAAATTCGAGCACTGATTTCCTTGCATCGCCCCAATTCATTCCCGGCACCGGCAGCAATAATACCACAGCAGATGCCGTAATAGTCGGGGAGCTTAAGTATTCAAATGCAGCAAAAATTGCCGAATGCGGCACCATAGTTATTGCAATTGGGCATGCAGAAAGTGAGAAATTCGCAATTGACGGCATGTTTGAGATATTAAAAGATTTTTTAAGCAAAAATAATTTTTCTAACGATATTGAGATTTTAAAAAGTAAAACAGGCTATTTACCATGGAGGTATTCTATTGAGTGAAAAAAAGTTTGATTTGATAAACCTGGTGGAACTGCAGCTTTTAGAGAAAAACATTATCCATAAGATAAATGATGTAAACGGGCTTAAGAAAAACGTGAAACTGCAGAAAATGGAGACGGAATTTGTTGAGACTGCTGCCATGTATGAAGCCATGTCCCAGGAATTTTTAAAGATTGAACACGAAAGAAAAAAACTTGAAGACAGTATTTCATCCAATACTGAAAAAATTAAAAAGCATGAAGCAAAATTATTCAGCGGCACCATTACCTCATCCAAAGAACTGGTAAATTTTCAGGAAGAGATAAAACAGTTAAAACATAATAATGACGGGCTCGAGAGCAAAGAGATCGAGCTGATGATCAAAGTGGACGAGTTCAGGCCAAAGCTGAAACAGGCAGAAGAAAAAAAGCAAGCCTCTTTTAAAGATATTGAAACCTTAAAGTCTGAAATAGGTATAAAAATAAAAGAGATTGAAGATAAACTTACAGGGCTTAAGGAAAGGCGAAAGGCTGCCATATCCATGGTCCCGAAAGAGATTTGCGCAAAATATGATGAGCTAAAAGCAAGAAAAGGCGGAGTCGGGGTTGCAGTTTTAAAAAACCGGGTCTGCGATGTCTGCAGAATGGAGATATCATCAGGGGAAATTTCAAGGATAAAGGACCCTGATATTATCCATAAATGTCCGGAATGCAACAGGATGCTGATAATAAGCAATGAAAGCATTGATGATCTCAAAGCTGAAATTGATGCTATTTAAAGGCTGTAAAGGAGTCCGTTAATGGATTTAAACTTTGAATACTTGAAAATTTATATAGACGGGGGCTCGCGCGGCAATCCGGGGCCTTCGGCCATAGGGTCCGTCGTATATGACAAGAATGATAATATTATCGAAGAGATAAGCCTTTTTATCGGTGAAACAACAAACAATATGGCAGAGTATACAGCGCTCGATACGGCACTTGATACAATAAAAAAATATAGGACAAAGTATAATATCAGGAGGATCATGGTATTTACTGACAGCAAACTGCTGTTCAGCCAGGTAAAAGGGATCTGGAAAATAAAAAATGAGAACATTTTCGAAGTCTATAAAAAAATCATTAAAAAACTAAAAGAGTACGATCTGGTGGATTTGCGCCTTATTCCCCGTGAAGAAAATACCACTGCCGACACCCTTGTTAACAGGGCATTGGATTTTAAGTTGAAAGGGTCCGGAGGCAGAGGCACACTGCTTGATGAAAATGAAATAAATTTTGGGGTAATAGAAGAATAAGAGTAACCAGGAATAAAAAATATGGGGAAGACATAGAATAGAAAATATGGGTAAAATTTAGAATAAAAATTATGGGGCAGATTGGAAATAGACAATATGTGTAAGACTGGAAATATAAAATTGCTAAGAGCGGAAATATAAAATATGGTTAAAAAATTAAATGAGACAATTAAACTTATTGCAATAGACCTTGACGGCACGCTGTTTAATTCAGAATCAAAGATAACAGATAAAAATAATGAAGCCATACGGAAATGTTTAAACAACGACATAAAGGTAATCATTACCACAGCAAAGACAGTTTACTGGGTAAAAAAGCTGATTTTGGAGCTCGGGTTGCAGGACCCGCAAATAGCGTCGGCAGGCGCTGCCATTATTGATAAGGACTTAAAACCTATATATGTTAAAAAAATCCCCGTTAAAGCTTACAGGAAAGCCGTTGAGCTGGCGCGGGAATATGATGTGGGATTTGGCGCAAGCTGCCTTGATGGTTTTGTATATTATGAGAAACATAATAAGCTTCTTGATTATATTTGGGACACCGGGGAGCAGTCTAAGCTTACTGATGATTTGTTAAAACCAGAGATTGCAAACCAGGTGCTTCTTATAACTGCAACCGTCAATGAAGACGACCCTTTTAATAATGCCGCTATTGAATGTGTGGGTGATGCAATAAAGATAAGGAGGGGCGGACCGTATTTCCTGGCGGGATGCAATAAATACGCCGGAAAGATGGGGGCCCTAAAAAAAATAATGGCGGACTTAAAAATAAGCAGTAAAAATATAATGGCAATAGGGGACAGCGAGTCTGATCTTGGTATGGTATCATTTGCAGGCATTGGCGTTGCAATGGGTAATGCCACGGAAGTCTTAAAGGCAAATGCCGATTTTGTTGTCAGTGATAATGATAATGACGGTGTTGCTGAAGCGATAGAGAAGTTTGTTTTTAAGGGCCTATAAATTTTCCATATAAGGGTTGATTTTTATTGATTTAACCTTATTATAGATACTGGAGTTAGTTGGGTGGCCGCCCGGGCGCGCTTTTTGAAAGGCATCATGCCTGATAAAAGTATTCCCGGGAGGAAAGTCCGAGCTTTACAGGGCAGGATGCCGGGTAACGCCCGGCGGGGACACGCTTAAGCGTGGCTTCAGCGATAGTGCAACAGAAAATATACCGCCAGGCATATTAATAACATT
>JBBQDW010000093.1:0-8083 GCA_038320085.1 Candidatus Humimicrobiales bacterium
TATAGGTAAAATTGCATTGCCTGAAGAAATTCTTACAAATGGAAGAAAATTAACAGATAAGGAATGGCTTGTTGTAAAAAAACATCCGATTATTGGTCATAATATTTGTGAATCAAACCCGCAACTTGTGCATATAGCTGATGGTGTCCTGGGACATCACGAGTGGTGGAACGGAGACGGATACCCGCAAGGATTAAGGGGAGATAATATTCCAATTACATCCCGTATTATATCAATAACTGATGCTTATGATGTTATGATAAGCGGTAGAACTTATAAAAAGGCTCTCACAAAAAAGAAAGCCATAGATGAATTGAAAAGATGTTCAGGAACCCAGTTTGATCCTAAGCTGGTAGATATTTTTATTAATATTGTATTAAAATAATCATAAAATTTTTTATAATTTTTTTAAGATAAATTTTCTAATAAAGCAATTATATCAATCAAACGTGCCATTCTGATGGTTTTCAAATGCTGTCCCCTCCATTTTTTCGGCGGTTTACCTGACCGTGACCTTGTTTCATCATAGCCTTGCACATTTACTGACAAAACATTGGTTAATAAATACAGTGCAAATCCTTTTTATAAATTTAAATAATTTTAGCTTTGATTTTATAGTTTTGGTTTTTAAATGATACCCATATTTTTTTTGGTATTTTTGGTATTGTCTAAACTGTAAATTTTAATTAATATTTTGTAGAATATCTTCTAAAAGTCAATTTAATTTATTTAATATTATAGGAAGGCTAAAAAATGATTTCAGAACAGGCAAAATCTGTTTTATACGAGGGTGATAAAAAAGCTGCCACCAGAAATGCTTATGGCGAAAGGCTGGCTGAACTTGGAGAAACAAATAAAAATATAGTCGTTATGGATTGCGATCTGTCCAAGTCCACTATGACTGCTATTTTTGCAAAAAAGTTTCCTGAGCGGTTTTTTAATTTTGGGATCGCTGAAGCAAACATGATTAGCGCTGCTGCCGGGATTTCAACAATGGGAAAGATCCCCTTTGTTTCAACATTTGGAGTTTTTGCATCAAGGAGGGCATGCGACCAGGTCTGCGTATCTGTAGCCTATCCGGGTCTTAATGTAAAAATATGCGCAACGCATTGCGGAATTTCAGTAGGGGAGGATGGGGCGACCCACCAGGCAATTGAAGATGTGGCAATAATGCGGGCCATACCCGGAATTGTTGTCCTTTCTCCGTCTGACGGCACAGAAACATCAAAAATAATAGATGCTGCCGCAGAATATAAGGGCCCATGCTATATCAGGCTGACCAGGGGCGCAAGTCCTTTAATTTTTAATGAAAAATATGAATTTAAAATCGGCAAAGGCATAAAATTATTTGACGGCCCGAAAGCCACACTGGTCACTGCCGGCTTTACCACGCATATCTGCATGTCTGCAGCCAAAAAACTGCAAGCCGAAGGAATCGACATCGACCTTATAAACATGGCCTCGATTAAACCAATAGATGAGCAGCTTATAATAGAAAGCGCAAAAAAGACCGGGCTTGTTTTCACAGTCGAGGACCATAATATAATAGGGGGGCTTGGAAGCGCAGTTTGTGAGGTCCTTTCAGAGAAATATCCTGTAAGGGTGGTAAGGATTGGCGTAAAGGATAAATTCGGCGCGTCCGGCAGCCCGGCAGATTTATATGCTGCATACGGGCTTGATGAGGCCGGTATTATAAAAGTTATAAAAGAAAATCTAAAATAAAAAGGGGCCGGCATACATGGATCTGGAAAAATACAGAATAGACGCGGAGAAATTTATTTCTGCTTTGGACAAGGAATATTACCTGCATTTTGCGGGCCATAAGGATGATTTAAACACTGCTTCTTTATATGAGGAATATGCGGACCTGTTTTTAGTTTCAAATTTTGAGCAGTTAAAAAAGTTAAAAAAAGAAAGCAGCTCGCCTGCCCAAGGCTCAAGACTGACAAGTCTTGTAAGGCTTTGCGGTGAAGGTTTGCTGGAAAATCAGGTAAGGGACCTATCTGATGAGATTGCAAAGCAGGAAGCAGGATCAAACCTTAACATAGATGGCAAAGAAGTATCCTTCAGGTATTCGGAGGTACTTCTTTCAAATGAGTCAGACAAAGCCAAAAGGGATGCGCTGGACGACAAGAGAAATAATATGGTGAAAAAATCGTTCAATCCCAATTTGTTAAATTACTGGACAATACTTCATGCTGAGGCAAAAAAACTTGGTTTTGAAAGCTACAAAGATTTTTTTTCATTTTTAAAAAATGAAGATTTTGAACAATCAGCGAGCCAGATGGGCAGGCTGCTTGACGAAACCAGGCAGCTGTATGAAGATAATTTCGGCGCCCTTCTGTTTAAAGAAATCTCAGTAAACCTGCAAAAATCAAGGAGGAGTGATTTTGCATATTTAAAGCGGGCAGCAAGATTTGACAAGTATTTTAAAAAAGAACTGCTTGTGCCGGTTTTTAAGGACACATTGATGGCTATGGGTATAGATGTAGGCAGGCAGACAAATATAATCCTTGATGTTGAAGAAAGGAAAAACAAATCACCGAGGGCCTTCTGCGCCACAGTTAAAGTGCCGGACGAGATATACCTTGTGGTAATGCCGAGGGGTGGACAGGATGACTACGAAGCAATGTTTCATGAAGGCGGTCATGCAGAACATTTTTCAAATATAAAGGCTGACCTTGATTTTGAATTTAAATTCCTGGGAGATAATGCCGTTACGGAAGGTTATGCATTTACGCTTGAACATATAATGCAGGAGAAGCAATGGCTGACCGGCTTTTTAAAAATGTCTGCTGAAGATGCAAGAGAGTTTTTGTACTTTTCAAATATAATAAAGTTGTGGTTCTGCAGAAGGTATGCCGGCAAATTACAGTATGAGCTTTTACTGCATGATAAAAATCCTGTTGCCGGTAAAGGAGAGGCTTACAGGGAGATCTTAAATGCCGCAAACCTGATGGAGTATTCGGAAACTGATTACCTTAAAGATGTTGATGAGGGATTTTATTGCACCAATTATATAAGGGCGTGGATATTTGAGGCCCAGCTCAAAGACTATATGCTCAGGAAGTTTGGCACCAACTGGATAAAACAAAAAAAGGCCGGGGATTTTTTAAAGGAGATATGGTCATATGGCCAGAAATACAATCCGGTTGAAATACTCCAGCAGCTTGATTATAAGGACCTGGATGCTGACTATCTTATAAATTCATTGATTGAAGGCGTAAAGAAAAATAAGTAAAAATAAATAGCAGGAAATAGTAAATAGCAGGAAACAATAATCAATGACAGGAAATAATAAATGGCAGAAAATGGCAAGAAATATAAATAAATAACAAGTAATAACAATAATTAGCAAGAAATAAAAATAAACAAGACTAAATAGCAAAAAAGATTTAAGAACGGAGTAAAGTTGGATCTAAAAGCTAAAATCAGGAATATCAGGGATTTTCCAAAAAAAGGGATAGTTTTCAGGGACATAACACCACTTATCGGTGATGCTGATGCATTAAAATATGCTATTGATGCCATGGCAGACTATTATAAGGATAAGAAAATCGATGCAATACTGGGCGCTGAGGCCAGGGGTTTTATTTTTGGTGCCGCTCTTTCTTATAAACTGGGAACAGGGTTTATCCCTATAAGAAAACCCGGAAAACTTCCTTACGAGACATCCAAAGTCTCTTATGACCTGGAGTACGGCAGCAATGAAATGGAAATGCATGTCGATGCCATTGGACCCGGAGATGCTATCCTTATAGTTGATGACCTTGCAGCTACCGGCGGTACTGCGAAGGCACAGGTAGAACTGGTAGAAAAGCAAGGCGGGACAGTAGTGGGCCTGTGTTTTCTTATAGAGCTGGAATTTCTAAATCCAAGGGAAATATTAAAAGGCTATGACGTCATGTCGCTTATAAAATATGACAGCGAGTAACAATTATGTTTAACAATTATTTTATAAATATTAAGAAATTTTAAAATTACCAGAAACTAACCGAACATTCTTTCTGGTTTAAATCCAAAGGAAGTGAAATTATGGCAGATGATGTAAAAAAGAAAAAAGGCGGCAACGGTGAGGACAGGGTTTCAAAAGAAGTTATAATGGATGAAGAAAATTCAAAAAAGGAAACTGAAGAAATGATAAACAAGCTTCAGGAAGAAATCGACAAACTGTCCGTAAAAGATGTTGTAATGCAGATAATGATGTCGCTTTCAAGCCAGGCATATAAAAAGATGGGTCTGCCTGTTGGTACAAATGACAGGTATAAGGACAAAATCCAGGCAAAGATGGCAGTCGACTGCTTTGAGGCACTGTTAAAGGTACTTGAGTCTGAGATAAATGCGCAGGAGGCCGACAACCTAAGGTCCTCCCTTTCCAACCTGCAGCTTAATTTTGTAAAGGTGTTTATTTAGAAGGTCGGTATTAAAAAAATAGAAATTGAATTATTAGTTATTTCCTGGCAGTCAGTGGGTGTATATTATTCAATATTGGGACTGTTGTAACGCTTGTTTCTATAAAAGATTTTTTTCCAGTACTCAGGAAACGATTCTTTATGTGAGTTGTATCTTGTTTGAAGCAGCGCATAATCACTTATTGTATTTATATTAAAGAAGTTTAATTCATCAATTCCATGCTGCCTCATGGTGTCTTCTCCCAGGACCAGGATGTTAATGTATGGAAAAATATCAGACACCTTAAAGATACCTTCCTTAAGGTGTTCTTCAATTATTTTAATGCATTTTCTTGAATAAATTGCAGACAGGGCCTCAAAACCTTTTTTGGTTTTTAGTACTATAATATCTTTTTTCGTTTCAGCAGTTTCGGCGCATGTTACCAGGGTTTCTATCATGTTATATGAGAGAAAAGGCATATCGGAGGCGCAGACAAGACAATAATAGTTTTCGGACTCCCGAAGAGCTGAATATATTCCCTTTAAAGGTCCCGCATTTTGAAGTTTTATCTCCCCGGGGTATTCAATATCAATGGTAATATCTATTTGTGGTATTTTAGTATTTTCAAGCTTGTATTCTTTGAGGTATTTTTTAAATTTTTTAAGTTCTTTGGATATCGCAGTAAAATTTTCCTGTGATGAGCTGATTATGATTTCATTGCAAAAAAAACTTAATTTAATTGCCGTATCAATAAATAAGGGAATGTTTCCAATTTTCAGCAGGGTCTTGTCAAACCCCAACCTGGTGCTTTTGCCGCCTGCGAGAACAATGCCTGTAATATCCATTCTTTATGTTGTAATTCTTGAAGGATTAGAATAAATGTTAAATCTGCCGCCGCGAAGATAGCCTATAGAAGTTATTCCGGCTCTCTTTGCAAGCAGGACAGCGCTGTGAGTAATGGAAGAGTTGGAAACTATTATGGCAACAGACATCATATAAATTTTAAAAATTATATCAATGCTCAATCTTCCTGTAGTAAAAATTATTTTACAGGAAGGGTCCATTTTACGTATTGCAAGATATCCTGCAAGTTTGTCAATGCAGTTATGCCTGCCGATATCTTCCATGATGCACAAACAATTGCACTCGTAATCAAAAAGAGCAGAGCTGTGAAGGCCGCCAAACTCTTTCTTTATCTTTTGGTTTTTTAAGGTTATAAGATTAAGTTTTAATATTATTGAGCTTGAAACTTTAATTCTGGACTTTATTTTCCCGATTTCCTGCTCTTTTTGAAGGATGATATCATCAAAACTCCCGCAGCCCGCCGGGATATATTTTATACGTCCCTCCGTATCCTCAGTGTTGCCGGCTCGGATCTCTTCATAATTGCGGGCTAAAACATCCTCGGTGTTGCCGGCTCGGATCTCTTCATGTTTGCAGGCTAAAACATCCTTAGTGCTGCCGGCTCGGATCTCTTCATATTTGCAGGCTAAAACATCCTCAGTGCTGCCGGCCAGAATATCGTCAGGAATGCGCATTTTACCGTATTTCCTTGTTTCGGCTTCCTGCTTTGTTTCAATATCGCGCCTGGTTTCTCCCAAATCCGGTTGCCTGGCTTCGACATTGTGCCTGGCTTCGACATCGTGCCTGGTCCCGACATCGTGCCTGGTCTCAATATCGTACTTTGTTTCGGCATCCTGTTTGGTTTCAACCCTTACTGACATTGTGAGGATTTTCTTTAGGCTAAGCTCTTTTTCGCATAATCTGAGAAGAACAATATCTGAATACTTTTTAATATATCCATTATTTAAAAGGTATCCTATTGCAAGCTCAATTAAATTATCGGGAAGACATGAAACTGAGGCAACGGGACGGTTATTTAAAATTATTATAAGAATCAGTTCTACCGGGATAGTATCCTTAATGGATACACGATTTACCGCATTTATTTTTTCAATTGGTACACTTTTCCCGAGTCTGATCATTTTTTATAAATTCTTACAGCACATGCTTTAAATTCAGGGATCTTGGATTTTACATCATACACAGGGTTTGTAAGCCTGTTTGCGGGTGAATCTATGTAATGGAAAGGCATGAATACCACTCCCTGCTTAATTTTATCATTAACTAGTGCGGATGCATCAACTGAACCTCTTTTTGATTCAACAGTTACAATGTCATTGTTTTTTACACCCAGTTCTGATGCGTCATCAATATTTATATGGGCCCTGTTTAGCGGCGCAAGTTCATTTAGCCCTTTTACTTTCCCGGTCATGGTCCTTGTATGGAACTGATAAAGAACCCTTCCGGTTGTGAGGATAAAAGGATATTGCTTGTCAGGATTTTCTATCGGAGGGGTATAATTTATTTCAATAAACCTGCCTTTACCCCTCGAAAAACTTGTTGTGTGAAGGATTTTAGTTCCTGGGTCATTAGAATCCCTGCAGGGCCATTGCAGCGTGCCGTTTTTAAGCCTGCCGTAGGAAATGCCGCCATATATTGGTGTAACGTCTGCTATTTCATCCATGATCTGCGCAGGATTTTCATAATCCATGGGGTACCCAAGTTTTGCAGACAGTCTGCCTATTATTTCCCAGTCAGGCAGAGCCTCTCCCGGGGGATCAATGGCTTTATTTACAACCTGGATCCTTCTTTCGGTATTTGTAAAAGTTCCGTCTTTTTCCGCAAAACATGCGCCGGGAAGAATAATGTCTGCAAATTCCGCTGTTTCTGTGATGAAAATATCCTGTACGGCAAAGAATTCAAGCTTTTTAAGCGCTGAAGCAACATGCAGAAGATCCGGTTCTGAAAGCATCGGGTTTTCACCCATTATATATAGGGCCCTTATCTGTCCGTTATTTATTGCATCCATCATTTCTGTTAAAGTAAGCCCTGCTTTTTTAGGAAGCTTTGCCTGCCAAACTTTTTCAAATTTCTCGTGTGCTGTTTCATCTGAAACATACTGGTATCCGGAATAATAGTTTGGAAGCGCACCCATATCACAGGCGCCCTGGACATTATTCTGGCCCCTTAAGGGATTAACACCGGTGCCTTTTCTCCCTATCTGGCCGGCCAGCATTGCAAGATTTGCAACAGCTATTACATTATCCGTACCGCAGCTGTGCTGGGTTATTCCCATTGCATAAAATATCGCCGCATTTTTTGAAGATGCATACATTTTTGCAGCCTGAATGAGTTTGTCTTTGTCAACTCCTGAAATCTGTGATACTTTTTCAGGGGTGTACCCCTCAAAGCATTTTTTAAATTCATCAAAATTTTCGGTCCTGTTGTTTATAAAATCCCGGTTATGCAGATTGCTGTTATATATGATATTCATCATGCCAAGAAGCACAGCTATATCTGTGCCCGGTTTTTGTTTAAGATGGACCTTTGCGTATTTCGTTATTGGAATACTTCTCGGGTCTATTACTATAAGTTTTAATCCGCCCGCAAGGATATTTTTTATTATTTCGTATCCGATTACAGGATGGGCCTCTGTTGTGTTTGAACCGATTATTATTGCCGTATCGCAGAATTTTATGTCATCAATGGAGTTTGTCATGGCGCCGCTTCCAAAGGTGGGAATAAGGCCCGTGACTGTTGAGGCATGGCAAAGCCTTGCGCAATGGTCAATATTATTGGTGCCGACAGCGGCCCGTGCAAATTTTGACATCAGGTAGTTTTCCTCATT
>JBBQDW010000094.1:0-8072 GCA_038320085.1 Candidatus Humimicrobiales bacterium
TAAATAATTAATGGAGACTGCAGTGCAAGAAGAAGAAAAAGATTCTAATGATGTTAAAAATGAGGTTAAACTTGCAAAAAGGCCGATATCGTTAACTTTAATAATCCTTGTTGGAGCGGGTTTTCTATTATATCTATTGTTGACTATTTTTCCACTTAAAAATTTTTCTATTAGTTCCATGCTGATACCGTTTTTAGTTTTTATGCCAATAAGTTTTATTATTAGTCTTATTTTATTCCGATCGAACCGTAAGAAAAATCAAAAGAGAGCGAAAAGTTTCGCAATTGTATCTGGAGCATCAGTTGTATTATTTTTTTTAGCTTTTACTCTTATAACAATTTTTCTAGATAATATTGAAGCTGGTAATTCCTATTTTAATGATAAACAATATGAGAAAGCTATTGTTCAGTATTATGCAGCAATAGAAAAAAACAAAGACTTTAAAAAGGTTGAAATAGTAAATAATAAAATTATTGAAGCCCAAAATTTAATAAAACAAGCAGAAAAATTTATTAGTGAAGGTGATAGTTATTTTAAAAATAACCTATTTGGTGAAGCAATTTTAGAATACAACAAAGCCAAAGCAATTTACCCGTACTTTAAAGGACTCGACAAGAAAATCTCGGAGACAAATTCCAAAATAGAATTTAATCCTTAAATTTGAAAAATTCTCTCTTCTAATAAGTAGTAACCCGATTTTTGAATAGTCGGCATAGGAATTATTATATAGAATAATTGCAGATGCCAAACATTGTGTATAAAACAAATGGCTAAATTTTTATTATTTCTATGAACAGGAGATAATTGTGAAAGAAGGTAAAGACAAATTGGTAATCGTTTGGACAAGCGATGACAGGGATGCAGCGCTAAAAATGGTCTTTATGTATGCATTAAATTCAAAGCTAAAAAATTGGTGGGATGATATAACCTTTATAGTATGGGGCCCTTCAGCATATCTGATAAGCCATGATTACGAGCTTCAGGAATACCTGCAAAGAATGAAGGAAGAAGGAGTTAAGCTTGAAGCTTGTATAACATGCGCAAACATGTACGGGGTTGCCCAAGGTTTGCTTGATATGGGAATAGATGTAAAGGCAATGGGTCCGGTTTTAACACAATACATTAAAGAAGGCAGAAATATTTTAACGTTTTGATGGATATATATTTTACGAAAATAAAATATTATATGGGAGGTAATATGATAATTTTAGAAAACATTAAACTTAATATTCCAGAAGAAACAGGAAAGGATTTTTTAACAAAATTAATGGGCGGAAGATTAAATCCTCAGCTTGAAAAATTACTCCTCGAGAAAAGGGCGATTTGTATCAGCAATATCCAGCCAAAAGCAATTTATTTAAATTATGAAATAGAGAAAATAATTGGTGAACGCGTATATTTTAAATCAGGGAATATTTTTACCGGCCCTAATATTTCAAAAATACTTGCAGGGTCAAAATATTCTACTATTTTTATAACTACCCTGGGAAGTATGACGGATAAAATAATAAAAGATGTCAGCGATAGCGGCGACATGCTGGCTACTATAATAATGGATGCAATAACCACCGAACTTTTAGGGATCCTTGGTAATAACCTGGGTGAGATCATAAAAAAAGAAGGTATCAGGGAAAAAGGCTGGGGATCAACATGCACATACTCTCCCGGTCAATATAAATGGACAATTGAAGAGCAAAAAGAAATTTTTTCAATGATAGATGGAAATAAAATTGGTGTGGAGCTAAATAAGAGTTGTTTAATGGTTCCGTTTAAATCCATATCAGGAATATATGGATTTGGTCCTGTAGACAGTATTGATAAGACTAGAGTTGCCTGTGATTTATGCCCAAGGGAAAACTGCATCGGACGAAGGTAAAATATCTTTTTATAATCCAGTAACTTAAGCAAGATCTCATTAGTAATATACCCATTTGGCGCAATGGAATTTCTTAAGGATCAGCTGAAAAACATTGAATAGAGAACTCTTAGGGCTATTAATAACACCAGTTTTTAAAAAACTACCAAATAAAAGCATAGCCGTTTAAGGCAGAACTATACCTATAACCAGGATAAAACTGGCTAAAATACGGTTAATATTATTTTGCTATTGAGTTATATTTATATGCTAATTTGATAACAATAATAACAACAAATATAGTATAGGGAGATAAGAGCTTGATTTATGATCTGATTATTATCGGAGCAGGACCAGCCGGAATAGCTGCCGGTATTTATGCAGCCAGAAAAAAAATGTCCGTATTGCTCATGGAAAAGTATTTTGAAGTTGGCGGCCAGCTTATAAAAAATTCACTGATAGATAATTATCCGGGTATTCCTGGAATTTCCGGTTATGAATTATCACAAAATTTAAAAAATCATTTAGGGAAAACGGATGTAATTATACAGGAAGAACAGGCAATACAAGTTGAAAAAAATACCAAAATGTTTCGAATAATCACAGAAAAAAATATTTATAAAACCAGGGCTATCATAATTGCTTCGGGAATGGAAGCAAAAAAAAGCGGCGCTATCGATGAGGAAAAATATATCGGTCGAGGCATATCCTATTGTGCGACATGTGACGCTCCGTTATATAAGGATAAAATTGTGGGAGTATATGGAAACGGGCCCGAAGCGGAAAGAACTGTAGTAGAGCTATTGCCTTTTGCAAAAACTATTTATTTTATTGCCAATAAAAAATATGGCGCCGGTTACCGGCAAGAAATTGAAAAAAAAGTTGAGTCCGGAAATGTTATTATCAAAAATAATACAACCTTAAACAGTTTTAAAGGCACGGATAATCTTGAAGCAGTAAATATTTCGGCCGGTAATAGAACAGAAGACTTAAAAGTGGAAGGGTTTTTCATAAACTTAGGTTATGCTCCGGTAACTGATTTTATAAAAGATTTTCTAAAAATTAATAGTAAGAAAGAAATAATAATAGATGTGAGAAACAGGACAAGCATTGAAGGTATTTTTGCAGCGGGAGATTGCACAAACTATCCTTTCAAGCAAGTCATAATTGCAGCGGCCCAAGGCGCTGCAGCAGCTTTAAGCTCTTACAGGTATTTGCATGGGCTTTGACAATAAAATTTATTTTGCGGGTTAATCTAGTTAAAAAGGCTGTAAATAAATGTCCAGTCATTGGTGTAATATGCCATGGACCCCTTCTTTTTGTGCTTTTCGCTCCATTTACAATGTTAGGTTTTTTAATCGGCTGGTCGTTAAGCCCAGGTTAAGGATCCTAAATTTGACTATTCAACTGTAATAGCAATTTTGAATATTTTTGCTGGTTCGGCCCCTTCTTCCCATGACCTGTTATAAGTCAGAATAATAACTGTGCTTCCTTTGGATCGGGCCATAAAAGCAAAGGTAATGCTGAGTTATTGAGATTAATATTTTTATAAAAAAAGGATTAATTCTGAAATTATCTCATTAAATGACATATATATCATAGTGACTGCCCTGAGTTGTGAAAAAAGGATAAGTTTAATCTGCAATAAATAAAAATTTATGACCAACCATTACCTGATTATTAACTGAAATTTATTGTTTTTAATAATAAAAGAGTATAATTATTATAAATATATTATTACTATGTATATTTTCATTTTGCAAAAATAATACGGAGGGAAAATTGAAAAGAAAGTATTTTCTGCTGGTTTCTATTCTTATATCGGTTATGTTAATCGGAACTGCGGCCACATGTAATATGTGCGGATTTAACCTTACAACGGATACCACAGCAGCGGCAACTACTGAAAATGACTCAAGTGAGGTGGTTGATGAAACTACTGCAGAAACCACAACGATAGAAACAGCGATAGAAACTGCTGCGGAAACTTCTGCAGAAACTGCTTCTGAAAGCAGCCAGGAGGTTAAACTTGTTGATATTTCCAAGCTGACTGCCGTTGTTGCCATAGCCAATAAAACCGGAGATAAATTGATTACTTTTTATAGTGATGCAAATGAAGAAGGGTTAAAAGGAATCAATGGAGCTATTGGAGAAGATGGAAAGTTTTATAAAATTGAGTATGATAAAAAACAGAACAGCAACAATCAGGATAATGGAAGAGTAACTGCTGATAACTTTGATAATATGGAGGGCTATTTGTATAATGTCCTTGAAAATAAACTGATTTCAAACAATACATACTACCTTTGTAATTCAGAAACCATAAACAAAGATAACCTTTTAACCACAACCAGCACCGGAGTCGAAGCTCTTGATGGAGGGACCAAGACGCAGATCGAGAATGTTAAAGGGCGCAGCGTACAGGAAGGCTGGATCATCGATAAATACAGTGATGGCACCCAGATATTAGTTGTTGTCTTTGAGCCGGATGGCAATAATTTATTGATGAGCATTGTTTTAAAAACAGGTGACGGCATAAAATTCATGGACTATCCTGTTGCAAGTGACGGCCAAAGTGCCTGGCGCGTAGATGACGGCGGCAAAATTTACCCTAAACTCTTTTCATTCTTATTTACAGCGCCAACAAAAGAAGGGCTTTTGACAGTTATATGCTGGGCAGGCGCAGAAGGAGAAAATGTCATCTTCTTAATTGAAAGTGCTGACAGTTTGAACAAATTACCTTTGCAAATCAGCAGGTACTGGTCACCGGTGTAGGGCAAAACCAAAATGAACAAATTAAAAACAACACATTACTTTCAATATAATTTTAAAAGGCATAGAAAGAATTATATTACTTTTATATTGAAATGGAGCTAAGAAAATGAAAAGCATTGTTATAACCGGCAGTACAAGGGGAATAGGGCTATATATGGCAAAAGAGTTTCTAAAATCCGGATGCAGTGTGACTGTTTCAGGGCGGAGCGAGAAATCTTTTGAAGCTGCCAGGGAAGAACTGGCTGAATTTACAGACAGGGTTTTGTATGTTTTATGTGATGTAAGGATAAGGCTTGAGCTTGAAAATCTTTGGAATGAATCTGCAAAAAAATGGGTAAAAATCGATTTCTGGATCAATAACGCGGGCCAAAACTGTCCGTATGAATTTGCTTGTGATACAGGGCAAAATTATACTGACGCAGTAATAGATACTAACATTAAAGGAATGATTTACGGCTCGCAGATTGCGGCAAAAAATATGCTGCTGCAAGTCAGCGGCGGACAGATATGGAACATGGAAGGTTTGGGCTCAAATGATATGATACAGGCAAAAACCATTCTTTACGGTACAACAAAACACGCGCTGACATATTTTACAAAGGGGCTCGCAAAAGAGCTTTCAGGAACGAATGTATTAGCAGGACGCCTGTCACCGGGGATGATGCTGACTGATTTTATCACCAAAACCCCGGATGGCGAAAAATCTCCTGTAGTAGAGAACAAAAGTTTCCTAAAAATATTTAATATTCTTGCTGACAGGCCCGAAACAGTTGCGGCTTTCTTTATTCCCCGGATACTTAAAAACACTAAAAATAACGCCCATATTGCATGGCTCACCGCCGCAAAAGCAATGCTTCGTTTTTCTACGGCTGCATTTAAAAAGCGCAAATTGATTTAGCCAAGAAAAGAGGGAAGTGAGGGGGGGGTCACAGAATGTGACAAACTGAAGTTGCAGCCAGCTGATGGGAAATTCTATAAAGCTGATGCTGCTAATGTGAAGACAATACTGCGCCTTGTTCAGTCCGTTCCCAGTAAAAAAGCTGAGTCGATCAAATTATGGCTTTCAAAAGTGGGTTATGAAAGAATTCAGGAAATGTCAGATCCTGAAAAAGCGCTAAATCGCAGCCGAAATTACTGGCTAAAAATGGTCGCAGTGAAAAGTGGATTCAACAGCGTATGATGGGACAGGAGAGAAATTTTTTACCATCAGGTAAATCCAAAAAAAGCCAGGAATAGATGTGCGGGAGGCTTAAATGGCCACAGATAAGATGGTACATGCCAATATCCTGATAATCTTATTTGTCCCAGTTATTTGTCAATGCTGTAATTTCCTTCGTAAACTTTTCCAAATCATAATTGTCCAAGTGTTTGTTACGGTGGATAACTTCGGATAATCGCTTATAGGCCTTATGCAGATCTGAATATGTGAAAGAATCTGCATCATTATTTTGTATATAAGATGCTTTTTTCTCTATTTCAATTCCGGGACTGACTATTTCACCATTACTTAAGTCATATCTTGACATATAGATCGGTGCAACAGCTAAAAACCCCAACTCACTTAAGGATCTGACAAATTCATCGCAAACAGCATCTTCACCATGAGTAACAAAAACCTTGTCCGGTTTTTTATCAAAACTGGTTATCCATTTTAAAAGTCCCTCTTTATCGGCATGGGCAGACAAGCCGGTAAGATTATATATAGTTGCTGAAACAGATATTTCCTCTCCAAAAAGCTTCACTTTTTTTGCGCCATCAAGAAGTATCCTTCCTAATGATCCAATAGCCTGAAATCCCACAAAGACTATTGAGCATACTTATCTCCATAGATTGAGCTTTAGATGATGTCTTATTCTACCGGCTTCGCACATTCCGCTTGCTGAAATGATCACCTTTGGGATAATGTCATAGTTTAAAGCTTTTGAATCCTCAGCTGAATCAACAAAAGTTAAATTTGAAAAAGATAATGGGTCCAGGCCTTTTTTAAGCAAGCCAATTGCCTGTTCATCGGCATAACCTGTTAAATCGGCATCATATAATTTTGTTATCCTCGATGCAAGGGGACTATCTATATAAACCGGGAAATCGGGCACATTTTTAACTAATTTTCTTTCTTTAATTTCACGAATAAAAAATAAGAGCTCCTGTGTTCTTGCAACGGCAAAAGACGGAATCACCACATTTCCTTTAATTGAGAGTGTTTCTTCAATAATCTTTGCCAATTCTAATGCGTAATCCTCGCTTTTAATATGATTTCTATCTCCATATGTAGCTTCCATTACTACATAATCTGCCACCTTTATATAGTGCGGGTCCTTGATTATTGGCTGATTTGTATTTCCTATATCACCTGAAAATACGATTTTTTTAGTTATTTTGCCTTCGCTTAAAAATATTACGGCTGATGCCGAACCTAAGATATGACCGGCATCTACAAAATTAACCTTGATATCATTGCTTATTTCATTAATCTCATCATAATTGCAGGGAACTAAAAGTCTTAAGGTATTCTCAGCATCCGCCAAAGAATATAGGGGGAGTATTTTATTTTTTCCCGATCTTTTGTTCTTTTTGTTTTTCCATTTAACTTCTGTCTCTTGAATGTGCGCGCTGTCTATCAGCATTATGGAAATTAAATCACAGGTAATTTTAGTTGCATATATCTTTCCGGTAAAGCCCTCCTTAACTAATAACGGCAGCCTGCCGCTATGGTCAATATGTGCATGGGTCAGTACAACATAGTTTATATCGACTGCATCAAACGGCAGCCTTTGCTCATCCTTTTCTTCCTGCCCTTGCTGCAAACCGCAATCGACCAGAAGTTTTTTTCCGTTTATCTCCAGACAATAACAGCTTCCCGTTACTTCTTTAGCGGCGCCATAAAATGTTAAATTCAATTCTTTTATCCAGTTGCAGATTAGGTATTTAAAAAATCTTTAAGTGAGCTATTCTTCTTGGTTTTTCGTAATTTATCCAGGACCTTAAATTCAATCTGCCTTATTCTTTCCCTGGTAAGGTCAAATTCCCTGCCGACTTCCTCAAGGGTTCGGGGGCAACCGTCATAAAGCCCGAATCTTAATTGGATAATTTTTCTTTCCCTGTCCTTCAAAGTGCCAAGTACAATTTGAAGTTGTTTTTGAAGCAGTGAAAACGCAGCTGCATCGGGTGGCGCTTCAGCATCAAAATCTTCGATAAAATCCCCAAGATGTGTATCTTCGTCCTCGCCTACAGGCGTATCAAGAGAGATAGTGTCCTGTGATATTTTCATGATTTCCCTTGCTCTCTCAGGGGTGGTATTTAAAAATTCTGCAATTTCTTCCGCAAGGGGCTCTCTACCAAGTTTTTGAATAAGCTGTCTTTGTATGCGTATATATTTATTGACGTTTTCTACCATGTGGACAGGAATCCTGATTGTTCTTGACTGGTCCGCTATGGCTCTTGT
>JBBQDW010000095.1:0-7922 GCA_038320085.1 Candidatus Humimicrobiales bacterium
TTTAACCCTTCAGACAAATTATATAAACCAGAGAAAGTATTTAATTTTTCGATTTGTGCTCCGTTTTTTTCATCATAAAATTTTGAGTTATAATAAAATTGTTCCGAAGCATCTTTAAAATAATTATTTATCAATATAACCACCTCATTTAACAAAATTATTCTTAGATTTATTATTTTTAAAAAAATAACAATTAATTTTCATAGGTAAACTTTTTATAACATATCCAGCTAAAAACTACTGAAATAATTACAATACCTACAATAATTATGCCCAGTATTAACAATGTATTCATTATTTTCACCATCCCTCTCTTTTATACTTTTCTTTTTCTCTTTCTATATTTTTTCTACTGAGCATTGCTTTGTATGTATTTCTAAATATTTATGTTGTTTAAATTTTTGAAAAGATTTATTTTTTAAGTATAATCTTGCAGAGCAATGAAAGTAACAGTATTTTGGACAGTTTTATCCTGGTAAATGGGATAGTTTTTGTCTTTAAAAGTAACTCGATAGGATATCAAGTAATATATTCCACTTCACTTGGAGTTTTTATATAATCGTTTTTAAAGCAATTTTATAATATTAAAATTAACATATTAATAAAATAAATAAATAAAAAATGATAAAAGTATTAATTGTTGAAGATCACCCCCTAGTGAGAAAGGGTATAAATATTCTTCTAGGAGTCTATGGCGACATAGAAGTTGTTCGGGAAGCAGAAAATGGCAGAGAAGCAATAGAGATTTGTGAAAAGTATAATTAATATAATAAGTAAGCTCGGAGTATCAAACAGATCTGAAGCTATTTCAATAGCTTTGAAGAATAGACTGACCCAATAACCACTTTTAAAATCCCCCTTTTAAATCTTAAACATCGTACTTGTTACTTATATATGCTGAATTGTGTTTTCCGATATAAGAAACAAAAACTATCCCATTTACCAGGATAAAACTGTCCAAAATACTGTTACTATCATTTTGCTGCAAGATTATACTTAGAAAATAAATCTTTAAAAAAGTAAAATATCACAAAATTAATCAAAAGAAATCAGGGAACTTGATTATAATCTCAATATGACAGCACATGACAACGATTTGATAAAAACTTTTAGTTATCTTCTTGAGATGTGCCATTGCAGTAATCGTAATACCTGCGAAAAGAGGTGTAATTTTGCAAAAGTTAAAAAAAATTTTATCGGGAAAAAATAAAAGCATAAATGGAATATATATATCATCATATATACCCAGAAAATGCGGAATTGCAACATATACAAAAGATTTAACTGAGGCTATCAACCATATTAATTCATATTCTAAAGCAGAAATATTTGCACTAGTTAAACCGGAAGATAAAATTAATTACGGTCCTGAAGTTAAATTTAAAATCAACCAGTATAAAATTGAATCCTACATTAAAGCTGCTGATTATATTAATAAATCAAAAGCAGATATTGTAATTCTGGAGCATGAATTTGGCCTTTATGGCGGTGAATTTGGAGAATATATTATCAAGTTATTGAAGCTTGTAAAAAAACCCATCGTTATTACTACTCATACAATACCTGATGACTCCACTAAGGGGTATGGCCTGGCCTTGAAAGATGCGATTAAGTTTGCTCAAAAAGTAACGGTTATGATACCCCGAAGTATGGGAAAACTTATTAATAAATACAATTGTCCTGTCGAAAAAATAGAAATTATTCCCCACGGCGTTCCTGACATTCCTATTGAGCCTAATGATAAATACAAAAAGAAAAGAGGACTTGAAGACAGGTTAATCCTTGGTAATATAAATCTTCTATCAGAGATTAAAGGTCTTGAATATACTATAGAAGCTTTAAGGGATATAAAAAGGCAATTTTCTAATGTATTATGCTTGATAATTGGGCAGACACATCCTGTTGTACTGCAAACAGCTGGTGAAAAATACAGGAATTTTCTAAAAGAAAAAATAAAACTGTACAATTTACAGGAAAATGTGAAATTTATAAATGAGTATTTAACATTTGATGAACTAGCTGAGTGGTTAAAAATTATAGATATTTATTTAACTCCATATTTAGATCCGCAACAATCTGCTTCAGGTGCTCTGGCATATGCAATCGGAGCAGGTAAAACATGTATTTCAACACCCTATCTTTATGCAAAAGAAGTTTTAGCAAATAATAGAGGCATTATTGTACCTTTTAGAAATTCCCATGCTATTGCAGATGCTGTGATAGATATATTTAAAAATCCACAAAAAAAATCAGCAATTGAAAAGAAAACATATAAATTCGGAAGATTAATGACCTGGCATAATATAGCGCTGCAACACCTGGAGCTGTTTGATGAGGTTATATATGATCATAAAAATATAAATTTCAATAAGTATATTTGGAGGGAAGGCATACCAATTCCTGCTGCTGTTGGATTTTATCTGCACTCAATATGAGCCTGATTCATTCATGTTTTAAATTGATTTTGATGCTTATTTAATTTTCATAATTATAAAATATTTCAGGAGGATACCGGTATCGGTCTTGCAGACGGTATAAAAAAAATTGCAGGTAAGAAATAAAAAAAGTAATTTTAATAAAAGATGAGTATGAGGAGGTAAAAAATGAGGGTAGTAGCAGGGCTTTTTACAGGTTTGGCTGTAGGCGTGGTTATTGGAATATTAGTCGCTCCAAAATCAGGAAAAGAAACAAGAAATAATCTGATGGATAGGGGCGAAAGACTCATGGAGACGGGCAAGGATACTGTTTCGGATGTAGTAGAAAAAACAAAGGACCTGGCTGAATCCGGGAAAAAGAAAATTGAAGAAGTAAAAGCTGCAGTAAAGTAAATCTGTAAAAAAGGTAAAAAATCTAAGATTAGTTAAATTAGTAAGAATGGAGGAAAAAGTGGATAGTGCAAAAAACGGGGCAATTATGCTATTTACATGTTTAGCAATAGGTGTGGTCCTTGGTGTTTTATTTGCACCTAAATCTGGAAAAGAAACCAGAAAGGCCTTGGCAGATAAGGGCGAGAACTTAATGGAAATGGGAAAAGAAAATGTTTCGGATGTAATAGGAAAAGTCAAAGACTTGGCTGAATCCGGGAAAAAGAAAATTGAAGAAGTAAAGGATATAGCCAAATGAAAAGATATGAGCCAAACATTCATTGTTAAAGGAGGTGAGAACCGTGGAAGACAAGGATAAGGCTAAAGCTACAACTAAAAAAAATGACAGCCAAAGAAATGCTGGGGCAAAAGACACAAAAAAAATGACAGATAAAGACAACAAAAGATACTAAAAATTAATGACCATATCCTGGGATGCTTTTGTACCCCGGGATATGGTCATTAGCAGACATTAGAAAGGAAAATAAATGAAAGAAGATATTTATTCAATTTTAAAAAAAGAGCACGAGGATGTATCAGGAAAAATGGACAAGGCTGAAAAATCTGAAAGCAAAGCCGAACTTGAGAAAATAAAAAAAGAGCTTACAGCTCATATGGAAGCAGAGGAAAAAGAATATTATCCTGCTTTAGAGTTAATTAAAGAAATAAAAGAATTAACACTGGAGGCTATAGAAGAACATAATGTAGTAAAAATATTAATAAAGCAGATGAGTGATGGTATAAGTAATGAAGTCTTATGGGCCAAATTCAAAGTGCTCAAAGAAAATGTAGAACATCATATTTCAGAAGAAGAAGGAGAGATCTTTAAGGAATCAAAAAAACATATTTCTAGTGAAGATGCTGAGGAAATTGGAAAAGCATTTTTAAATTCAAAAAAAGCAATGCGATAAATGCAATATAAGACCTTATAAAAATATGGGACCTTATCTTTGTAAGTTTTTCTATTGAAAATAATTATTTTAAAAATTAACTTTTTAATGCAAAATATGTGACAAAAGATATAAAACCTGCTCCTGCAATTAAAAATAAAATATCGAGTGCAACCAGTGCTCTTCCCCTTGCTCTTACCCTTGCTCTTACCCTATTTCTTATACCAATTAATCCATGAACAGTAGCCAGGATTGTAAGCGGAATTATAATATACATCTTATGAAAGATATGAGCCAAATCCTGGTTAATAAACGTTATTACTCCAGCATTAGCAAATCCTGTGACTATTTGAAATATACCAAAAACAATAAGGGCATATCCAAAAATCCTCTGGATTATTCCAAGTGTTCTCCTTGACATAATTCAACCTCCTGGTGAAGTGACGCCTAAAGTGTATTAGTAATAGCTATTAATCAATTTATTAATGTTTATATTAGATATATCTTGAAAAACAAGCGCTTTATCATTTATTTGATTTAGGCCTTCGTGATAAGCGGGCTTTTGGGTCTGATAAAAAATCCCCAAAGGTATTTTTTCCTGCTCCATGGATTTTTGGAGGGCATATAAAAGGTTGCTGCTTTCATATTCTTTTAAATCTTCCAACTTATATATTCGTTCCCTGTAATAATCATAGGTATCGATTTTATTAAAAGTTACACATGGCTGCAGAACATCAATAAATGAAAATCCTTTATGCATAAATGCTTTAATAAAAATATTTTTTAATTGTTCTGGTTCAGCTGAATAACCCCTGGCAACAAATGTTGCTCCACAAGCTAGTGCCAGCATTACCGGATTTATGGGCTGCTCTAATACACCAAATGGGGTAGATTTTGTCTTAAATTCTTTACTGCTGGTAGGTGATGCTTGACCGGTAGTCAAGCCATATATTCTATTATCATGCATGATATGAGTAATATCCAGATTTCTCCTGCATGTATGTAAAAAGTGGTTTCCTCCGATTCCAACCCCATCCCCATCTCCAGTCATAGCGATTACTTTAAGTGTGTGGTTGGTGAGATGCGCGCCGGTTGCAATAGGTAATGCCATCCCATGCAGAGCATGATAAGCATAAGCTTTAATAAAATTATTGCCATTTCCCGAACACCCTATTCCAAATACTATAAGTATTTCATGGGGAAAAAGCCCAAGTTCTGTAAAAGCTTTTTTTATGGAGTTCCAGATTCCATAATTTCCACATCCTATGCACCATGTAGGCCTGTTTTTTGTATTAAAGTCTGAAGGCTTAAGATTATAGTTTCTTTTTTCCATGACTTCTTTAACTTTCATAAAAATCCCTTTACTTTAAAATTTTCTAAATACTTTTTATTTCATTTAATATTTCCTCTGGGAAAAATTGTCTGCCATTGTATTTTAAAATATGACTATCAATCTTAACTCCAGTGTTTTCCAATATAAGTTTTGAAAGCTGTGATGTTTTATTGTTTTCTATAATCACACTTTTTCTTACATTTTTCATTGATTGCAGGAATAATTTTACAGGAAAAGGAGCCAGATAATTAAAATGTAAAAAATTATATAACCCTTTATTTGAATTTAAATACTTCATTGTCTCAAGAATCGGTATTTTGCATGAACCCCAGCTAATAATTGTATTTTCAGCTTTCTTCGGCCCATATAAATTTGGACCTCTTATCTCCTTAATAAGATAATTTAATTTTATAAATCTCTTATCCATCATTTTTTTTCTGTTTTCTGCATTTTCTTCTGAAAACCCATACTGGTCATGTTCATCAGTATTAGCAATATGAATCCCATTTTTTAATCCAACTATTACTCTAGGTGAAACGCCATCACCAGTATATCTGTATCTTAAATAATTCTCTTTATCTTCTATATGATCATTGTCAAGAATTAATTTTCCCCTATTAATATTCTTATTCTGTATTAGCCTATTGCATGTGAAATTATTCTCTGATAGATATTTGTCCAGCATAATTATCACTGGAAGCTGGTATCTTTCGGCTAAATTGAATGCATCCTGTATCATGTAAAATGCTTCCTCCGGATCACCCGGAGCCATCACAACTCTTGGAAACTCACCATGTGAAGCGTGAACTGCATAAAGCATATCTCCCTGCTCAGTCCATGTTGGAAGACCTGTAGCTGGTGCGGGACGCTGGCAAAGTGCGATTACAATTGGGGTTTCAGTCATTGCTGCTCCAGACAGTCCCTCGTTCATGAGAGCAAAACCTCCTCCTGAGGTTGCAACCATAGATCTTGCACCTGTAAAAGAAGCACCGACAGCCATATTAATTACTGCTATCTCGCTTTCAGCATGTTTTGTGATAATGTTGAAATCTTTTTCAGCTGCAGCAAATGAATGTAGTATAGAAGTAGAAGGAGTCATGGGATAAGCTGCATAAAATTTACAACCTGCTTTTACAGCTCCTAAAAATATAGCATCATTGCCAGTTAGCAATAATTTTCTTTTTCTGCGAATTTGTTTAATTTCAATTTCTGGAATATCTTTAAATTTTTTTTTTATGAAATCATAACCTGCTTTTGCTGCATTTAAATTAAAATTAATTATCTTTTCTCCTTTACTTTGAAAGCTTTCAGTAATTATTTCATTAAGTACATGAAGGTCATGATTCAGTAGGGCAACCGATACTCCCAAAGCTATATTATTTCTAACAATTTTTGGTGCGCCAACTTCTTCAATCAATTTGTCAAACGGGACAGGTATGAAATTAATACCGGATTTTTTTAATTTGAAATCCTTAGTATCAGAAACACTGCTATCATATACAATCAAGCCATTTTGATTGACTTCACTTATGTGCAGGTCTATTGACATTTCATCCAGGGCAATCAATATGTTTACCATCCTTAAAAGAGAAAATATTTTTTCTGTGTCAACCCTGACTGTATAAACATTGTGGCCTCCCTGGATTAATGACGGGTATTCCTTATCATCAACTACATAGTAGCCGCAGCGTGAGAAAATTTTGGCAAAGATAAGACCCATAGACATTATTCCGTACCCTGCAGGGCCTCCAACTTTCCAGGAAAATTCATTGATTTTTAGCATAATAGCCTCAATTCATAAACAGACTATTAAGTATTATTTTTGATCATTGACTTTATCAGGTCGTTTCTGGCAATGATACCTATTACTTTATTCGCATCATCTACTATAGGCACCCTATTTACCCTATTTTCACTCATAATGGCAGCTATTTCACTTTCCAGAGTTTCTTTCTTTGCTTTTCTTACCCAAGTATGCATTATTTCTTCTACTTTTGTTTTTAATAATTCTTCTTTATTTTTTTCATAACTTTTTGCATAGAGACCGGGATCCAGGTAAGCAAAATTATAGGCAGGATACATAAGCATAGGTAAAAATGTATTATCTCTTTTTACGAAATTAATTATATCAGTTTCCGAAACTATTCCCTGAAGTGTATTTTCCTTATCAACTACTGGAACTCCGCTTATACTATTATTTGTGAAAATCTCGACCAGATCCATGATACTTCTGCCTCTGGTTATGGTTATGACTTTTCTATTCATTATTTCTTCTGCCGTTCTTTCCGTCATCTTTTATTCCTTAGTTTATTTATATTTGTTTTTTACTTAAAAACTAAACATTATTTCACCATTATTGAATAGCCCTTTCAATAAATCCAAATAGTTCCAATCTCTTTAAGAGTATTTCTAATTTATTTATATCGATTTTTTTATCTTCTTCTAAAACCATATAATCACCATGGCATTTATCACTTGCAACAAAATCTATTTTATGCATATTCTATATTCTCCATAATCCTTCATTTTGTATTCCAGTTACTATTTTTATCTTTGCCCTATTAAAGCATCAGCAAACTCTCTGTTCCTCATTTTTTTCTTTTTTTAAAAAAGATATTATTTATTCAGTATAATCTTAAAACACAATAGTAGTAACAATATTTAGACCAGTTTTATCCTGGTAAATGGGATAGGCTTTTTTCTGCATATAGCCTCCCTGTTTATTTTTTTTGCATTTTCCTCATCTATTTTTATTTGCATGTCATTTTTTAAATTTTTATACAATACCTCTATAAATTCAGAAGAAAAAGAATCAAGAAAACTGCGAATATTATA
>JBBQDW010000096.1:0-7899 GCA_038320085.1 Candidatus Humimicrobiales bacterium
AAATTCGCACTGTCATCCGCTTTGACTAAATGCCTCACCGCCGCTATTTTTAACAAAGTTAAATGCTTCCGTCTTATTTACTTAAATACCCCAAATAATAATATTATACTATTACAAAAATAAAAAAAGCCCGGCAGAAAATTTATCTGCAAGGCTTCATTACCTTATTTATTTATCTGTCTAAGTGCACAACACCGTGCACTCAATAAAAAAATATTGAGACAGTATGATATCCTAAATCAATAAAAAGTCAATATATATCCAGGCACTTTTTTTTAATTACGCGCCGTATATAGTGCAACAGGAATACTAATCAGTTCGTATAGATTAATTACCTTAGAATTAAAAAAATAATCAATCCCGACCCGGGAAACTAAAAATTTCCAGAAAATTTTGAATTATTCAGCAATGATTAATTATAAAAACTTTTTGCTTCTTCCAGGCTTATTGGTACATAATCCTGCGCATGTCCGGCTGAACCAAAATCTATCATTTTCCCTTTTACAACCTGGTAAACTGCTTCCCTTGCGGCCCCAAAATAAGTCCTCGGGTCAAATTCCGACGGATGCTCAGCAAAGAACTTCCGTATTGCCCCGGTCATTGCAAGCCTTCCGTCTGTATCAACATTTATTTTTTTAACGCCAAGCTTTATAGCCTGCTGGATCGACGAAATGGGGACACCCATTGTATGCTCAAGCTTGCCGCCGTATTCATTTATTATGTCTATAAGTGCGGGAGGGACCGATGAAGAGCCGTGCATTACAAGCGGAGTGGCAGGTGATTTGGCCTTTACTGCACTGATAATATCCATAGCCAGAACAGGGCTGGCCTTGAATTTATATGCGCCGTGGCTTGTACCTATTGCGAGCGCAAGGGCATCGACTCCGGTTATTTTTATAAATCGCACTGCTTCGTCAGGATCTGTAAGTTTTACCACTCCCGAACCCACGCCGTCCTCAATACCGCCAAGAGTCCCAAGCTCGCCTTCAACGGTTACCCCAAATCTGTGGGCATATTCAACAACAGCTTTGGTTATTGCGACATTTTCATCAAATGTCGTAGGAGTTTTACTGTCTTCTTTAAGTGAACCGTCTATCATTACCGATGTAAAGCCAAGAGCAATTGCCTCTTTGCATGTCTGGAGACTGTTTCCATGGTCAAGATGAAGAGCAATAGGGATATCCGGATTATCTTCTACTGCTGCAGCAACCATGTGCTTTATATAATACATGCTTGTATATTTGAGGGCCCCGCGGCTTGCCTGGACTATAACCGGTGACTGCACTTCTTTTGCAGCCTTCATTATCCCCTGTATCTGCTCCATATTGTTTACATTGAAGGCCCCGACACCGTAATTTGATTTTGTAGCTTCATCGAGTATTTGTTTCATTACAACAAGCGCCATTTTGTAACCTCCTGCCAGTTTATTTACCAGGTTATCCTGTGTAAACTTGAAATTATTAATAATATGCACTATCTAAGAGTTGCGATTACAACTATTAGAATAAAATCTCTTTTTAAAAACAAAATATTAAAATATGAAAAAAATCTGAAAATAAGAAAATCTTAAATTAAATAATCAGATCTTTTTCATCTCATTTGACATTATTATTGCTTCCGCGACTTCCCTCATGCTCTTTCTGTTATCCATTGAATACTTCTGAATTTTCTTAAAAGCCTCATTTTCGCTTATACCCAGCTCTTTCATTATCAGGCCCTTTGCTTTTTCAAGCGCTTTCCTGGTCTCAAGTTCCTGTCTTATAACCTGGGACTCGACTACAAGCCTGTAATTTTCTATCACTATAGCTGCCTGATCAGCAACTGTTGAAAGAAAATTTATTTCGTATTCGCTAAATTTATGGGGATTTGAAGTATAAATATTTAGGACCCCGACAACATTGCGCTTCACATGAAGCGGAACGCTCAGCATCGACACAAGTCCTTCCTTTAGCGCAATATCCTTGTACTTGTAATTCTCGCTGACTAAAATATTTTCAACTGCGGCCGGCCTGTTTTCAAGCGCCACCCGCCCGGCTATGCCCTCGCCTACTTTCAGGGGATTTTTATTAATATATTCTTTGCTGATGCTCTGCGTTGCTTTTATGTTTAGTTCCTGCTTTTTAGGATCCAGCAGCATAAGGGAACATATTTTTGAGCCCATTACTTCAGCTGTTATGGTTACAATTAATTTCAGCATGTCTTCAAGGTAAAGATCGGAGGTTATTGCTTCACCTATCTTTAAGAGTGCCTCAATAGCATCACTGAAATTGTCTTTTTTTTCTGTCTCTGCCAATTTTTTAAATTTATTTTTTTAATGTTTAAGGCAACGGTTATAAGAATACCAAAAAATAAGATATTTTTAAAATCATTGTTACATAAATGTTGCAGAAACGGGGAATTTATTTGCAATACCGGGGAATTTATTTTGCAATATTGCCTCTTTAGATTATGCAACAAATGCCCTGTTTCGTCATACGGCAAATACAGATTTTCACTATTAAAATTTTACTATTTACAAAAATCGGCAATGGCTATAGAATTCAAAACTGCTGATTAAGAATTAAAAACTTGCAAGATATATGTATTGTGATTTTTTAGATTTTTTAAAAGTTTGGAATTTTGTTTATTGATGGAATTTCGTTTATTGGCGCATTCGTCTAGTGGCCTAGGACATGGCCCTCTCACGGCTAAAACAGGGGTTCGAGTCCCCTATGCGCTACCAATTAATACTATGTTCTGTCTTTTTAGTATTGTTTTAATTATGCTGGTCCCAATAAGACCTAATTTGATTCTACTTTTTCTTTTCATGAGTCATTTTATCTATTTTAAAAATATTTTTTTTGGTATGGATATACAAGTCCTTTAGTTTTTTTCTTTCCTCTATTTTATTTTTAATCTGATAAATCTCCTTATCACTTAATTTACCTAAATACTCAAAAATACTTTTTTTACCTGATCTATAATTAAGATAATAATATATGTGCCCCCTGATTTCCTTTTTTATCAAACAACCTTTGGGCAATTTGGATAAACTATCTTCATAAATTTTCTTCAAATTTTTTAACCGGTCTAATTCTTCCATTAAAATTCCATTTAGAGTTTCCACTGTCTCTCCATAAATATCTGTTATCAGACATATTAATAAATTCACAAAGTTATCTGGTGACTATTACCTGACATATTCTTAATTATTATTATTTGTCTGGTAATTAATGTCAAGCTTATTCTGAGTATTATTGTTTTGAGACTGAAAAGATTATCGTGTTCGATTATCGTGTTCTTTTGTATTCTTGAAAAACAAAAACACTCTATCCATCATCAAACTTTATTCTTGTCTTTTGGTCCAACGGCTAAATAACCGGATAAGCTATTTTAAGTTCCGTAAATTTTTAGTTAGTTTAAAGGATATCAAATCACCTATTTTTGTATTTTTATAAGCAACTTCTTCATGCATATATTCGCTGATTTTTTTACTTCCCATTTTTTTAAAAAACTTGCTTATTTCATCCATAACCGCTATTTCTGAAGGAAATAGTTTATTCTGGTCAACTTTTTCTAAATTTTGAATTTTATAACCGATTGCCTCTTCATTATCAGTACTGGTGAAGTTTTCCACTTTAACTGATACAGAATTACTGAAAGCTTGAAATAGCGTATCGTAACCTACCGGTAAAGCTCCAAATAGCATGTGTGTGTATACCAATCCGGATATAGATTGATTATTTTCTTTAAAATGAAGAGCGTCAGAATACCATAGTAGTTTCATTAATTTTACCTTATAGAGATCATGATTATTCTGAGAAAAAAACCTTAACATTTGTTCGATATTATTAAAATTCAAATGTTTATTTCCGTTAAACTCATTCGGTTCATCATAATCCAAATATAAAGCCTTTAAAGTTTCTATGCTGTAATGAATTGTTTGTTTCTTTTTAACTTCATCCTTCAAAAAATATTCTAAATCTTTAAATCTGCCATCAGAAAATTTATCTTTATGTTTTTTTAATTCACCATATAGATAAACCGGGTCCTTTTTTGCCCTTCTTAAAACTTCATCATAAGTTTCATCTTGTATTGCTTTATTTTCATATCTTTGGACCGTTATGTCCCCCCACCCAAACAGATTAGAGAATTCCTTCTGGTTAAAGCCGTAATAATCTCTGATTTCCTTAATTTCAGAAGATGTTAACAAGCCGTTTAATTTTTTATATGCATCCCTTGCTTTGGTTAAGTTTTCATCAATTATTTCTTCGGGATAAAACTCTTCATTACTTTCGGGACACAGATAATAAATTTCCCTATATTCAACAGGTTTATTTTTTATAAGTGCTTTGGTTTCTTCTTCACAGACTTTTATTTTATGTGTTTTTTCGCAAAGAGGGCAGCTATAACTAACCTCCTTTATTATATTCATTTTTTCCTCCTTAAAATTCTTGCTCTTTATTTATAAGGTTTATCGTCAGTTTGCTTAATAGCATAATGAAAGGACATCAGATGAATTTTGTTTAAATCGTATATTTTTAATTTAATATAAATATCCTTACCTTTAATAGTTTTTAAAAAAATCCAATAATTCGGTGTCTTCGGTCTCGTTCTGTCTCTAACTGTCTTAACATAATCGCTGGTTTTTAAATTTAACAGTTCTTTTCTAATATCTTCACTGTCATAATCTAAGTCAATGATTGTATTACTTGTGCTATTGGGATCCAGGGGATTTTGTCCTCTTCTTTTTCTTTGAATGTCTATTTGACTATTACTTTCCCTAATAAAATGGTGAAGTTTTTGTAGAAAATATTTTACTTTTTCAATTTCTTCTATGCATTCCTCATCATCCAATATTAAACCTCTTACAATGGAAAATAATATTTCACTTAATGAAGATTATATTATCAATTGATAAATTTTACAATACCAATTTATTAATTGATAATTACAATATGGTTTATTAATAGAATTTCTTTGATATTTCTTTATCAAAATTACTATTACAGACTACTGCGATATTACTGTGTTGTCTACCATGATAATTAATATTAAATGATAGCATTTTTAAATTATTTAATTTTTTAAATGCTGGGTTTTATTATTTTTTAGGCAAGCAGAAGAAGATGTAAGATTTTCAAAAGATGATACAATGATTTCCGGAGGAAATGATCTGCCTGAATGAAGCAGCAGGGCAGGATTTTAATCGGGTAATTTACCCTATAGAAGGAGAAACTATGAAAATTGATTTAACCGGGAAAACTGCAGTTGTCACCGGCGGCACAGGAGAGCTGGGGCGGACAATGATACGAGCACTGGCACAATGTGGCGCGAATGTTGCAATTTGTTATCATAGGAAAAAGGATTTTGCAGCCAAATTAAAAAATGAAATCGAAAAACAGAATAGCGTCAGGGCAGCAGCTGTTTTTGCAGACGTTACGGACATGGATTCTATTATGGCAATGAAAAAGGAAGTTCTGCAAAACCTGGGGGTCGCAGATATAATTGTAAACAATGCGGTCATGCAGGTAAATGGATGGACAACTGTTTTGGAACAGGCGCCGCAAGAATATGAGGGCCAGTTTAAATCAAGCGTCATGCATAATGTTTATATGGCAAAGGCATTTGTACCTGATATGATAAAACAGGGATACGGCAGGGTTATCGGCATTAATACTGAATGCGCGATGCAGAATTTTGTTATGCAATCTGCATATGTATCCGGAAAGCGCGGCATGGATGGTGTTCTACGCGTTTTGGCAAGAGAGGTAGGCCAATATAACATTACAGTAAATCAGGTTGCCCCGGGTTGGACCATCAGCGACGGGTGCAGAGATGCTGATGGTAGTGAGAAAAATACGGGCCAGAATTTTCCCTATATTGAAAGCGTACCTATGAAAAGAAGGGGAACAGATATTGAAATTGCAAATGCAGTTTGTTTTTTGGCTTCGGATCTGGCCGGGTTTATTACCGGTGTATATCTGCCGGTCAGCGGCGGGAACATAATGCCGTGTATATAGAAAAAATAAGGAAGATTATGATCGAAGCGAGGCCGATTATTATGAGCGAATTGAGCCGGAGCTTATTTATTAAAGGAGCCGGAGCTTATTTATTAAGTGTGCCGGAGTTTAATAATGAATTGAGCCGGAGCTTATTTATTAAAGGAGCCGAATATATATATTAAACCGGTTCGTTAAAGCATTTTTATTTTTTTATTGAAAGATTATAAAAAATAAACCAAGTTATTAAATTAATAGGAAGAGAACAACACTATGAAAATAAATATAATTTATGCTTCATGGTTCGGAAATGGAAAAAAAGTTGTTGAGGAACTTGCAGAAATCCTTATCAGCAAAAACCTGGACGTAAAGCTGTTTTCGATTATGGAAGAATCGCCTGATAAAATCCCGGAGGCCGATTTATATATATTCAGCTCACCTACCCGAAAGTTCAGCCTCCCTGCTAACGTCAGTAAATTTATCGGCAGCTTTGTCCCGCCAAAGGACCGGGCCGCTTACGCTCTTATGACGACTTTCATGGATCCGCGAACAATAGCCCTAAAAAAAATGGAGTCCGCTTTAAACTCAAAAGGCATGATAAAAGCTATAGACGATTTTAAGATCAAATCACTGAGACTAAAAGGGCCCCTTGAATCCGGTTATAACGAAAGACTTGCGGCATTTGCTGAGGAAATTATAAAATTACAAGAATCTAAAATTTGAGTCTGGAATAACTCATTTGTTATTGACAATTGAAAGCCGCAGCAATATTCTGGATTTATAATATTAATTTATACAAGGAAGGATATTTATGAGTCTTGGCAGCATAATAATCATAGTCGTAACTGCTGTTTTGCGGATAGTTACTTAATTTTATAGATTTACTTGAAAAGATAGTTCGAAATTTAAGTGCTTAAGCCAGGGTATGCAGTATTTATTATTTTACTATGTGCCCTGGCTTTAATTTATTAATAATAAGATTTCTTGTCTATTAAATAATAAGATTTCTTGTCTATTAAATAATAAGATTTCTTTTCTAATATTTTGCATGCAAAAACCCTCCCAATCAGGTCAAAATCAACCCATATACTGTCCGCCATTGACATCTATGGTCACCCCGGTTATATACCTGGAACTATCACTTGCCAGAAAAGTTATTACATCTGCAACATCTTCAGGTTTGCCGGAGCGTCTCAGCGGTACTGTTTCCGGATTAAAATGAGTAAAATCCCTGGTCATTTCAGTGTCAATAAATCCCGGTGCGACTGCATTGACATTTATACCAAAAGGGCCCGCTGCTTTTGCAAATGACATGGTCAAAGATATAATTGCCCCCTTGGAGGTGGCGTAATCAATCCCCGTAGCAATACCTCCTATCCTGCCGGAAATGGAGGAAACATTTACAATCTTTCCGCTGCCTTGCTTTTTCATAATCCCGTAAGCTTCCCTGCAGCACAGATATGTCCCCCTTAAATTTATTGACATCAGTCTGTCCCATTGCTTCTCGTCTATCTCTTCTATTTGAAAAGTATTGCAGACGCCGGCACAATTCACCAGGATATCCAGCCTCCCGAAATAATCAATACAGGCCTTAAACAATTCTTTTATGTCTTCGCTTTCTCCAAGATTTGTTTGGACAAATTCACATCTTACCCCAGTTTCGGCCGTTATTGCATTAACAACACTTTCGGCGCGCTTTCGGTCAATATCTGCAATTATTATCCCTTTTAAACCTTCCCTTGCAAATGCAAATGCTGATGCAGCTCCTATACCGCCGGATGCGCCGGTAATAATTGCATATTTATCCTTAAGACCAAACATTTTCACCACCTGTTTTTTATTGATAGAAGGAATTATTGTACATGATCATCGGTTTCCTTTATCCCCGGATCACATTTTTATTTTATCCCTGTTAAAT
>JBBQDW010000097.1:0-7879 GCA_038320085.1 Candidatus Humimicrobiales bacterium
TAAACGAAGGCATGTCTGTGGATGAAATAAAAAAGTTTTGTAACGTGCATGCCCTGTTATTTGAAGCGTCGCTCTCCCAAATTATGTCAAAAGAAGAATCTCCGGGCCATCCTGTAAATACTTTCAAGCTTGAAAACAGGAAGATTGAGGAGCTTACAGGTTCTATAAAAAAGCATGCTGAAGATATTGGCGCCCAAGAAGCTGATAAATTTTACAAGGATATAAAAAAATTTTTAGTAAAGCTGCAGAGCATAGAGTATCACTATGTCAGGAAAGAGCAGCTGCTTTTCCCTTTTCTTGAAAGATATGGGTTTATGGGACCTTCAAAAGTTATGTGGGGGAAACATAACGAGATAAGGGATTTAATAAAAAATGCAAATATGGATATTGAAAAAAGGGATAGAATAAAGGATCCGGGGACTTTTGTTAAGCAATTTATAAATCCCCTCATCGAGGAGGTTGAGGGTATGATTTTCAAGGAAGAAAACATCCTTTTCCCAGCCTCCATGGAAAAATTAAAAGCTTCTGACTGGATAGAAATATTAAAAGAAAGTGATGAAATTGGCTATACTTTTATAGAAAAACCAAAAGAAACTTCTGCAATAATAGAAGACCTGAAAAGAAATATTGTAGATGAGCCTGAAATAACCGCTGAAAATGAAATTAAGCTGCCTACTGGAATTTTGAATTTAAAGGAACTCCAGTGGATGTTAAACGGTCTGCCGGTTGATATAACTTTTATTGATAAAGATGATGCAGTTAAGTATTTTTCTGATAATAAGGAAAGAGTATTCGTCAGGACTAAATCTGTAATAGGAAGGAAAGTCCAGAACTGTCATCCGCCTCAGAGCGTTGATGCAGTAGAAAAAATACTTTCTGATTTTAAGGCAGGTAAAAGGGATTTCGCAGATTTCTGGATAAACTTTAATGAAAAATTTATCTTTATAAAATTCATTGCTGTAAGGGATGAAAGATCAAACTACCTTGGCACAGTAGAAATAACAATGGATATTTCCAGGTACAGGAGTTTGGAAGGTGAAAAGAGGCTGATAAATGAATGAGATATTACTCGAAAAGTCTGTAAAAATATATATTAAATAGTTTGGAGGAAACAGATGGATGTGTTTAGTGGTACTCAGAGTGCAGGAGAAATTGTTTCGATTATGCCGGGGGCAAGTGAGATTTTTAAACAATACAGGATTGACTTTTGCTGTGGAGGCAATAAGCCATTAATCGATGCAGCCAGGGAGAAGAATCTTGATGAAGGTGAAGTGCTAAAGAAACTAAATGAAGCTTTTGAAGTTAATGAGAAAATGATGGAAGAAAGCAGGGATTTCAAGGAAATGTCTACGTGTGAGTTAGTTGAATATATTGAAAATACGCATCATGCTTATGTAAAGAAGGCGCTTCCTGAGTTAAGTGAGTTGACCATTAAAATAATGAGGGTGCATGGAGCAAACCATGAAGTTCTTTTTAAGGTCCATAAACTCTTTTCTACGCTTAAGGCGGAGTTGGAACAACATCTAATAAAAGAAGAAGTAAACCTGTTCCCTCTCATCAAAGAATTTGGCAGAAAACCAGGCGCTGAGCTGCTTGCCAGGATTAATAAAGTTATAAGTGGATTAGAAGATGAACATGAGGGTGCAGGTAATATTCTTAAAGAGCTTAGAAAAATTACTGAGGATTACAAAGTCCCTGAAGACGGTTGCAGTACTTATCTTGCATCCTTTAATAAGCTTGAAGAGTTAGAGGCAGATTTGTTCCAGCATATTCATCTTGAAAATAACATCCTGTTTAAGAAGATAGGAAACCAAGAGATTGAAAAGCCCATTACAAAAGAATTATCCGGTATAGCAAGTTTCAATACCAAAATAACAGATAAGGAACTTCTAAAAGAAGCATTAAATAAGAGATTTTTATGAAAGAAAAATTTATAAAAGAACAATTATTTATTGATACCGACATCATTCTTGACGTGGTCCTAAAAAGAGAACCACATTTTCCTGATTCACAGAAAATCATTTCCCTTATTGAAAGAAACTATTTCTATGGTTATACTTCAGCTTTGGTAATCGCAAACTGTTATTACATTATAAGCAGCAATGTAGACAAAAAGACTGCAGTGAAAACTATATCAAAGCTAAGATCTATTTTAATTATTTTGCCTTTTTCAGACAAGGAGATAGGGGAATCAATAAACTCTAATATAAAAAACTTTGAAGACGGTGTCCAATATTTTATATCAATAAATAATAATATAAATAATTTGATTACGCGAAATATTTCTGACTATAAAAATCTTGACATAAATATTCTTACCCCAAAAGATTTTTTAAATCTTAAAAAAACAAAAATACTCATGCTTGACCTGCGTGAAAAACTTTTATTTGCAGAACAGCAACGTCTTGCCTGTGAACCTGCGATTTTTGTAAAAGATAGAAAGTTAAAGGAATTGGATGGAGATTGAAGAAATCAGGGAAGGTATAAAGTACGATAAATATGAAATTTGTTTTCATGCAGAAAAGGAAAGATATGCTGAAGACATATCAATCTCTGATTTAGAAGCAGCTATTTCTAGTGGAGAGATACTGGAAGATTATGCTAATGATCCAAGAGGGACAAGCTGTCTTATACTCGGTTATTCGCAGAATCGTCCAATTCATATTGTCTGTGGATATACATCTATTAAATATATTAGAATAATAACAGTGTATATCCCAAAATTGCCAAAATGGACTGATGAAAGAACAAGAGATAAAGGAGGTAAAAAATAATGCATAAGTATGGAGATTGTTCCTTTTGTGGTGGAGAAGTGAAAAGCAGCAAAGTTGAATTAGACTATCGTTATAAGGGAAAGTTATATATATTTAAGGATGTACCAGCTGGAGCCTGCCAACAATGTAATGAAAAATATCTTACCGCAAAAGTAGCTAAGGAAATTGAATATAGAATTAATAATAAAGAAAAGTGGGATAATACCATTTTAGTTCCGGTAGATATATTTTCTAAGAAAGTTGCAGTATAAAAAAATATGCAAATGATTTTCCTGATGGCAAGATTACAAAAGAATTATCCTGCATAGCAAGGTGCAATACAAAAATGACTGATAGCGGACTTCTAAAAAATCGCTAAATAAGAAATTTTTATGAAAGAAAAATAGTAAAACAATTATAATTTATGATAAAGAAAAGAAGGCTGAAGAAATCTTCTTTTATTTTTATAAAATTATTTTAGTAAAATTTACTGCCAGGTTATTGGTAAAATAAACTTAATTTTATATAATAGGAAAAACGTTAATTATATTTATGGGCGAATGGCGGAATTGGTAGACGCGCTAGGTTCAGGGTCTAGTGTTCGCAAGGACTTGGGGGTTCAAATCCCCCTTCGCCCACCACTGAAAGGTTTTCCTTGGAAAGAAGAGGCAGAAGAGACGCAGTTATAATCCTTGTCCTTATGATAATAATAGCAGTTGTTATTACAAGTTGGATTACGGGGTTATGGAGCTGTGAGGCCGGCAGGAAGGATTTAACCGAAAAGGAAAAACTGTCAATAGCCGATTACATCAATTCAATATCGGTGCTTACCCAGCATTCAAATAAAGTTTCCATAAATTTTTTTACCACGCTTAATAAAATAAAAGAGACGTCTAAACCTGAGATTGATTTGAGCCTGTCTCAGCATGTAGAAGAAAGCCTTGTCATTTATCAAAACTGCCAGGAAATAAATCCGCCTGCAGGTTTTGAAGTCTCACAGGGTTATTTAAAAATCGTTTTCGACTCAAGAAACAGGGCATATAATGATTTTAAGCCGGCATTATTTAATGTGCTCGGTGATTTGGATTTAGAGAATTCCACAGCACTGATATCGGAGTCTTTTTTACTGATGAATATGAGTGACGAGATATACGTGTATTTTCAGAAGGAACTTAAAACTTCAGGCGAAAAGCTTGGAATAAATAATCTTACAATAATTGACTCTGCCATTCTTGAAGACAAAAGCCTGCTTGACAGCATTAGGATAAGCAGTATGATACAGGATTTTAAATCGGTTACGGAGCTGCAGGAAAGAAGGGGTGTTGCCGTAATTTCAAAGGATATTGCTTTTAATCCTCAGATGATAAATGAACAGGATGATTACTTTATAATAAAAAATGGCACGCAGATTAGTTTTACCATACCTGTTGCAAACCAGGGGAATGTGGCAGAAAATAACATACCGGTAAAAGCAACATATACGGTAGAAGGAGTCACCAAACCTGAAGTCAGGGAGATTACAATAGATGTATTAAATCCTTCAGAACAAAAGCCGGCAAGCTTTACCGGGTTTAAGGCATACCCCGGGAAAAAATGTGAGATTAAAATTGAAGCCGGGCCGGTAGAAAATGAAGCTTTGCTTACTAATAATATTGCGATTTTTAAAATTTTGATGGAAAAATAGAAAAAGCGTTCCATGCTTGTCTGCATTACGGCATAGCAGTGTGTCAGCCGGACGGCCTCAGCAATAGATGAAACGGCGAAACAAAAGCCGGAGGATCAAAAGCTGTATGGCGAAACGAAGAAACAAAAGCCGGAGGATCAAAAGCTGTATGACAAAATGAGGGCCGGAGGATCAAAGCTGTATGACGGTATAACGGCCAGGCGGCCAGATTTAAATAAATATATGCTTAAGTTATAAAAAATAATAAGGGTTTTTAAATGAAGACAATAAAAAAAATTGCTTACCTTGGTCCGGAAGGGACCTTTACTGAAGAGGCACTGCTTAAATATCTTGATAAATTGCAGAAAAAAAATGACAGCCAAAATGATATTGCGGTAATTGAAAAAATCCCGTTTCCGATGATTTCTGAGGTAATCAAAAGTGTTGACAGGGGAGAGGTGCAGGAAGGTATTGTACCGATAGAGAATTCCAACGAGGGTTCCGTTAACGTAACGCTCGATGTGCTGACATTTGAAAGTGAAGCAAAGATAATTTCAGAGATAACAATCCCTATCAAGCATCATCTTATCGCCAAAAAGGGCACAAAACCGAAAAATATTAAAAAGATAATCTCGCATCCGCATGCAACTGCCCAGTGCAGGGTCTATTTAAACTCAAATTTTCCTGATAGTGAGATAATTGCAGCAAACAGTACCGCAGAAGCTGTAAAAAAATTGAAAGAAGCCGAGGGGGATACGGCTGCAGTCGGCACAAGAACAGCTGCAGAATTGTACGGCCTGGATATAATTGTAAGTGACATTGAAGATAATAAGGAAAATAAGACAAGATTTGTCATTGTCAGTAATTTTATAGCCCCAAGGACCGGAAATGACAAGACCTCTATTGTATGCTTTTTGAAAAAAGACAAGCCGGGCAGCCTGTTTAATATTTTAAAGGAATTTGCCCAGAGGAATATTAACCTGACAAGGCTTGAGTCAAGGCCAGCAAAAAAAGATCTTGGGGATTATGTTTTTCTGATAGATATGGAAGGGCATGTACACGACAAGACGATTTATGAGGCATTGGAAAGTTTAAGAGACAAAGTCTATCTTGTGAAATTGCTGGGTTCTTATTCCATATGGAATAGTTAATTTTAAATTGCCGTATTTATGGAAGGAAAAAACTAGTGATTGATTTAGATCTTTTTCGCAAAAGTCCCGAAATTTATAAAGAGGAAATAAAAAAAAGGAATATGCGAATCGATATTGATGCTGATCTGGCTCTTGATGAAACCAGGAGGGACCTGATTTTTAAAGTCGACGAGCTTAGAGCACGAAAAAACGAGACAACCAAGCTTATACCCGGCCTGGCCGGCGAAAAAAAGGCTGAAGCGCTTCAGCAGATGAAACTTTTAAATGAAGATTTAAAGGAGAAAGAGGGTGCTCTTGCGGCGATTGATAAATCTTTTTTTGAAAAGCTCGCATCTTATCCTAATATTACGCATTCATCAGTTCCCGTGGGAAAAGACGAATCGGGAAATATTGTTGCATATATGGTGGGCGAAAAGCCTGTCTTTGATTTTAAGGTACAAAGCCATGCAGATATAGGCGCAAGACTTGGCATTATTGATGAAGAGAGGGCCGCCAGGATTTCAGGCGCAAGATTTGTTTTTCTAAAAAATGATGCTGTAATGCTGCAGTTTGCTCTGCTTCAGTATGTTTTGGGTATCCTGACGGGCAGGGGTTTTTCACCGCTTATTCCGCCGGTACTTGTAAAGGAAAGAGCAATGTATGGAACAGGGTTTTTTCCTGTTGAAGCGTCCCAGTATTATAAAACGGAACTTGACGATTTGTTTCTTGTAGGAACTTCCGAGGTCCCGCTGTGCGCATTCCATACTGATGAATTTCTTGATATGTCAGCGCTTCCATTAAAATATGCGGCATATTCAACATGTTTCAGGCGTGAAGCCGGAACTTATGGAAAAGACATGGGGGGCCTTTTCAGGGTTCACCAGTTTGACAAGATCGAGATGTTCATGTTTGTAAATCCTGATAAAAGCTGGGAACATTATGAATATTTACGCGAAACTCTAGAGGATATCGTCAAAGGCTTAAAGCTCCATTACAGGATAATGAATATGTGCACCGGTGATATCGGGACCCCGAATGCCAAAAAGTATGACCTTGAAGCATGGATACCTTCACAGGGCGCATACAGGGAGATTGCTTCATGCAGCAATGACACCGATTTCCAGGCAAGAAGGCTCAATATAAAGTACAGGGATGGGGATAAAAAGGGATTTGTCCATACAATGAACAGCACGGCCTGCGCAGTCGGCAGGATGATAATGGCAATAATAGAAAATTACCAGGACAAAGATGGAAATGTAGTTGTCCCGGATGTCCTGGTTTCGTATATGGGGGGGAAGAAAGTAATTAATGGAAAGTTATAACAGCGTTAGACAATTTTAGCCTGGAAATTAAATTATATACTTATAAAATGAATTGCCAACGAGATAGGGTGAGTTATAGAAGCACTAGGAAAGTTATGACAAGGCAATTATTTAAAATAGTTAAAACAAAACTTTAAGTATAATTAAATTTTGTTATAATGACTGTTTTAGGAGAGGTGGCTGAGTGGTCGAAAGCGGCGGTCTTGAAAACCGTTGAGGGCTATGTCCTCCGGGGGTTCGAATCCCTCCCTCTCCGCCAGCGAAACCAATCCGAACCAACGTTTTGCCCAATTCCAGGGCAATCAGCTTTTTCGTCCATTAAGGCAAGAGTCTGAATTTTTGCATGAGTTATACAGTTATTCCAATGTTCTATCGATAATATCTCTCTTACCCTCAAAAACACTTTCAATGATAGAGAACTGTATGAAAAATCAGTTACCGAGGATTTCTCGGCTACTGCCGATGACAGCAAATAGCATCGTACCAAACACTAAAAACATCCTTCGGTTCACAGGAATAAATTAATTGCAAACATATTATATCTTTCGGGCCAAATTGATAATTGGGGAAGAGGCATATTAAATATTATAAAAGAAATGAAAAAAGAGGAACTTCTATTACCGGAATTTGAAGAATCAAATACTTACTTTCACATAGTCTTTAAACGGCCCAAGGATTTAGAAGAAAAACTGACTAAAAGAGCTAATTAGGTTATTTGGAATTTAAGGGTTTTTTAAAGTTTTATCATGCGGTCCAATTTTTCTTAAGAGCAGAATGTCATCTTTTAAATATTGCCAATTCAGGCGAATGGCCATTGTGACAGTGGATTCAAAAATATCTTTCCGTCCCTGGATCGTTTTTGTTCTCAATGATGGATGCTTAAGGTTTTGAGAAATCAGGATGAGTTTTTCCTTCAAAATTTTCTTTTCATCGCAAGATAATTCTGAGACATTTTTTTTAAAAGAATCTGAATAAACAAACTTCATAAGCCTTAGATTTCCAGGTCTTTAA
>JBBQDW010000098.1:0-7802 GCA_038320085.1 Candidatus Humimicrobiales bacterium
TTTATTTTTTTTGCAGTATTTACTTTTTCAAACCTTCCGCTTATACCTGTCATCGACAATACCCCTCTGCAAATAACGTCTATATCGATGCCGGCCATCAGACTTAAGCTTATTGCCCCTAAAATATTATAAATATTGAAATATCCGCAAAGCAAAGATTTTACAGGAAAACTGTTAAAATTTTTAGTGTTTTTAGAATTAAATCCAGATAGTTTAACTGTCATTTCAATGCCGTTTATTGAGTTTCTTATGCCTTCAGCGGAAATATTTGCGTGTGTGTTATTTATGCCAAATGTGATTGTATTTAAATCAGTTATCCTGCTAAGGTTAAGGCCGTACGGATCGTCAATATTTATTGCAGCGCCTTTACCCCCGAAAATATTTCGCCGGTTTTTTAAAAAAAGCCTGCTTTTTACTTCAAAATAATTGTCCATACTTTCATGGTAGTCCAGATGATCCTGGGTTAAGTTTGTAAAAACAAAGTAATCAAAATCCAGCCAGTCTATCCTGTGAAGATCTATGGAATGTGAAGATACTTCCATACAGGCCGCTTTGACATTTTCCTTTATGCTATTTTGGAAAAACTCATTAAGTGCCAGTGTGTCAGGCGTGGTACGGTCAAAAGCAAGTTTTGCAGGGCCGATTTGAGCCTCTACTGTACTAATAAAAGATGTTTTAAACCCGGCGGCCCTAAAAATCGAATCAATTAAAAATACAGATGTTGTTTTACCGTTTGTTCCGGTAATGCCTGTAAGAATTATGTTTTTTGAGGGATTTTTAAAAAAATTCCTGCATACAAGAGCAAGCTCTTCCCTGCAGTCTTTTACAATTATCCGGGTAATATCAGGGGGAAGCTGCAGGATTTTTTCCATCATTACAGCACAGGCGCCCTTACTTATTGCCTCGGCGGCAAATTCATGGCCGTCTTTTTTAAAGCCGGGTATTGCTGCAAATAAATAATCCCTGCCGGCTTTTTTGGAATTTATGGCAATACCTTTTATTTTAGTTTCTTTTCCTTTAGCAAGGTCCGTAATATTTACATTTCTTAGTAAATCATCAAGCTTCATATATGGCTTCTCCATCGTGCATCAACTTATTGGTCCGTATCAAATTATTGGTTTGCATCCACCCCTTGTCAGTATCAGCTTTTTTACCAGAGTCAACAGTCTCGCCAGTATCAGCTTAATAATCCGCATAAAATTACTGGACCTTGTCAAATTACTGATCCGTATCAAATTACTAATCCTTGTCAACTTACTGGTCCGTATTAAATTACTGGTCCTTGTCAAATTACTGATCCGGGTCAGTTTCCGGGTCTGTTCCGGTTCCCTGGCCTAAATTAATCCTTAATCTTTTTAATGAAAAATTCATTATATCCTTAAACACAGGCGCCGCAACAGTCCCTCCCCATATTTCATTTTCAGGGCCATGAGGTTCATCTATAAGCACCACAATGGCAATTTCCGGGTCCTCGTACGGCGCAAAACCTAAAAAGGAAGTTATTACCCTGCCCTCAGTGTAACCGATCCCGGTTCTATTGGCTTTCTGGGCGGTCCCTGTTTTCCCGCATACTTTAACTCCTTCTATCTGCGCTCTTGTCCCTGTGCCATCCTCAACACATGAAAGCATCATGTCCTTTACTGCGTCGGCAGTCTCTTTTTTTATAATGCTTAAACTTTCCTGATTTTCAGGATGCTCTATCTTGTCATTTGCAAGCCTTATCTCTTTGACAATATATGGGGTTACAAGGTATCCGCCATTTGCAATAACGCATGCTGCCCTGACAAGCTGAAGCGGGGTAACAGCGATACTCTGCCCAATAGCCAGGGCGCCTATTGTGGAAGCGGACCAGTCTTTATAATTATAAATCAGCCCGGGTTCTTCCCCCGGTATATCGATGCCTGTTTTTTCGCCAAAACCGTATTTTTTAACGTATTCATAAAACAATTGCTTTCCCATGGCCAGGGCCGATGTCACAGCGCCAATATTACTTGAGAATTTAATTATTTCACCGGTTGTATATTCGATATTAGAATTCCTGTATATCTCTCTTATTATCCTGTCGCCGACCCTGATCGATGGCGGCAGGTTAAATACCTGGTCAGTTTTTATGCTGCCGCTGTCAATGGAAGACGAGATGTTTACAATCTTAAATGTTGACCCGGGCTCATATGTAAATGAAGTCCCAAGGTTTTTGTAAAGCGCCGCATCAAATTCCTGGTAAGTGTTAAGGTCAAATCCCGGATAACTGCCCATTGCATATATTTCACCTGTCTTGGGGTTCATTACCACCGCTATTGCATTATCCGCTTTATAGGCCTTTGCAACTTCTTCAAGTTTTTTCTGCAATATATACTGAATCTGGGAATCGATGGTAAGAACTATGTCGCCGCCATTAATAGGCGCAATATAATTATTGTTGCTTCCCGGGATTATTTTTCCGTATACATCTTTTTCAATAACATATTTCCCGTCCACACCACGTAAAAACTTCTCATACTGGAGCTCTATACCATTTAGCCCGTTATTATCAAGCCCGGTAAAACCTATTATGGAGGCAGCAAGGTCCCCCTGGGGATAAAACCTTTTATTCTCATTCTGTATGTATATACCGGGAAGATTAAGCTGGCTTATAAGCTCCGCGGTTTCAGAGCTTATCTGCCTTTTAATATAGACAAAACCTAAATCCTTATTATTAAGTTTTGATTTAATCTCATCACTGCTCAATTCCAGTATTTCTGATAATGCTTCCGCTTCCCTGTCCGGGCTTAAAACAAGCTTGGGATTTGCATAAACTGTTTTTTCAATCAGGCTGGTTGCAAGTTCCACCTGGTTGCGGTCAAGTATCTTCCCTCTCTTAGAGTTTACGACATATTCCTGCCTGTGCTGGAAATCTGCTTCACTCTTGTATTTTGATGCATAGATATACTGGATGGATACCAGCCTGTATGTTACAAGAGCAAAAGCCGCCATAAATAAAATAAACAGGAAATAAGCTCTTTTCCTGTTTATTCTGTTATTTACCTCTCTGACCATTTTTTAATTTTTCAACTATATTTTAAGGTATAAAAAAAGTTAACACTCCTTCTGAAACCACCATTACAATATCTTTCAAGCTATTTATCATGCCAAGGAAATTATCATATTCTTTGAAACTGCCGGAAGGTTTGTTTGCAAGATAATACTGAACTTTTTCCTGGGTGCCCAGGCCCGAGCCGGATATTTCCATAATCTTTATCTTGTCTGATATCTGCATGCCCAAATCCTCCTGTGCAGACTGGATTATCCTTGCAGGGCTCGTAAGCTCGGAAACTTTTAAGGCAAGCCTGTCTGTTCTTTCCTTCTCTATTGATATCAGTTCGCTGGTGTCGATTATTTTTCTTTCATAGTTGACTGCCTGGATTTTCAGGCCAATGTTTAGAAGGATTGCCATACTGCAAAAAGTCACTATTATTATCAGCACATAAAAGAAACCTGACCTGGTCTGGATGATCTTTTCTTTGCCGTTTTCTTCCTCCCGTTTTACGAGATAAAGCAAAGGCTGGTTTTTTTTATAAAATATTTCTTCTTCTGCAGGTTTAAAGCTTGCTGTTCCCATCGGTTTGCTGTTCCTATTGCACTCTCTTGTTTATTTGTTTTTAAAAATATATTTATATTTTCTCAAGCACTCTCATTTTGGCGCTTTTTGATCTCGAGTTTTTTAGAATCTCAGCCTCTGATGCTGTCACGGCCTTTTTAGTTATTATCCTGGCCCTACTTGTTGCCCCGCATCTGCACTCCGGAAAACCCTGCGGACATGTACACTTTCCGGAAAACTTTTCAAAACTTTTTTTAACAATCCTGTCTTCCAGGGAGTGGTAGGATATTATTAACATTCTCCCACCGCTGTTTAATGCCTCCATGCCTTCTTCGAGCACTTTATTTAAATTTTCAAGTTCGCTGTTTATTTCTATCCTTAAAGCCTGAAAAATCCTTTTTGAAGGATCTCCTTTTCTGGAAAACCTGAATTTTACAGGTATAGAACGTTTTATTATGTCAACCAGTTCACCGGTTTGTTCTATTGGAGCTATGGCTCTTTGCTTTACGATGTTTCGCGCAATAAGTTTTGACCATCTTTCTTCACCAAACTTATAAAAAATGCCTTTTAGCTCTTCCTCAGAATATTCATTAATAATATCAGAGGCTTTAATAGTTTCTGCCGGGTCAAACCTCATATCAAGAGTCTCATTTTTGAGATACGAAAACCCTCTTTCAGACATTTCTATCTGCATAGAGGAAAGTCCGAGATCCAGCAAAAAACCGTTTATTTTTGTTATAGAAAAATTTTTTAAAATCTCTGTGATATTGGAAAAATTATCATTTACAATTAGAACATTATCCAAAAGTCCTTTTGATTTTAAATTTCTGGTGGCGGTGCTTATGGCCTGGCTATCAAGTTCAACTCCTATAACTTTGCCTGTGGGGGCAATGGCTTTGATTATTTCTACGGTATGGCCCGCACCGCCAAGTGTTCCTTCAAAAATTATGTCGCCCGGTTTTAAATTAAGGTAATCCACAACCTCCTTTCCCAAAACAGGTACATGTATATCATTATATTCCATGATAAAAATCTGTTAATTATTGGCTAATTTGGTTTTCAATGTTCTTTTTATGGCTAAAACCCCAGTTCATCAAATGCAGCGTTTGAGCCCATAAACTGTGATTCAGCCTGACTGTAATACGGCGTCCATCTCTCTTTGGACCAGATCTCAACTCTTTCAGATATCCCTACAAGTACTATGTCTTTTTGAAGTCCTGCATAATCTGATAAATCCTGGGGTATTTTAACCCTCCCCTGTGGATCTATCTCCGCTTCTTTTGCTGATGAAAAGAACCATCTGGAAAAAATCTGGGTGTTCTTTTTGGCTATCGGCCCTGACAGTATTTTTGATTGAAGCCCCTGCCAGCCTTGCTTTGAGAACAAAAAAAGGCATTTCTCATCAAAACCTTTTGAAATTATCATTCCTCCAATCAGTTCTTCCCTGAAATTTGAGGGAATGAAAACCCTTCCCTTATTGTCTTTTGTACGGAAATATTCGCCTAAAAACATTTTTTTTTATTAATTTTTTTACTAATATTTATTAATTTTTATTAATCATGGTTAGCCATTACTATTCAAAAAATAGGGATTACACAATACTTTCTCACCACTTCTCCCCACTTTTAACCAAAAGATAACACAAAAAAGGGAAATTGTAAATGTTTTTTTAAATCTTTTTTAGATTGTTTTATATATTTACTGGATAAATATATAAATGTTTAGGGTTTCGGCAGGTAATTTTATGAACCACTGCATAATATGCAGAGACAAACTGAATTTTCCTTTTAGCCTGTCGCGCTAAAATACATTTTTCTTTGAGAATTCCGCGACAAAATAAATTTACCTTTGCTTCTGCAGAAAAAAGCCCCAGACGGCCCGGGTGCTCTTTTTGCAAACAGGAAGCTTTTATAAATCATCAAGCTTTAGTTCCCTGGCAACAAGATTGCCATCCTGGGTCCTTGTGAGTTCCTCTATTTTCTTTTCAGCTTCATCCAGCTTCGTCAGGCAATAAGAAGACAGCTTTACGCCAAGTTCAAATCTCTTAATTGATTCTTCAAGCGTTATTTTCTCATCTTCAAGCTGGTTTACTATTGTTTCAAGCTTAAGGAGAGCTTCTTCGAAAGACATCTTTTCAATTTCTTTTTCCATTTTAATCAACCATCCCGGGGTTTTTATTTATTTTTTCTAAAATCTTTGACAATAAAATACCGTCTTTTAATAAAATCTGCAATTCTTCATTAACAACAGCATCATTGATACTTTTTACTATTTTTCCATTATCTTTTTTTAATACCAGCGCAAACCCTCTTTGCAAAACCGAAACGGGGCTTACCGACTCCATATCTTTAAGCAGTAAACTAATTCTGCTCTTTAAAGTTTCAAGTTTATTTTTTTGTCCGGAAGCCAACTTAAAAAAATAATTGTTTACGGACATTTTATTAATCGCAATCCTGCTGTCAAGCGGCTTTTTACTTAAAAGTATCTGAATAGAGCTAAAAGCAGCTTTCCTGCTTTGTATTTTAAGCCTGGTCCCATCAACCAGTTTTTTATTTGCAGCATCATGGCCCTGCCAAAAATTCAGCAGTATCGTTTGCGGTTTTTTGAAAATCCTTCTGTCTGACAGGTGCCTTAGGTCCTGTCTTGAACTTGTAAGATTTTTTTCCAGGTTATTTTTAATCCTGGATAAAAGGCTGCTTATTTTATTTATAGTCTCACTTTTATTGCAAATCACTATATGCGCTGCTACGGACGGGGTGGCGGCCCTTTTATCTGCTACAAAATCACATATCGTAAAGTCTGTTTCGTGGCCAATTGCTGAAATCACAGGAATATTGCAGTTAAAAACTTTTTGAGCAACTTCTTCCGTATTAAAGGCCCATAAGTCTTCGAGTGAGCCTCCGCCCCTGGCAAGAATAATAACGTCCGTCCCGAACTCGCATAGGTCATCTATTGCCTCGCATACTTCCCTGCCTGCTGAGGGCCCCTGGACACTGACATTTTTTATTACAATGTGAAAATTTTCAAACCTTTTGGTAAGTACAGTTATTATATCCCTTATTACTGCGCCGCCGGTTGAAGTTACAACACCGATGGTCCCCGGAAGCACCGGAAGTTCTTTTTTGTGTATTTCTTCGAAATAGCCTTTTTCTTTAAGCTTTGCTTTTAACTGTTCGTAAGCAAGAGCAAGGGATCCTTTTCCTACAGGCTCAGCATCAAGGGCAATTACCTGGTACTCGCCTCTTTTTTCATAAACCGACACGTACCCTGAGAGCATAATATGGAGCCCGTCTTCAATTTCAAACGCGAGCTTTTTTTTAGCTTCATAAAACATGACGACTTTTATTTTTGAGCAGTCATCTTTTAAGTCAAAATAAAGATGCCGGTTATTATGGCAGTAGAAATTACTGACTTCTCCTTCGACACCGATATTTGAAAAACCAGACTCCAGTCCATTTTTTATCTCAAGATTTAAGCTGCTTACTGTATATATAGCGTTATCCATGGCTCTTTTTAAATTCTTTTTCACAGATATTATTTTACTTAAAATTTTACTAAAAATTGTTATTTTTTAGTCAGCTGTATTTTTTATAATGGTCTTAAAAAAGATTAGGTCGCCTGGTGAAATTAGAACAGACCTATACCCATTATTGCTCTTATAAATTAGAACAGACCTAAACCCATTATTGCTCTTATAAATACATAAACGCAGAATAAGATTTCAAGGCTCGTCATGGTCAGACTGAGAATGTTTTCTGTTCCTGTAGTTTTTTCCTTTAAGTATTCTGAGGGTTTATTGTAATATTTTTTTATATTTGGCAGAAATTTAAGCAATGCATAAAAAGTGTATCCCGCCAGGACAGAGCTTACTATTAAGACTATAAGGCCCTTAAAAATATAGACGCAGGCGATAAAATACCCAACCTCTATCAGGTTTAAAACTATTATTATTAAAAGAGACAGAATCCCCGGACCGGATTTAAAACTTAAGTCTTTTTCTTCATCCGGAATGGTTTCCTCAAGTTTTTCCACTTCCTCAATCGTACCGGTCCCCTGGTTTGTTCTTATAATAAACCTCAAACTGGATATGTGCATCCATATCAATACTATTGAGAATAATAAAACAAAAATCATTAAATTTTATCTTTACCTATATTTTTATCTTTATTTATCTTTATCTTTAGTTTTAGGTTCCAAAGGTTTGGAAGCAGGCTGTTGTGTATTT
>JBBQDW010000099.1:0-7688 GCA_038320085.1 Candidatus Humimicrobiales bacterium
GTTATATAAATTATTACTATATGATTATTTCTATATAATCTTGTTTTTTAAGACATAGACAGTTACTTTACCAGGTTTTGTTTTGCCGGATTGAGGTTCAGTCTTAAAAAGAGTATTTTGCATCTGAGCCGGTACCTTAATTTTTTCTTTTAACATTACAGGGGCGACTTTAAACCTGTTTAAATGGCCGAGATAGACAATATCCTTTTCACCGGGGTTTACTGCCCTTAAGGATCTTGCGCTGGTTGATTTTTCCAAAGCATCAAGTATGTTAAATTCACTTAAGGAAGCGCATAGCACCAATTTTGCACAGTCACTGAATTCAAATGCATATGGCCTGGTAAGTAAATATTTTACTGCAAGTCCGGCAGTATAAGCATCATCATAGGCTATATTACCCTTTTCTCCTGAGCAAAGCAGCAAAATATCACAATCTTTTTCCAGGGCGCTTTCAATTATACAATTCAGGGCATGATTTAAATTTAATATCGATAATGCGTATATTTCGGCACATTCAGATACTTTAAAAATTGACTGTGTCCCATTGGTGGTCATTAAAATAAAGCTTCTGCCCTTTATGTCGAGATTTGACATCTCAACCGGAGAATTGCCGTAATCAAAACCTTTTGGCGCCAAACCGCCTACCTCTCCACAAAGAAGATGGTTTTTAAAAATATCTTTTAATTCGAAAGCCTGTTTTTTATCTGCAGCAATAATAACACTTTCTCCGCCGCATCCAAGCATTGTAGATATTGTTGAGGTGGCCCTTATTGTGTCAATAACTGCACAGATACAGTTTTTTAACTTCAATTGCCACAAATCTTCCGGAACAAATCTGTTTGTTAAAATTACATGTACTTTCAATTTACCACGTTTCTTGGTTATGTCAGCTCAAATTTTTTTCCGGTCAATTTTTCATATGCCGCAATATATCTTTCAGAGGTCCTGGCAATAACATCTTCAGGCAATTCCGGAGGTGTGGAATTCCTGTCCCAGTCAGTGCTTAGCAGATAATCCCTGACAAACTGCTTGTCAAAGCTTGACTGCTGCCTTCCGGGCTCATAGTCTTCGAGGGGCCAGAACCTTGAAGAATCCGGGGTTAAGACTTCATCAGTGATGATTATTTCATCTTCAATAAAACCAAATTCGAATTTTGTATCTGCGATTATTATTCCTTTTTTATACGCAAATTCTGAAGCTTTAATATATAGCTCGAGGCTTTTATCTTTTAAAAAATCTATAACAGAACGACCATAAGTGTTTTTTGCTTCATCTAATGTAATTGGCATATCGTGGCCAACCTCAGCTTTTGTAGTCGGAGTAAAAACAGGTTCCGGCAGCTTATCGCACATCTTTAAATTTTCAGGCAGCTTTATATCTCCAATATGGCCGGTCTTTTTATAGTCTTCCCATCCTGAACCTGTTATATATCCCCTGACAACACATTCAACCGGTATGATCCTGGCATTCCTGACTATAACGGAACGGTCCTTAAGTATTGAGCTGTATTTTTGTATATTTTCAGGAAACCGGTCAATATCAGTTTCGATTATATGGTTGTTTATCACATTTTTTAGATACTCAAACCAGAAATTTGAAATATTATTAAGCACTGAGCCTTTGTAAGGTATCAGGGAGGGAAGGATATAATCAAACGCTGATATCCTGTCAGTTGTAACTATCAAAAGCTTATCTTCAAACGAAAACATTTCCCTTACTTTGCCACTCTTAATTTTTTCAATTCCATCTAACTCAACATCCCCGATTAAAATCATTATTTACCAACCTCCTCCGATAAATTCTTTTATTTATTTATTTATTTATTTGGTTCTTGCTTAATAATTCACTATTTTCTTAAAATTTTCAATTTCTTAAGCACAGATTATTAAGTTTTTTTTAAATTTTAGGGTGATTATTCAGCAAGAACTATTTGGTTATTTTTTGGTTTTTTAAAATCAGCTTATGACCGCACCTTCCAAAGCATGCGAACAGACGCATTGCCTGCTTTGGGCAACTTTTGGTATTGCTTTAAATAACAAATCTTTTAATTTTTCATTATTTTCCTTAAATATTTTCATAACATCCATGCTGGTGACAGGCTTTATTCTGGGATTTCCTTCAAGCCCGGTGTCATAATCAGTGACAAGAGATATATTTACATAACAAATCTCAAGTTCTCTTGCCAGGGTTACTTCAGGATACTGAGTCATGTTTATGACCTCCCAGTCCTGGTTTGAGTACCATCTGCTTTCAGACTTGGTTGAAAACCTTGGACCTTGGATTATAACAACAGTTCCCCTGTGATGGCAGGTTATGTTAAGCTCATTTGCAGATTCTATTGTGATTTCCCTTAGCTGCGGGCAGTACGGCTCTGCGGTAGATATATGTGTCACATGCGGACCGTCATAAAAAGTGTCTATTCGGCTGTTTGTCCTGTCTACAAACTGATCACAGATGACAAAATCCCCGGGTCTTATCTGGGGTTGAAGGCTTCCAACCGCACATGGAGCAAATATCTGCCTTACGCCGAGCTGTTTCATTGCAGAAACATTGGCCCGGTAATTAATTTTATGTGGCGGGATTGTATGATTTTTACCGTGTCTCGGAAGAAATGCAACCCGCAGCCCCTCCAATTCCCCGATAACTATAGAATCAGAAGGTTTGCCATATTCTGTATTTATTTCCAGTTCTTCCCTGTCTTGCAAGAAATTATAAAAACCTGAACCTCCAAAAACCCCTATGTCCGCCTTCATTTTCCCTGCCATTTTTCTCCTTTTTCTTAAAATAAAATATCTATCTTTTTATATTCAGAATAATCCTTCCTGGGCCAAAAGCTCTATTAACGGCTTTTCCGGCCTTGCGCCAAAATGGCTGATTATCTCTGCAGCCAAAATACTGCCCATTTTTCCGCAATCCTGAAGGCTTTTACCCAGGATATAACCATTTAAAAAACCGGCAGCATACATATCGCCCGCACCGGTGCTGTCTATAACATTTGCGTTTGCGGCATCAACATTAAAAATTTCTTCCCCTGATATGATACAGGAACCTTTTTCTCCTCTTGTGAGTGCAAAAATACACGGGAGTTTTTTACATCCGGCTGCGGCCACTTCAAAACTGTCGGTCTCAAACAGGCTCATTATTTCGATTTCATTGGCAAAAACCAAACCGGCATCATTATTTATTATATCAAAGAATTCTTCACGGTTCCTATCGACACAGAACTTGTCAGACAAGCTCAAAGCAATAACTGCTGAGCTTTCTTTAGCCGCTGCCATAGCCTTCCTTATTGCAGACTTTGCGCTGTCTTTATCCCAAAGATAACCCTCAATATAAATTATTCGTGATTCTGAAATTATATTTTCGTCTATATCTTCGGGAGTAATACTGCCTGCTATGCCAAGGCATGTGTTCATTGTCCTTTGGGCATCGGGAGTTGTAAGCACAATACAGCTTGCCGTAGAAGGCGCGCTATCTCCCTTTGCTTTCATTGTATCAAAATATACTCCCAGTTTTTTTAGTTCTTCCTCAAAAGCGTTTCCGAAGTCATCATCTTTAACCTTGCCTAAAAAGGCAGTTTTATTGCCTAAGACTGCAAGACCGGCAATTGTATTTGCAGCAGAACCTCCGGAAATAACCCGGACCTCATGAATCCCTGACTTAAGCCTTAAAACATCATGTTCCTCTATCAGCCTCATTGTCCCCTTTTGCAGCGAATGTGCGATTAAAAAATCATCGTTAACCTCAGCAATCACATCAACTATTGCGTTTCCTATCCCTGTGACATCAAATTTTTTATTGTTCATGGTTTTTAAAAGTTTGGTTATTATATTTTTAATGAGAATTATGATTATAAAGCAAGTTTTTTAAAAACTGCTTTTATTAAATTTTTAAAAATAAATATAAGTTTTAGTAAATTTCTTAGTAAATATTAAAAATCTTAATGTTTTGTATCCTGTAAGCCTAAATAGAATTATAGCAGGCTTTGTATAAAAATTTTCTAAAACATTTTAAGACTTTTAAGTTCTTTTTTCAAATTTAAAAAAAACTACATCCTCTTGACAATATCCTTTATATCTAATCTAATAACACTAGTTTTTTAGATTTATATATTTATTTATATATTTTTTACTGAACCGTTTTTTTAGAAAGCTTATGCCGGTTAAACACATATAAGGCTTATAAGGAGAGTATTTGCAGGCCATTGAAGTCAGAAACCTGACAAAAATATATGACAAAATAACTGTGCTGGATAATGTAGACCTTTTTATAAATGAAGGTGAATTCTACTGCCTCATGGGCCCAAATGGGTCAGGGAAAACTACACTTTCTTCAATAATTGCTTCAATAAGAAAACCGACAAGCGGCGAAGTGAAAATCTTTGGCAAAAAACCTGAACAATCCAAAAAATTAGTAGGCTATATTCCCCAGGAAAATTTTTCCGACCCAAACCTTACGGGCCTTGAGAATATGTATTATTTTGCAAGAATGCTTGGATATTCAAATAAAGACACAAAAGAAATTGCGCAGGAACTTTTAAAAAAAGTCGGTCTTCTTGATGATCAGAATAAAAGAGTCAGTAAATTTTCAGGCGGAATGAGAAAAAAACTTGAACTCGCGACCATACTGTTTCCACACATAAAGATATTTATACTTGATGAACCGACAACAGGGCTTGATCCTGCAGCAAGGAGAAATTTCTTCGGGCTGATAGATGAATTAAAAGATAAATCAACAACAGTTTTGCTGATAAGCCATATAGGCTCGGATGCCGAACTTGCTTCAAAAGTCGGCTTTATGGAGGCTGGTAAAATCATTGCAGAGGGATCGCCGGATGAATTAAAAAATGGAAGCGGATTAAAAAATGTAATAAATATAGAAGTTTCCGTTAAAAATGAAAAAGTAAAAAACATTTTAAATAGATTCAACGAAGGTGAGCAGTTGCTTGAGACAGATGAGGGTTATAAGATCTATGCAGATGAAACGTCCGAAGTAATTCCGGAAATAGTCCGGACTGTTGAAAGCAATGGTTATAAAGTGCTTCAGATAGGTTCTGCTATACCGTCACTGGAAGATGTTTTTTTCAAACTGACCGGTAAAAAAGTAAGGGAAACAACTGAAAAAATAAAGGGTGCTAAAAATTGAATCAGATATCTGCAACATTTATAAAAAGCTTAAAAGATAATTTTAGGAACAAGTCTGCACTTTTCTGGGTAATAGCCTGGCCCGTTATCTGGCTGATTCTTGCAGTATTTGTTTTTTTACGGCAGGTACCGCCGGAATATGCCGCTTTGGCAAAAGGACAAAGTACTATTTCGATGATTACTTTTTCAATAATGGTTTGCGGGATGACGAGCCTTCCGGCACTTATTTCTGAGGACAGGCAGCGGGGACTTTTCCAAAAGTTAAAGACAATGCCTATACAGCCCTGGAAAGATGCAGCAGGCAAAATTCTGTCAGTATTGACATTCGGACTGGCAAGCGCAGCATTAATAATAATTGTGGGTTTGCTTCTTGGCGGCAGGTTTAACATTACATTATTGGGTCTTCTAAAATCTATAGGATTTTTATTACTGGGGACACTTGCTTCTGCAGGAGTGGGTCTGGTTGTAGGTTCGTTAATTAAAAATGTCCAGGGAGCTATTATGACAGGAGTTGGAATATCTGTCATAACATCAGCGATTTCCGGTATTTTTTTTCCATATTCAATGCTGCCTGCAGCACTTCAGAAGTTTTCCAAGTTCTGGCCAATGTCTTCTGCAAATTCAATTATAATTAAATATTTGATAGGAAATATAGATTATAATCCTCTCACTGCCTTAAATCTTTCCCTGACCATTGTAATATCACTGCTTTTTTTCACGGTGGGGGTCGTTTTGTACACAGTATATTGCTGGAGATCAGAATAGCAAAGGCAGGAGCTGTTGTACTGGCAGTTTTGCTGAAGAAGGGCTTGGTGACTTTCATCAATATCATATAAATTTAAGTTTTGACGAGTCTTTGATAAAATATCTTAAATAGGGAATTTAGATTTTTTAAAATAAATTTTCTAAAAGTTTCATATTCCAGGCAATCTATAAAAATATTATGAGAAAAAAATTTGGAACTATTTTAATTTCTTTAAGTGTTATATTTTTAATAGCAATAGTTATATATACAAACAGTGCTTCTAATCCAAAAAAACAGAAGACTGCAGCTGAAAGCACTGAGACCACGGAGGTTAGTACATCTTTACAAGAAGTCACCCCAACTACAATCTCAATAGAAACTGAAAGCACTCCAAGCATAGCAACTGTTATTGAGACAATTGCAACAACGGAAGATACCAGCAAAAATCTTCCAACTCTTAAGCTGATTGTCTATGAAGGACCAGTCATAGTTGATAGTGATATGTGTTACTACAGGGTAGAAGCTAAAGTAACCGGCAACCCTTACCCGGCTATTAAATTCAGCAAGGATGACAGCAATGGTACCTGGGGGAATAATAAAGCACAGATAAACCTTAAAAATGGTGAAAGTTACAACCTCACAGCAACTGCAGTTAACTCAGCCGGAAAAGTTACTAAACTTATTGTGCTTACCTGGAGTCAGTAATACCTTAATGTCTGGCCCGAGTTAGGAAATTTCGAAGTGCTTTTTAAAAGAATTAAATTTCTTAAAAATTATGCTAATAAAGATTGATAAAAATCTTTAGCTCTGATTACAACATTATAAAATCTGTTTGCTTATAAAATAAAATTATTAAAAAAATGCCAATATTTTAATAGAGCTGGAGAAAGTTATGAAAAAAAGCCAAAGAAATATATTAGAAATCAGCGTAGTAGTTCTTCTTGCCATAGTTACAGCGTTAATAGCATTTTTTGCAATGCAACTTGGTAGATTTGTAAGCATAGTTATTTTTGGACTGGGATTTGTTCCAATATTGATTGCTTATATTTTTAAAATTAGTATAAAGAAAATGTTGCCTGATATTATTTTTGGTCTTATTGATAATTTATTATTAATCATACCTGCCATAATCGGAGCACAACTTTTTGGTGCTGCAGGGGCATTGGCAGGAGCTGTTGTAGGAAATGCTATATCAGATTCTATAGCAGGTATTTTTGAAGGCAGCATATCTGAATGGTTGCATACAAAGGGAATTGATTCAACGCGTACTATTCTTGGTTCCTCACTTGGTAAAATGAGCGGTTGTTTACTTATTGGAATTTTCTTAATCTTCTTTAAGTAAATTTAGTTGTTAAAATGGGTTTATCCGGTTTTCTGCCTAGATCTATATATAGTTATCGATTTTAAAAAACTTGAGCAAATGGGAATTTCAGTAAACGAAAGTTTAGAATCTTTGGGCTTCACAAATATTACAAGATAACCTTGAAGCATTTAAGGAACTTGCCAAATGATAAGACTTGATGCTGCTACATTTTTCCCAATCTGAACTGATTGAACTCGGCATAACAATAGCTGAAGGAAAAACTAGTTACTTATCCACTTTTTTAGAAGTATCAAAAACCAATAATGCCACACAAACGATATCACTAGCGTATATGATAAGTAAAATATCGTAATGACTATAGATATATTTCTTTTGCTTTTTTTATACCCGATTTAGTCATGAAAGTTTTATTTATAATCTCCGATAGTTTTGTTTTATCTTTAATATCATAAACATCGGGTAAGTTAACCAGCCA